>NZ_JBVBEF010000044.1:0-71209 GCF_055456055.1 Bradyrhizobium sp. LeoB3
CATGCTCGATGTTGGTGTAGTGATAGGGCAGCAGCTGGCCGGATGGGCAGCGGTAGACGTCCTCATCAGGCAGGTAGGCGAAGTCCTGTTTGCCGAACCGGCCCTCCGCCTTGGCGTTCGACGTCATGGGCTTGGGCAAGGTGACTGCAACGCCAGCCTCTTCGCAGGCTAATATCTCCTCTCCGTCGAAGTAGCCACGGTCGGCGACCGCCTCGAGCTTGTCCGCTTCGAGCACTTCTTTGGCTTGCTTCGACATCCGAGCAAGCTGCCCACGGTCGTTGCCGACGTTTATGACCTCGTGCGTAACAATCAGATGGTGTTCGGTGTCCACCGCGACCTGGACATTGTAGCCGACGACACCCGATCCGCGTCCGCTGGTGGCCATCGAACGGGCATCCGGATCGGTGAGCGATATCTGTTGATCCGGCGTGTTGCGCATCTGCGCATCAAGCACTTCCATCCGATCTGCATCCCTCGCCATGCTTGAGGATGCGCCCATGGTGGACGGGTCCCGATACTGCTTTTTGCCCTTCGCATCCGCAGTGAAACTAGAGCCGGCGACTGCAGCGATCGCAATCGCAAATTAACGTAAGTTTCGCCTTCATCAGGTATCTCCTTATCCAGTGATGCGGCCTAGAACCAATTGATGTAATTGTGGTTCCTACTTCGCGCGCACCGGCGCTGTCGCATCAGGTTTAGGCTAGTCTGGGAGCTGAGGATGGCCAGGTCGTCTAAACTCGTCGCAGCAAAGCGGGGCAGAGTTCTGCTGGTGAGGCGGCGACGTGATGGTTTGTGGATGTTTCCAGGCGGCCGTAAGCGGACGAGCGAGACCGAAAGGGAGTGTCTGCGACGAGAGCTCAGGGAGGAGCTTCCAGATATCAAGGTCGGCAGAGTGCGTCTTTGGAAAGAACTGAAGGCCAAGAACAAGCGGTCCGGCCGCAAAATGAGCGACGCCATCTTTGTCGCCAAGAACGCGAAGGGGAAGCTGACGATCGGTGATAAAAAGGAAATCGATCGGGTAGCCTGGCACAAGCCGGGAGCCGTCCGTTTGACGCCGACGTCGCGCTACATTCGCGACCGGCTCTTTCCAGAAAAAGATTGAACAAGCTGGCAGGCACGTCGTGCGCTTTGGTTCGTCGATCGCTAGTAGGACTTTCTGTGGCCGACAGAACGGCGGGCGAATGTGAGCGGCCGAGTGGCAGCTAGCCTTGGACCTCAGCTTTTACTTTGAGGCGACATCGCTCAATGGAGCCGCTGGCGCAGCTTCTCGATGATTTCGCGCAGGTCGCGCGCATACTCCTCAAGGATACGTAGTGCTTCCTCTAACGGTGACGGCTTGGGCTTCGACGACGCCTGTCGATCTGGTTCCTCGGACCTCGTCATGGGTTTGATCCTTCGTCGAGGATCGAGCGCGACCGTTGATTTAGATCAAGGCCAGCCGCCTCATCCCAACAGGGTAGGTGCCACTATGCTGATGTTGCCTGACACCAAAACATGGTGCGGGCCAAACCGCAGGCCGGTGTCAGGCTGCCAGCTTGTCTTCTTTGTCCGGCCCTCTCAAAACGATCTTGAGCGCATGCTCCGGCAACGGACCCGTCGTCAAAATTACCGGCATCGCCATGGGATGGACCGGTGCGACGACAGCGTTCGGCTCAGTGGTGAGGAAGCCGTAGACGAGGTGAGGGCCGGGGACCGGCTTCGACTTGCTGCCGCGGTCGCCCTTGAATTCGGTCCAGATCCCGTCGAAGCACGTCAGCGGCCGGTCGTCATTGAGGCCGAACCAGACCACGTCCTTTTTCTTCGTCTCGGGGTTCGGCTCCGGCGCGTACTCGCATGATACGACGGATGTCCTGTCGGACTCAGGCAACAAAAAGAGATAAGATGCGTTCAACAGCGCTGGCTCCAAAAGAATGGTTCAGGGAATGTTGAAGAGCACCTCCGAAGGTCAGACGGCTCTCTCAGGCGAGGTGAGGGCTAGGAGCGGAAAAAGATGGGCATCCGATGATGATCACCGACTCCTGGCGCTGGTTGCGCAGGGTATGAGCTGGCTAGAAATCGCGGCAGTGCTAAGGCGAAGCTATTCGTCTGTTCAGAACCGCTATCAGAAACTCGCCAGACAAGCTTCCACAAGCTCGTTTGCTCGCGAAGCACGCGATTTTGCGAGCGACGAGACGGCACCATCGGATTTGCGCCACAAGTCGATCGTCGCCTGCGACGTAGTCAGCCTTGATGCAGCTGCGTTGATCCAACATATTTTCGATCGGATAGCATTGGTCGGAAAGCGTCAGGCACATCGCTGCCGGCCACATGTTCGACGTGTGATTGGCACTGTCGTCAATGCAACTCTCGAGAGTCGAAGGCTCGGATCCAAATCGGACCAATGGACTAGCATTGCGATCTCGCGGATTCGCGCACCCGGCTTCGGGGCAGGCTCGGGAATATTCCGTGATTTGCTGGCGGCGCTCGAACGCGGGCAATTGATAGAGCGATTCGTCGGATACCCCGCAGCGCTCGCGTTGGACGCCCCTGCCGCCAAAAGCGGGAGAGTTGTCCGCATCAGGGCGACGGCGCAACTGATCGATCTCTGTGCGGAGTTTGGCATTAGCGAAATGACTTTAGCGGCTCATTTCCGTCCACTGACAGAAGCCGAATCGCACGAATGATTCTCGACCGAGTCGAATTTCTCAAGAACAAGCATAGCGCTATCTGTGTCGGCCGTGCGGTGTTCCGGCAGAAACTGCCTCTACGTGAGGTTCGACTATTTCGGTCAGAAAAACATCGCGAAATCAATTATTTATCTATGGCTCCGCGTTCACGGGCGCGTGATATTTGTGCAACATTTGCCCAAAAACAGCTAGAGGCTGTCTGAAACGGGGCGGTCTTTTGTTGCGTGTTTGGGGGGCTTCGTGTCTCTTATGGAACAGCGACGGAGGGGGGCATCCCGAAGTCGTCCCGTTCTTGGTGGTTCGCTTAAGTCCATCAACGCTACGAGGATCCGTTGAAATCCTTAGGATTTTGGCGGCGAGCTTTATCAGCTTTGTACGGTGCTTTGTACAAAGCGTTTACTTGGAGGGTTAACATGAAGATGGTTAGGAGCCTTATCCTCGGCTCAGCGGCGGGTCTTATCGCCATGGGTGGGGCACAGGCTGCAGATCTTCCCGTCAAGGCCAAAGCGGTCGAGTACGTGAGGATCTGTTCGCTCTACGGTGCCGGTTTCTGGTACATCCCAGGCACCGACACCTGCATGAAGATCGGTGGCTACCTGCGTGTCGACACCACGTTCAACGGCGGCATCTACAACGCGCCGGCGTGGAGTGGTGATCCGGGTCAGCATAACCGTTATCAAGATTACTTCGCCGCCCGCTCCCGTATGGCGCTGACGGTCGACACCCGCACCGCGACGGAATATGGCGTCGTCCGCACCTTCGCTCAGGCCGACTTCCAGTTCTCAACGCTGGGCAACAACACCTACAACCCGAACTCGATCAACGGTTCGCTTCCGGTTGCAAGCTCCAACCTGCTTGACACCCCCGGCGGCGGCTATGTCGCGGTCGAGTTCGTGTTCATCCAGTTCGCAGGCTTCACCTTCGGTAAGTCGGCTTCGGCCTTCGCGACACCATGGCATGGTTATCCGGGCAACAACTCGTCGTTCCTGCTCGGCGGTCATGACACTGTCACCGGCGTGAACAACATCCAGTACACCGCGCAGTTCGGCAATGGCGTGTCGGGCACCATCGGTCTCGATGATCCGACCGTCTTCGACCGCACCGTGGTGGCCAACCTGACGCTGCCGCTCACGTCGCAGGGCGCTGTCGCCAATGCCTATGCCGGCGTGCATGCGCCCGACGTCGTCGGTAACATCCGGATTGACCAGGCTTGGGGTCTGTTCCAGATTTCGGCTTCGGCGCACGAAGTCAACGGCTCCTACAACGTCCTGAACACGACCGCTGCTCCTCCCGGTGCGGTTGGTCTGCCGGGTGCGGCGCCGAACAATCTGTCGGAACTCTCCGGTCACCCCGACACCAAGTGGGGTGGTGCGGTGATGGCGGCGTTGCAGATCAAGAACATCCCGACTGGCCCCGGCGACGACTTCAAGATCGATGCCACCTTTGCCAAGGGTAACACCAAGCAGGTGATCTCGACGTCGGCGACATCGCCTAACCCCTTCACGATATTCGGAAGCCCGAATTTCGGTTCCTACCGGAGCCTCGGCTTCGGGGCGGTGACTGACGGAGTGTACGCGCCTGCCGGCCTTGCGGGCCCATTGTTTGGTGCGGATGGAAAAATCCATCTGACGACAGCATGGGGCGTCCGTGGTGCGTTCAACCACAACTGGGATCCCTACTGGTCGAGCAGCTTGTTCGGCAGCTACTCGGCGGTCAGCTACGACAACACGGCGAAGTTCTTCATCTGCTCCACCTTCACTGCCGCCCGCCTCTCGGCGACCAGTGCCAACTTTAGCTGTAACCCCGACTTCAACGTCTCGCAGCTCGGCTTCATCACCCGCTGGACCCCGGTCAAGAACCTGACGTTCTCGGGCGAAGTCATGTGGTTCCACCTCGACCAGAAGTTCACCGGCTCGGCTATCCTTACCCCGACGGCGCCGCTGCCCACCGCTCGGTACGACTTCAAGGACCAGGATACGGTCAGCTTGAACGTCCGCGTTCAGCGCAACTTCTGATCGTCGGTTCAAACGAACCTAATGAAGCCCCCGGCAAGCGATTGTCGGGGGTTTTGTTTGCGCGACAACGTTTACTAAGCGGTGCAGTGAAGACGTGGCTCGGGCACTACGAAGGGAGCGGTGCCTATTCAGCCACTGCGTTTTCAAGTTGATGGTTCAAACTGGCGAGCCTATCGACCACCCTGTCGAGGTCAGGGCGCCCAAACGCAGCCAGAATGAGTTCGTGTAGCGCATCTTGTTCAGACGACAGCATCGCCAGATGCGAGTGGGCCGTGTCAGTCAAGCAAAGGGTTGCTAGCTGAGTGTTCACCAAAGAAGGCTTGCGTTGAAGGAGACCCGCTCTTTTCAACAGATTTGACTGCCTCACTACAAAAGACGTGTCTACTTGTAGCGTCCGCGCTATGGCCTCGATTGATAAACCATCGCCTTCTTCCAAAGAAGCCAACGCAACAATAATCATCCACTGAGCGTCGGTTATGTTTAGATGCCGCGCCCAATAGTGGCGAATTGCCTCGAGGCGATTCACTGTAGCGGTGATTTCCGAGATGAACCTGCGGCTCGCTTCGTAGTTTCTCATGGACATCTGCCAACGTAAAATCTACGCGTGTGAAGATACTGATCTCACGCTCTGGTTTTGTAAAGGAGATTTGGTTTCCCGATCAAAGTGCCGCGGGGAGGCACCTTCGTTATAGCTCGCCGACTGACTCAGCCTTTCTGAACCCGAGAGGGAAAGGCCGCATCGGTCGCGCGTACGGCATTTCTCTTCCATACGAGCTTACACCTCCTTCACAGGAAACTCTTAGATCCTCGCCCTTTTCCTTCCGAACAATACGTAACCCCCGATGGACTGCAGAGCCAATGGGGTTGGCTGGTTTTCGTTACGAAGGTTCTTCTGTAGCTCCTTCTTGGCGTTCGGTTTGAGGCCTAGCTCACGCGCAACTACTTGCAGTGAGTGCGGCCCGGAGTCCTGCAGGAAGCGAACGGCGGTATCTACAAGTTCGCCTGCCAGCAGCCACCGAGATGAAAAAAGGGCCGCACGCGGGCTCCCGGGGGACAACCTGTGTGCGGCTAATGTCTTCTATGGTAGCTAGGCCAATTTCACGAGATAGCTCTTGGCCCCTCTGCCTCTACCCTCCACCCTATAGATCACCCCAATCTCGCGCAGAGCGGCCGTGATCTTGCTCGTGGCCTTCGACAACTCCTCCTTTAGTCGTGCCAGTTGCCTCTTGCTCAAGGATAGCTCCCTCTGAACGTGAGGCATCGGCACGGCTCCGGGCTTCCGGTCCTGCATGAGGCCAATTACAGCTTTGTTCGCTGAGCTGCACCGTGGCACGTACACCTTCGGTCCATCAGGCTCAAAGTCCCATGGCACCTCATGGATAGGGAAGCCCGAAAATCACCGCCACATCGCAGTCAGCCCAATCGTTGTTCCCATCCACAGCACCCCACCAGCCTATGTTTAGGGGCATCTCGGGTGTGCTGAAGGTCGCTAGGAGGTCCTTTGAGAGCTTGTGGACACACACGAACACCTTGCGGCCCTGTCCAACCTCATTCGCCACCTCCTGGACAAGCCGGGGAATGCGCAGATGTTTCGTGTCCTTCATCTTGCTCTTGCCCAGCCCTGCGGTGGTGCGCGCCACATGGAGCGTGACGTTGCTGTAATCGCGAATACCACCGGGCACCGGGACCACGTACACGGCCCCCTCCAGCAGCTCATAGAGCACATTGCTGTTCGCGGTGGCGTCTAGGATCACCAGCCCCGGCATGTCGCGCGGTATGAGATAGCGGGAGGAGTTCAGTGAGTGTTGAGCGCCGCTGCGGTAGTAGTACGCATAGCCGTCCAGCATCACTTCAACGTCTTTAAGGATGGCGTCCACGGTTTCCTGCGCTTCGTCATTGAACAGCGTGAGGTCAAAGGCGGTAGCCTTCAACGCTCCACGAAGGCTTCTGATCTGTTTTGCGTGCTCTGGAGCACCCGCACCCCACAGCACAGATGCTGTGTCGATAGCCGGCGCCTGATCCCCCTCCTTGCGGTCCAAGTAGAACTTGAGGTTTTCCAGCGCTTTGAGTGCAAGCGGATACTGAGCGCGCAGCTCATAAGGAATAGCACGCAGTACCACGTCGAGGTCAGCGCTTGTCGCTTCGTTGTGGTCCACGGCGTTGGCAAGTCGGCTTCGGCGTTCGCAACGCCGTGGCATGGTTATCCGGGCAACAACTCGTCATTCCTGCTCGGCGGTCATGACACCGTCACCGGCGTGAACAACATCCAATACACCGCGCAGTTCGGCAACGGCGTGTCGGGCACCATCGGCCTCGATGATCCGACCGTCTTCGACCGCACCGTCGTGGCCAACCTGACCGTGCCGCTCACCTCACAAGGCGCTGTTGCCAACGCCTATGCCGGTGTGCATGCGCCCGACGTCGTCGGTAACATCCGCATCGATCAGGCTTGGGGTCTGTTCCAGATTTCGGCTTCGGCGCACGAAGTCAACGGCTCCTACAACGTCCTGAACACGACCGCTGCTCCTCCCGGTGCGGTTGGTCTGCCGGGTGCGGCGCCAAACAATTTCTCGGAACTTTCCGGTCACCCCGACACCAAATGGGGTGGTGCGGTGATGGCCGCGTTGCAGATCAAGAACATCCCGAGTGGCCCCGGCGACGACATCAAGCTCGATGCGACCTTTGCCAAGGGTAACACCAAGCAGGTGATCTCGACGTCGGCGACATCGCCTAACCCGTTCTCGATTTTCGGTAGCCCCAGCTTCGGTTCCTACCGGAGCCTCGGCTTCGGGGCGGTGACCGACGGAGTTTGGGCACCGGCCGGCCTTGCGGGCCCATTGTTTGGTGCCGACGGGAAAATCCATCTCACGACAGCATGGGGCGTCCGTGGCGCGTTCAACCACAACTGGGATCCCCACTGGTCGAGCAGCTTGTTCGGCAGCTACTCGGCGGTCAGCTACGACAACACGGCGAAGTTCTTCATCTGCTCCACCTTCACTGCCGCCCGCCTCTCGGCGACCAGTGCCAACTTTAGCTGCAACCCCGACTTCAATGTCTCGCAGCTCGGCGTGATCACCCGCTGGACCCCGGTCAAGAACCTGACGTTCTCGGCCGAAGTCATGTGGTTCCACCTGGACCAGAAGTTCACTGGCTCGGCTATCCTTACTCCGACGGCGCCGCTGCCGACCGCCCGGTACGACTTCAAGGACCAGGATACGGTCAGCTTGAACGTCCGCGTTCAGCGCAACTTCTGATCTGCACTTCGATTGCGCAATCCAAGCCCCCGGCAGGAAACTGTCGGGGGTTGTGCGTTTCAAGAAATCGCTCGCTTGTGCACGAAAAAAGACCGCACGCGGGCGTCCAAGAAACCTGTGTGCGGCCTGGCCTTCTCCGTCTAGTTACGCCGCGTTCATGCTCGAACATCGCTCCCCGTCGACCTCGAAGCTCTCGCTGAATTGGATGTCGGTGTCCGCGATGAGTATCTTGAGGGCGGCTTTGCGCGTGGAGAGCGGCAGCTTCCGCGAGTCGTGGCCGTCGAGGTACAGCAGGTCGAAGGCCAGGGCGATCTTTTTGGAGCGGCCCTTCAGCTCGTTCTGCAGCACCGAGAAATCCGTGGTGCCGTCGGCGGCGGGCGCGACCACTTCACCATCGATGATCGCGCTGCTGGCGGAAATGTGCCAAGCGTCGCCGGCGATCTTGCGGAAGCGATGCGTCCAGTCATGGCCGCGCCGGGTAAAGATCTTGACCGCCTCGTTCACGATATGGGTCTGGACGCGGTAGCCGTCGAACTTGATCTCGTGAATCCATCTGGCGCCGCTTGGGACGCGCAGTGCGCCTTGACGAAGGGTACGCGAGGGCTTGGTATCTCAAAGCAGTGGTCGAGGCGGGTCTGGGACGAGAGGCCGATGCAGCGGTTTCGGCTGACCATGCCGTCGCCAACGGTTCACAGTTGTCGGCTCGAGAGTTGCAACAGGCGCGCTCTCTGCTCGCAGAACTGTCTGGCCGCGGGACCCGTCCGCCGGAAGGGGCTCCGTCCAGGTAGCGAAATATGCCGGTCCGGTCGATTGGCGCTCGCTGTCGTCGGCGGAAACGTGGCTCTGGGCGGCGAAGCGGAAAATTCGGTATTGGGTACGCAGAGCGGCTCGCGGCGTTGAGCGGGTGGCCGGCGTCGTCTACGCCTCGGCCAGCAACGGCGCGTTCTGGGGCCAGCAGCCCGCTTTGGTCATGCGATCCAGAGGGTCGTTGGCGATCGACCCGAGCTGATGCACTCCGCCATGTTCAGTGACCACGACGTGCCAGTCCTTGATGATGCTGCGCGTCGCCAGCTCGGCGTCGGACGGCACGCCGCCCATGGCGTAGAACTTCATGTCCGCCTCCAGCGCGTCCGTCGGCTCCTTCAGTCGCTTGGTCCCGGTCATGTCAGTGCCTCATCGCGTGTTCATCTCGCGCCTCGAGGGTCGCGGCGACGATCTTCTGCAACTTCCGGATCGAGAATCCGGTCGCCTTCCAGGCCTTCGCCATGACCTGCAGCTCGTCCGGCGCGAACGGCGCCGCGTATCCCGCACATTCGTCGCCATCGAGCAGCGCCTGATCTACGATCGAGCCGGCGAGCAGCGGCCGATGCGTCAGGTCCGGCGCCGGCACGCGCACGATCCGGTAGCGGTCGCGCAGTGGCTCCGGAAGCGGCTCCGTCGAGTTGGCGGTAGCGACGTGGTTCACCCATGAGAGGTCAAGCTCCACATCCAATGACACGTCCCGAAATCTGGCGGACGTCTCTCGATCGAGGTGAGGAAGCATCGAAGTGAACAGGGCCCCGTTCCGGGGGTTGACGCACGCCTTTTCCAACTCGTCGACGAACACGATAGTGTTGGCCTGGCCGTACTGCTGCACGGCGCGCGCCGGCACACACGGCGTGCTTTCGCTCCAGCCGCGTGGTGTACCGCCGAATCCTACGCCGTCGGCGCTGGATGCGCCGTCGAAGCGATAGCAGCCGAGCCCGAGGAGGCTGGCGAGGCGCCTGATCATCCGGCTCTTGCCGTTGCCAGGCGGCCCGACCAACAGGATCGGATTCAGTCTCACTGGCTCGCCTTCGCGCAGATCGCGCAGCAACAAATCGACCGCGGTCGCGGCGTGCGGATATTCGGTCAGCAGCGTCCGGCGCACGCGGGCGACGTCCTTGGCGACGACCAGCGGCAGCTTAGCGTCGAGCATGTCCTTGAACGCGGCGGCGTGATCCGACTTCAGCTTCGTCGCCTTGTCTTTCGGCATGACCACGACGCCAGGGCCATCGTCAACTGGCGGATCGACGATGACGTCGTCCTGGGCAGCCTCCAGCGCAAAAATGGAAAGGTTGTGCTTCGTGCTGACGAAATCGCCAGATGCCGCGCGCCACCAACCGTGCATCCGCAGATCGATTCCCGAGTCGCTGCGGAACTTGTCATCGAGATCGGCCTGGTCGAGAAGCCACTGCAATTGCGGCACCACAGGCCAGAATGTGTGGGGCGCCTGCGGATCCACGCTCAGCATCATCCAGCACAGCGCCAGCTCGCCCAGCTTCTCGCTGCGCCGACTGTAGAGATCATCGGCCATCCGCAGCGCCTGGCGGCGCGCGCCATCGTGCGTCCGATCCGGACCCGGCACGTCGATCATGCCGAGCACGCCGGCGTTCCTGGTCTCGACTTTCAGCCAAGCCAACGCGGAGTTCCAGCGCGAGACGTCAGCATGTGGAGCGCAGGCGCCAGTAGGGCCTCGGTCATCGCTCGTCCTCCGGCTGCTGGCTGCCGGCCGGCGGCGGCGCGCTCTCGGCGCGGTCCTCGAGCAGGGTCACCATCCAATAATCGTACGGGTCCTCCGAGGTGGACGAATCCTTGTTATCCATGGTAGTCACCACGCATACGAAGTTGCCATCATTGGAAAACTAAGTACAACAAAGTTGCCCAAAATTCAGGGACTCGAACCGACCATGGTTATCAAACAGTCAAAGCTTCCGGTCCGTCGCGGTCCCGAGCCGCGGCCCGAACTGGCGCGCTCCGGACGCGTCGCGCTGCGCTGCCATCCCGACATCGAGCGGATCCTTGAGCTGCGGAGCCGCGAGGAAGCGGTGTCGAAGTCGAAATATGTGGAAAAGCTTTTGGTCGGCTGGCTCGGTGCCGACCCGCGAAACCCGCGCATGGATCAAAACGGCCGCTTCGTCCCCGGCGCCGAGACGCCGTTCGACCTGCGCACCAAGGATCCGCTACGGACGGCCGAGAAATTCCAGCGATTTTCGCAGGCCCACGACCTGCTGTTCGGCCACCCGGCGCCGCGCCGATACCTCGACGAGCCGGAGGGCTTCTGGCCGGCGCCGGTCGGCGGCCACGTCGAGCCGATGGACGAGCCGGACGATCCCGCCGACCGTGACGTCGACCATTCGCATCGACTGAAGAAGCGACGATGACAATTCGACTCTTGGAATCTCGTTCGCAGAGTTTTCAATATCTTGCTTGATTTCGAGCGCTTCGCATCACGTTACAAGACTCGAATTGTGACGTTACGACTTTCGTAATGTTCTCAGATACGCGCGAGGTCAGCGGCATAGATCCCGCCGGGTTTAATTTGGAGGGCGCCATGGAGACGATCGCAGCCATGATGATGTGGCCGGCCCGCTGGCTAATTTCGCTCCGCCTGGCCGCCGCGTTCGTCCTCTGCGCGCTTCGGTCGTTCTCTCTCGGCAAGACGCGAGATCCCATGGATCGTTGAGCAGGGCACTTCGAGATGCTCAAGCAGGTCCCGCAGGACTGACCCCTTCCAGCCAATTTGCCATCATTGGAATCGACATGGGGCATCAGCCTGATTGGGCTCGGTGCCGAGTAGCGCGTGGCCGAATGGAGCCGTTGAGGCGCGGGTTGCTGCTGCTTGGATCGGCGGCCTCCGATCGGATCGCGCTCGCGGCGAGACCTGGTTTCTAGTGCATCTCACGGAAGCTATGTCGAGTTAGCTTCCCACTATCGCACTCTGTGTTACACCTCGCGTACACTGTGCATACGCGTAACGCCGTCACACGTACGCCAAATTCAGCGAACGCCCCCGTTACATCCCCCCTTTTGTGACGCTGAATTTGGGGTTTCGATCAGCCGCCCGCGTTCGTGGGCCTGCTCGACCAGGCGGCAAACGGTGGGCTAAACTGCCTTCATCGCGCGCTGGCGCTCTGCCGGCGTGCGCCCCAGGCGCGGGCCATCTACGTCGCGGGTGCATTTGTACAGGGGCCGATTGGTGATCCCGGCGGGCCTCTGCGGCGCCAAGGCCCGGATCTCGGAATCGTCATCGGCGCCAGGGCATGCGGTGATGCGGTAGAACCCGTGACCGCGGTAGTCCTGGACGACCTCGGCCCCGGCGCGCTAGCGGGGTGGCTCGCGCCGGCGCTTCGCGATGGTCGGTTCGATTGCGTCCAGCTACCGCGTGGTGATGCCGCTGGTCTCCACGCAGCAGGTTATCCTGCTCGAGAAAGATGCGGCATGGCTGTCAACCGGCGTTCAAATATTGCAAGCCGAATAACAAGTAGCCGGCCCAATTGCCTCGAAAAGCCTCGGCCGTTGTTGTCTTTGAGGTCGCAAAGCCCGCTTGCAGTTGGCCAGACGGCCGCCGTGCCTCACGTGGCTGGTGCCTTAGCCTGTCGCTCCCATCTTGGTGTTTGCGAGCGCGAAACCTCCTGTCTAGCCTTTCGCATCGGCATCGGACTGCTGCCGGCGGAATCCACTGCGCCTTCCGTGGCAGCCAACCATTCTTGTGTAAGAGTACCACATCTCGTTCCAAAGTGATAGGCAAGCGGCGCGTTCGAAGCTTGAACTCCTCCTCACTTGTTCGCACAATAGTATTTCGAAACTGCCCATTTTCACAATTCACACAAAGACATAGGGAAGAAACGTGGGACATTTCCTCAAAGCTACGGCCTCACTGGCGGTTATGCTTGCGAGCGCGCGGGCCATTGCTGCCTGGGAGCCGACCAAGCCGGTCGAGATTGTCGTTGCAGCCGGAGCCGGCGGCGCCTCCGACCAGATGGCGCGCATGATGCAGGCAGCGATTCAGAAGAACAATCTGATGAAGCAGCCGATGGTGGTTTCGCTCAAGGGGGGCGCATCGGGTGCCGAAGCGCTGATGTACATGAAATCGAGCGAGGGTGATCCAAACAAGGTGCTGATCGCCTATTCCCTGATTTACATGCTGCCGCTGTCGGCGAAAATTCCGTTCAACTGGCGTGACCTCACGCCGGTGTCGGTGGTCGCGATGGATCAGTTCGTGTTGTGGGATAACGCATCGGGTCCGAAGACGGTGAAGGAATTCATCGCGGCGGCGAAGGCTGCATTTTCACCGTTCAAGATGGGCGGCACCGGCTCCAAACGTGAGGATCATGTACTCACCGTGTTCATGGAGCAGAAGACCGGTGCGAAATTCTCCTATCTTCCTTACAAGTCGGGCGGAGAGGCGGCGACGCAATTGGTCGGGAATCACACCGAAGCCAACGTCAACAATCCCTCTGAGAATCTGGAAGTCTGGCGCGCCGGCCAGGTGCGCGCGCTCTGTGTGTTCGACAAGGAGCGCATCTCCTACAAGACCAAGGTGACCGAAACGCAATCCTGGAACGACATCCCGACCTGCAAGGAAGAGGGGCTCGACGTCCAATACCTGATGCTGCGGGCGATGTTCCTGCCGGGCAAAGTCACGGCCGAGCAGCAGGCATTCTATGTCGACCTGTTTCAGAAAGTAACGCAAACGCCGGAATATAAGGATTATATGGAAAAGCAGGCGCTGAAGCCGATCTTCCTCACCGGCAAGGACATGGTGCAGTTCCTGGAGGAAGACGACAAGCTCAACGCTTCGCTAATGAACGAAGCGGGCTTCGTCGCCAAGTAACGCGTCACGGCAGCAGTCGGCTTCCCGCTCTCATTTATCCGCGTGGCCGTAGCCGGCCATGCGGACACGCACATTTTCGATCTCTTCGGTCGGCAGCAGACGCGGCTTCCCGATCTGCAGACAGCCGTGGTACTGCCGTGCCAGCGTTTCGACCTCGACCGCGAGCCACATGGCCTTTGCCAGCGATGGACCGACGGCGATCATGCCGTGATGTTCGAGGAGACAGGCCAGCCTTCCATCGAGCGCCTTGACCGCATGCGCCGAAAGTTCCTGCGTGCCGAACGTTGCGTATGGCGCGCAGCGAATCGTGTCGCCACCGGCGCAGGCGACCATGTAGTGGATCGGCGGGATCTCCAGACCCATGATGGCGAGGATCGTGCAATAGGTCGGGTGGGCGTGAACCACGGCGTTCACGTCCGGGCGAGCGCGCAGGATGTCCAGGTGGAAGCGCCATTCGCTCGATGGCCGCTGCGCCGAATCAAATGAGCCGTCGAGACCCATATAGACGATCTGCTCGGGCCGCATCGTCTCATAGGAGACGCTGGTCGGAGTGATCAGCAGGCCGGCCTCATGCCGCAGGCTGATGTTGCCCGAAGTGCCCTGGTTGATGCCGAGCGCATTCATGCGCAGGCAGGCATCGATGATGGATTGGCGTTTTTCCTTGTCGTTCATGGTTAACCTATCAAACGCCGTTTACGGCCCCTTGAGAATGCTTGATTATTGCGTCGCAGTATAGTCGAACGTTACTTCGAAAGTCTGATCGGGAGAGGCCATGACCAGCGCCGTGCTAGGCATTATCGGCGGATCCGGCATCTATGACTTGCCGGGTCTTGAAAACGTCCGCGAGGAGGCGATCAGGAGCCCCTGGGGCGAGCCCTCCGCGCCGCTCCGCTTTGGCACCATTGCCGGCCTGCCGATCGTGTTCCTGCCGCGGCACGACAAGGGGCACCGCCTGTCCCCCTCCGACATCAACTACCGGGCCAATATCGATGTGCTGAAGCGGGCGGGGGTTACCGATTTGGTGTCGCTGTCGGCCTGCGGATCGTTCAAGAAAGAATTGCCGCCTGGCACTTTCGTGATCATCGATCAGTTCGTCGACCGCACCTACAAGCGCGAAAGCTCGTTCTTCGGCAAAGGCTGCGTCGCTCATGTCTCGATGGCGCATCCGGTATCGCCGCGCTTGCGCATTCATCTGGCGGCCGCCGCAGAGGCCGAAGGCATTCCCTTCGCCCGCGGCGGCACCTATCTGTGCATGGAAGGCCCACAATTCTCCAGTCTTGCCGAAAGTCTGACGTACAAGGAACTCGGCTACGCGGTGATAGGCATGACCAATATGCCTGAGGCGAAGCTCGCTCGCGAGGCGGAGATTTGCTACGCGAGCGTCGCGATGGTGACCGACTTCGATTGCTGGCATCCGGATCACGATGCGGTGACCGTGCAAGACATCATTCGCGTGCTTAGTTCAAATGCCGAGAAAGCCAAGGCGCTGGTGGCGCGCCTGGCAAAGGATTTTCCGCGCGAGCATGAGCCGTGCCCGATCGGCTCCGACCGCGCGCTCGAGACCGCGCTGATCACGGCGCCCGAGGCGCGCGATCCGGAACTGCTCAGGAAGCTCGACGCGGTAGCAGCGCGGATCCTACGTTCATGAAAGTCGATGGCCGGCATTTCCGCAGCATTTGGCTCGAGCCCGACGGCTGGTCCGTCGGGGCTATCGATCAGCGGCGGCTGCCTCATGAGTTTGTCATCGCGCGCCTGACGAGCGCCGAGGAGGGCGCGGACGCGATCCGAACGATGCTGGTCCGTGGCGCACCACTGATCGGCGCAACCGCGGCTTACGGCATAGCGTTGGCCATGCGCGCCGATCAGTCCGATGCGGCGCTGGATCGCGCGTATAGGCTGCTGGTCGCGGCGCGGCCGACGGCCATTAATCTGAAATGGGCGCTCGACGAGATGGAGGCTGTGCTTCGTCCGCTTGCGCCTTCCGTGCGCAGCGAGGCGGCTTACAAGCGCGCCGGCGAGATCGCCGATGAGGACGTCGGGATCAACCAGGCAATCGGCAGCCACGGCCTCGAAGTCATCGAGGCGATCGCTGCCAAGAAAGCCGGCGGCACCATCAACATTTTGACGCACTGCAACGCGGGCTGGCTGGCTACCGTCGATTGGGGGACGGCGACGGCACCGATCTACCGGGCTCATGACATGGGACTCAGCGTTCATGTCTGGGTCGACGAAACGCGTCCGCGCAATCAGGGGGCCTCACTCACCGCCTGGGAACTCGGCCACCATGGCGTCCCACACACCATCATCCCCGACAACACGGGGGGCCATCTGATGCAGCACGGCATGGTCGATCTGGCGATCGTTGGAACCGACCGGGTCGCAGCCAATGGTGATGTCTGCAACAAGATTGGTACCTACCTGAAGGCGCTCGCCGCGCGCGACAACAGCGTGCCATTCTATGTTGCACTGCCGTCGCCGACTATCGACTTTAGTATCAATGATGGCCGGGAAATTCCGATCGAACAGCGTGCAGCAAGCGAAGTGACGCATATGAGTGGGCGTACGGCGGATGGACGAATTGAGATGGTGCGTGTGGTCCCCGAGGGCTCGCCGATCGCTAATTACGGCTTTGACGTCACGCCGGCGCGCCTGGTGACTGGTTTGATCACCGAACGCGGCGTGGTCCGGCCCGATCATGCTGCACTTGCGAGCGCGTTCCCGGAGCGGACCGGCAGGCGTTGAGCGCTAGATTGACGCCGGTTGCGGCAGCACGTATCCACGCTGGAGCGCCCGTCCGAACCGTCTGCCTCCATGTCCAACACCGATATCGAAATCGTCGTCGACGATCCGACTGCGCCGGAAGCTAATTCACCCGCGGTGACCAGCAATCGCGTCGTGGACGCTGTCGTGTCGCTCGTGTTGCTCGCGCTTGCCGTCACGCTCGGATGGGATAATTGGCGCACGGGCGCGGCCTGGGATGCGACCGGCCCCGAGCCGGGCTACTTCCCGTTCTACCTTTCGATCGTTCTTGGGGGCGCCAGCCTCTACGGGCTGTTTGCAGCGATCTTCTCGCGCAAGGAAGCTTCCGAGATCTTTGTGACACGGGCACAGCTTCGCCGGGTCATGGCGGTGTTCGTGCCGACGGTCTTGTTCTGTCTCGCCACGCAATTCCTTGGGCTCTATGTTGCGAGCTTCCTCTTGATCGCTGGCTTCATGCGCTTTGTCGGCAAGATCGCGGCGTGGAAGTCTCTGCTCACCGCTTTCATCTTCACCGCCGCGATGTTCGTGACGTTTGACATCGCCTTCGACGTCATCATGCCGAAGGGACCGCTCGAAGCGGCTTTTGGCTACTAATCGATCGGCGGGACTTTCAGTCATGGAAGCTTTTGGTCTGCTCCTTCACGGCTTCGCCGTTCTCCTCACCTGGAAAACGCTGTTACTGATGATGGTCGGGCTCGTGCTCGGCATTTTCGTCGGCGTACTGCCTGGGCTTGGCGGGCCGAACGGCGTGGCGATCCTGTTGCCGTTGACGTTCACGATGGACCCGACCTCGGCCATCGTGATGCTATCCTGCATCTACTGGGGGGCACTGTTCGGCGGCGCCATTACCTCGATCCTGTTCAACATTCCCGGCGAAGCCTGGTCTGTAGCGACCACCTTCGACGGCTATCCGATGGCGCAGCAGGGCAGGGCGGCGGAAGCGCTGACGGCGGCCTTCACCTCGTCTTTTATAGGCTCGCTGGTCGCGGTGCTCCTGATCACGTTTCTGGCGCCGATGATCTCGTCATTCGCGCTGAAGTTCGGGCCACCGGAATTCTTTGCGGTCTATCTCCTGACCTTCTGCTCGTTTGTCGGCCTTGGCCGCGAGGCAAAGCACAAGACCGTCATCTCGATGTCACTTGGTCTTCTGCTTGCCGGCGTCGGCATGGATACCGTGTCCGGCCAGCTCCGCATGACCTTCGGCTCTACCGAGTTGCTCCGCGGCATCAACTTCCTGGTCGCGGTGATCGGCCTGTTCGGCATCAGCGAAATCCTGTTGACAATGGAAGAGCGCCTGGCGCTGCGCGGCCATGCTGCCGGCATCAGCCTGCGCGTGGTGCTGTCGGTCTGGAGAGACCTGCCGAAATACTGGGTGACGCTGGCGCGGTCGTCCTTCATCGGCTGCTGGCTTGGAATCACGCCGGGCGGCGCGATCGCTGCGTCGTTCATGGGCTACAACCTCGCCAAACGCTTTGCCAAGGACCAGGACAGTTTTGGCAAGGGCCGTATCGAGGGTGTGTTCGCGCCGGAAACGGCGGCGCATGCGTCAGGCACCTCGGCGTTGCTCCCGATGCTTGCGCTCGGAATTCCCGGATCGGGAACCGCCGCCATCTTGCTCGGCGGCCTGATGGTGTGGGGGCTTAATCCAGGGCCGCTCTTGTTCGTCGAGCACAAGGATTTCGTCTGGGGCCTGATTGCCTCGATGTATCTCGGCAACGTCGTTGGCCTCGTCCTGGTGCTGACGACGGTGCCAATCTTCGCCTCGATCCTGCGCGTGCCGTTTGCGGCGGTTGCGCCGATGATCGTGGTGTCGTGCGCGATCGGCGCTTACGCGATCCAGAATGCCATGTTCGATATCTGGCTGATGCTGGGCTTTGGCGTGGTCGGTTACGTCTTCAAGAAGATCGGGATTCCGCTGGCGCCGTTCACGCTCGCGCTCGTGCTCGGCAACCGTGCGGAGGATGCGTTCCGGCTATCGATGATCGGCTCCGGCGGCGATATGAAGGTGTTCTGGTCGAATGGCCTCGTCGGCTCGATCACGACGCTCGCAATCATCCTGTTGTTCTGGCCCTTGATCGACAAGGCGCTCAGCGGCGCCGCCCGCCGGTTGCGGCCGGCGAAGGCGTAAAGGCTTCACACGACCTTGCGCTGCCTGAGATCGGTGATCTCATCCTTGCTGAAGCCGAACTCCGCCAGCACTTCGTCGGTCTGCTCGCCGAATTCGGGCGGGCGCGCCGCCATGATGCTTGGCGTCCGCGACAGTGTCACCGGTTGGCCCACCAGTCGGATGTGGCGGTTCTCTGTGTTCGGCACGTCCTGGGCGATGCCGAGATATTTCACTTGCGCATCCTCGAACATCTGGTCGATAGAATAGATCGGTCCACAGGGCACGCCGGCCGCGTTCAGCTCGTTCACCCAGGTCTCGGTGGATTTCTTCTGCGTCAGCTCGTTGATCCTCGCATTGAGCGCGTCGCGGTTCTTGGAGCGTGCCGGCGCCGTGGCATAATCGGGATCGCTGATCAGTTCGGGTGCCCCGATCGCCTGTGCGCAGCGTTCCCAGATGCGTCCGCCTGTCGTAGCGATGTTGATGTAACCATCTGACGTCTTGAACACGCCGGTGGGGATCGACGTCGGGTGGTTGTTCCCTGCCTGCTGCGCCACTTCCTTTTCCATCAGCCAGCGCGCGGCCTGAAAATCCAGCATGAAGATCTGCGCCTGCAACAATGAGGTTTGCACCCATTGGCCCTCACCCGATACGTCGCGTTCCAGGAGCGCCGTGAGGATGCCGATCGCGCAGAACAGGCCGGCGGCAAGGTCGGCAACGGGAATGCCGACCCGCATTGGCCCGCCGCCGGGCGCGCCGGTCACTGACATCAGTCCGCCCATGCCTTGCGCGATCTGATCAAAACCGGGGCGTTTGTGGTAGGGCCCGTCCTGGCCGAAGCCGGAAATGCTGCCATAGACAATGCGCGGATTGATCTGGCGGAGACTGTCGTAGTCGATGCCGAGCTTGGCTTTGACATCGGGACGGAAATTCTCAACCACAACGTCAGCCTGTTCGGCTAGCCGCTTGAATACTTCGAGGCCTTTCGGATCCTTGAGATTGAGCGTCATCGCGCGCTTGTTGCGGTGCAGGTTCTGGAAGTCCGAGCCATGCCGTGGGCCGCCCGGTTGCTCGCCGCCGGCGTCCTCCGTCAATGCATCGATCTTGATGACATTGGCACCCCAGTCCGCGAGCTGCCGCACACAGGTGGGGCCGGAGCGGACGCGGGTGAGGTCGAGAACGGTGAATCGGGACAGGGCTTGCGATGCATGCGGGACGGGCATTACGGGGAGCTCCGGATCGAACGGCGGCGCTACAATAGCGCCGGACAACCTCCCGGCAAGGTCTGCCTCCCGCCAGCAACGGCATGGCGGACTTGATGTTTTGAGTGGCTTGGCGGGGATCGTACAGGAAGGCGGCCGGGATCTGTTTTAGGGACACCCCGCAAGGCCGGGTGCGCTTTTCATGTTCGGGTGGCTGCTCCGCGCCAGTGGCCTCTGTGGTCCATGAGAGGCCGCTTGCCGCATGTTTTGGCACGAGGGCCAAGTATCGACATCCCATCGGGTTGCTGCTAGCCCCCTCTGTACGCCAAAGGGGTCCCCGGACTTGATCGAAGAGCCAAACGCGCGCGGCAGAGAGAACGTCCCCGCGGGCATTTCGCCCCCGACCCGGGCACGACGGCTGCTTGCGGGTTGGTCCGCCAGCATTTTCCAGATGGTGCTCGGGATCATCCAACAGGTCGCGCTGGTTCCTATCTTTCTGCATTTCTGGAGCGGCGAGGAGCTGGCCGCCTGGTTCGTCATCTATGCGATCGGCAACCTTGTGCTGGTTGCTGATGCCGGCCTGCAGCTTCGTGCCATCAATCGCTTCTTCTCATTCAAGTCCAGCGTTGATTGCGACGGCCGCACCACGACATTCTATGCTGCGATAATGCGGCTCTACCTCTGGCTTAGCGTCGTGCTCGTCGGTCTGGTGCTGGCAGCGGCGCTGGCTGTTTCGCCGTCCACGGTGTTCCGGTTCGAGGCGATCGAGAATTTCGATGCTGCCTTTGTGGCGATGACGGCGGGTATGCTGCTCACGCTTCCGGCGGGTCTGGTGTCGGCACTCTATCGGGCGCGGGGCCTGTACGGCCGCGCTGTCTGGTTGCAGAGCTTCGGAACGCTGATCGGACAGGTCGCGCAGTTGGTTGCTATTGTCGTGACAGCGAGCTTGTTTGCCGTCACGTTCGCCTATGTCGCGATGCAGATATCGATTGCGGTCTATCTGATCACCATCGATGCGCCGCGCTTGCATCCATTCCTGCGCAAGGCGCGGGGCAGACGTCCCATGCGCTGGATGGTCGGTCAGCTACGCAAGGCGGCGCCGTTCGGAATCGCTGGCGCGACCGAGCTGGCGCTGATGAACCTCCCGGTGCTCCTGGTCAGCGCGCTGGTAGCCGATCGCGTCGCTGTCGCACAATGGGGATTGATCCGCGTTGCGGCTGGGCTATTGCGGGCGCTCTGCCTGCAGGTAACTCTTCCGCTGGCTGCTGAACTCGGCCACGACTATGCTGTTGGTGCGACCGAACGGTTGCGCGCGCTCTATGCCCGCGGTTCGGTATTTGTCGCGGTGCTCGCCAGTGCGGTCGTGTCGGGACTGTTGCCGTTCTGGCCTGATTTCTTCGTGCTCTGGACCCGCGGCGCCATTCCCTACGATCCGTTGCTGGCAAAGACGATGCTGATCGGCACCAGCGTGGCCGCGCCCGCGATCTTGGCGTTAAGCTATGCCAATTACAGCAACCGGGCCGATCTTCTTGTACGCAGCAAGGGGCTGCAGCTCATTGTCTTTCTCGTGCTATCGCTGCTGCTGATCCCTCAACTGGGCCCGCTCGGCGCGGCGGCCGCGATCGTGGCGAGCGATCTGCTGGTTCAGTTCGGTCTGTTGACGCTTGTCATCATGCGTCAAACGCTCATGCATCCGTTCCGTCACCTGGCGTTTCTGGCGGGGGTAATGGGTGCGACGATACTCGCAGGCTGGGGGTTGGGAATTATGATCCGCTCCATGATATCCTGGACCGGCATGCAGGGCTTCTTCGCGGAATGTGCGATCTGGCTGGTGGTTGCAGGAGTGGCGGCGATCCCGTTGCTGATCGGAAATATCCGCGAAAAGATAATCGCGACGATCCCCCGATAGGAGCGTCCGCGGTCCTCAATAGATCCGAGGGTAGCGGCGGTACCGCAGTCTCAGAAGGTGCTGCGCGAACTCGCGATGTCCGTCGTCAATCTGGCGCGCAAAATAGTCGAGCCTCTCTTTGCCCGCGGTGGCGAGCCGGGCACGTTCCTCGGGCAGGCTGGCCTTGACGATGGCTTCCGCCAGCGAAGCGGGATTGTCGTAATCGAACAGAATGACGGCATCGCCGGCTTGTGCCTTGAACGCTTCGGGATAGATCACGGGCGTGCCGACCGACCAGGCTTCGAGCGGCGGCAGATTGGTCGGACCGAAGTAGCTTGCCATCACCAGCGCCGCTGCGTTGCGATAGAGCGGGCCGAGTTCGATAGAGGGAACAAAGCCGAGGATACGCACGCGGTCGCCAAGGCCGAGTTGCGCGGCTAAGGCTTCGATTGCGCTACGCGAACCGCGATCCGATCCACATAGCACCAGCGTCGTCTGTACCCCGTGCTTCTGCAGCAAACTCATCGCCAGCAGGATGGTTGCGTGATTTTTATGAGACCAGAACTGGGCGGGGTAGAAGAGATAGCCGGGCTCAAGCCCGTACTTGCGCAGGATCGCGCCGTCCGCATCCGTTTGCTCGCCAGCCTCACTCGACCGTGTCACATAAGGCGATGGCGAAAACGGGATACAAACCGCGCGATTCCTTTCCATCGCATAGCGACGGCACAGCGCATCAATCACCTCTTTGGCGTTGGCGACGACCAAAGCTGCCTTGGTGCTGGCGCTGCGAAAGACGATTTCGCGGCGTTCGAACTCGGCGAATTCGCGCGCCTCGTCGAATTCCGGCGAATCGCGGTGGCAACCGTCGAATATCGTGATGATGAAAGGCAGCTTGTAGAGCACAAGTTGCCAGTTCGACGTCGTCAGGAAGTAGACGATGTCGACCTGCTCCCGGATCAGCCGCTTTTCAAAGGGCGGACACAGATGCAACGCGTACTGCAGGAGGTCGAACCATCCGCAGTATTTCAGGAACAGGAACAACCGGTCGAACCAGCCAATCCGCAACAGCTTGGCCTCGATGCCGAGTTCAGCCAGGATGGCGATATTGTTCGGCTGGGTAGTGAAGACCGTCACACCAATGTCGGCCGTCTTCGCCCAGCCGCGCAGCCATGTGATATCGCTAAGCCCTTGCTGGAAGCCGCCGCCAACCTCGAGCGGCAACTCCAGCACGACGCCAACGTGAAACTGCCTCACGGTTGAACCGTCTTTTTTCTGGCGATGGAATAAGCCGCCCAGTCTCGCGAGTTCGGCGGGCTGGTCGTCGACAGCCACGCATAGTGACCGATTGGTTCGAAACCGGTCGCGCCGAGCAGCGCCTCGACCTCGAACGGAAACCAGTAGCGGAGGTGGTGTGCTTCGTCGATCCGATGGATCGTCGATTGCGCAATGTCCTCGCAGAACAGCGTGTAGTTGACCTGAACGGTCGCGCTGGCCTCATTATGGTTGGATTGCGCGATCCGGGTGACGCGCAGGGGCGCGCGTTCAACGACCTTGACACGGGTTTCAACGCCTTGCGCGAGTACGGCGCCGCCATACCAATAGTCGAACAGGAGAATACCGCCCGGCTTGAGTGCGATGGCCGCACTCGCCAGCATGTTCTGAAGTCTTCCCCGGCTGGTCTGGTAGCTCGCCACATGGAACAGGGCGACCGCGGCGTCGAAATCCCGCTCCGGGCCGGATTCACAGACGTCCCCCTGCCGGAATCGAACGTGTTCCGAACCGCCTCCCGTGCGCGCCTCGGCCCGGCGGATCATGTCTGCGCTGATGTCGACCCCGGTGACTGTCCATCCCATGCGCGCGAATTCATGGGCGTGTACGCCGGTGCCGCAACCGAGATCGAGCAACGTACCGGGCGTCGCGCCATGACGACGGAGCTGTTCGTCCACAAAGGATGCTTCCGCGGCATAATCCTTCTCCTGATAGAGCAGGTCATACCATGGCGCGTAGCGTTCGAAGGCGCTCAAGCAAGGATCTCCTTCAGCGCCTGTGCGGATCGCACGATCTGGTCGTCCGTCAATCCAAGGCCGCTCGGGAGATAGAAGCCGCGGCGCGCGATCCGCTCCGCGTGAGGATGCGCGTCGCTCGCGAACAGGCCGGCTCTGCGCAGGACGGGCTGTTCATGCATGCACCAAAAGAAGGGACGGGTGCCGATGCCCTTGCCGGCAAGCCGGCGCATCGCTTCCTTGGCGTCGAACTCGACCGCGTCTTCCAGGACGACGCCGTACACCCAATAGACGTTGTCAGCGTAATTGGTGCGGGGGATAGGGCGCTGGATCAGATCGAGCCCTTCCAGGAGCTCGTCATAGCGTCGGCCGGTCCGGCGCTTGATGTCGATCATCTCGCCCAGCCGTTCGGTCTGGGCGACGCCGAGCGCGGCCTGCAGGTTGGTCATGCGCGCGTTCCATCCAAGCTCGTCATGGACGAAACGCTGCTCGGGCTTGAAGCAGAGGTTGCGGAGGCTGCGCAGCCGGTCGGCGAGTTGCGCGTCATCGGTCAGGATCATGCCGCCTTCGCCCGTCGTGACGTGCTTGTTCGGATAGAAGCTGAACGTGCTCGCGTCTCCAAAGCTGCCGCAGGGCTGGCCGCGATAGGTCTGGCCGTGCATCTCGGCAGCGTCCTCGATCACGCGAAGGTCATGCTTGCGCGCAAGTTCAAGGATCGGGTCGAGGTCGACCGGCAGGCCGTAGATGTGCACCACCATGATTGCGCGGGTTTTCGGGGTGATCGCTGCTTCTACTGCGTCCGCGGTCATATTCCAGGTGTTCGGATCGCAGTCGACCACGACGGGAACAAGTCCGGCGCGGATCACCGCGGATGCGCAACTGATGATCGTAAACGTCGGGATGATGACTTCGCTGCCCGGCTCGAGCGAAAGCGCGTGAACGGCAATATCGAGCGCAACGGATCCGTTGGTGACGGCAATGCCGTGGCGCCGTCCCGCGATCCGCGCCATCGCCGCCTCAAACCGCGGAATGAATCGGCCTTCCGAAGATATCCATCCGGTGCGAACGCACTCGGCGAGATATTCAGCTTCGTTTCCGTTCAGGAGCGGCGTGTTGACTGGAACGAAATCCTGCGTCACGCAACCGGGCCCTTGATCCGCCTCACAGCCGCTGGCGCCTCGGGGAAGCGCGTCTTGTCGCCTTCGCCGGCGTAGGGGCCCTGCTTGATTTCAATCATCTCGAGCGGTTCCAGCACCTCGAATCCGTGGGCACCGCTGCACAGAAGAATGACGTCGCCGGCCGAGAGCACGCGGCTCTCCAGATATTCTTCGGCCTCAGTGTAGAAGTCGACCTGCAGCTTGCCCTTCTGGATCACCAGCACTTCCTGGGTGTAGTGAACCTCGCGCGTCACCTTGTTGTGCCGATGCGGCGCGATGCTCTTGCCCTTGGGGTGGCTCATATAGGCAAGCTGCTGCGACAATTCGGGCGTGGAGAAAAACGTGATCCCCGGTTCCCGAAAGGAGGCGCGAACGATGATCGCGTAGAGCTGATCGTTAAAGCGACAGTGTTCGACGCTATCCATCGGCTGACCAAAAAGGTGAGTAAAATCAACCGCAAAGCGGCTATTTTGAGGGCAATGTGGCTGCTTTGCCCCCCGGCGTCAAGGAAATATTCCGTCGATCCCGTCGCGCCGGAGTGGTCACGAATTTTCGACGGCGGCCAGGATTGCGCGGGTTCGTTCGCGGTAATTGTGCGCCGTCAGCGTGCGGCGCTGACCGGCCGCAGCAATTTCCTTTCGTGCCGCATCGTCCGCGAGATATCGGTCGATCTTTTCAATGCACTCGTCGATGGAGCGCCATGCCACGACGTCGCGGTCAAGGTCGAACAGCGTGTGCAGATTGTCCTTGAAGTCGGTGAGCAGAAACGTGCCGACGCCGGTCGCTTCGAACAGCCGCACATTTCCGGCCTCGCGGCCGACCATGTCGATGTGGGAGTTCAGCGTGATGCGCGACCGCCGCAGGGCCTGGTACATCTCAGCGCCCCAGGCTTCGCCTTGAAAACAGCGATGCAGGGGGGAGGAGGCGGGGAGGCCCGGCGCGATGTTGCCGAACAGTTTGAGATCGAAGCGCGCGGCAACGGCCTCCAATAGCGCGATCCGTTGCTGATGATCAGCCGAGACGGTGCCGACGAATGAGATGTCGATGTCCTTGGCCGGTGCGGGAGGTAACGCATCGTTCACGTAGGGTTCGAAGGCGAGGTGGCTCACTTCGGCGCGGACGCCCTCGCCGCGGAAAAACTCGACCGTGGCTGCCAGCTGGGAGATCAAGAGATCATAGACCCGCCAGTCCTCGCCACGGGTCGGCGAAATCCCGATCTGGCCGACCAATATGGGCTTGCCAATTCCCTTGATGCGCCGCATCAGCGCCGTATCGATGTGAAACGTATCCTGGTTCAGCACCAGGTCCGGCCTGAAATCCTCGATTTGGGCGAGCAGGATTTTTTCCGCCTGCGCATCGAGCTTCGGGCTAAGCCCGATTTTCCGGGCGAATGGCCTCAACATCGGCTTGAACGGCGCGACCGCCTGCAGCAGCCAGGCCGGCATCCTGCTGGCGGCGTCCGCGCCCATCGTTGGCCCGGTAACTGTCACGGCCATGCCGTGCTCCCGCGCCCAGGCTGCCTGCAGCCAGGGATTGTTGACGTGGATTTCCGCCGCGGAATGGCCCCAGCCGTTGAAATTCCTCGAGTAGAAGTCTGCAACCCCGAACAGGCTGGCATTGCGCGCCACCATTTGCGCGGCGTAGGGCGCATCTTCAAGTCCGGGCTGCTTGCGATAGAGCCGCGTCAGGAAGCGTGGGTAGTCCGCGTTGAGGATGAGTATCCGCATGGTTTCTCGGTAGCTTTATCTTGCCTGACAGGTCTCTAAGCAAGCGGTTGTTGCCACCGCCCGCGCATGTGTCGGTTCTTGACGATCAACACACGCTTGAGTAGCCAGAACGAAGATTCCATCAAGTCAGTTGATTATTGCTGTCCAGAAAAGGGCGTGGCATGGGCAGAACAGATACCACGGGCAAAATCAATGGTGGGCAACTTACCTCGACAAACCGGCAGATCGGGCAAGACAAAGGCTTCGATCCGGATCGGCTCACCTCGGGGGGTGCCCTGAGAGCTGCCGATCGATTAGGGCCGGTTTTCGCGTCCGACGTGAGGAGGCTGCGCGTTGAAGTCTCGACACGTATCCGCATCGATCGTTTGAATGGGTCTCCAGATCGAGTCGGCTATGTCAGCCGTGGGCCGATCTGTTTGCGACGGCGCCGCTGCCTATCCACGTGATTGGCTGCTTGAGGCGGGGAAAGCCTACTTTCTGCAGCGGCGCTGCTTGTACGGAAGATTACAATTGACCAACTTCGAGGGGCCGTATTCGGGAAACCGATGCGAAGAGCAGGGACCTCTAGTCGGCATCCCATCCTGTTGCATCTCGGCACGGTGTCCAACCAGGTGAACGGACAACATCCTGCCAGGCGGTGGTTGGCTCGTGTACAACTATGATGAGGACTACCTGCGTGCGCGCCGCGACTAACGCATCTGCAGCTACTCCCGAGGCAGGCCGACACGTCTGAGTAGCTCGCTGCTAGCAACTACGTCTCCGGCACGGGAGCCAACGCATCCTGTCCGGGGTCATGCGGCAACCCAGTCCGTACTCATTCCTATCTGGACGCTAACAGACGTTGTGAAGCATTATACCAAGACCAGCGAGCAGCAGCATATTTCGGTGAGATCAGCTCGCTTGTTAGCTAAACCTATTTACTTCTGGTTAACCTCTCAGCGGCGAAGTGAACGTCAGCAAATTGTGACGCTCGATATTCAGGTAATTTTAAATCTCGTCCGATAGGTCTGGCAGGGTCAAAGAATTGACCCCTCAACCAGAAGGAAACCATCATGTCCGGCATCATTCTTTCGGCTTCGGTTCGCCAGAACCTGCTCTCGCTGCAGTCGACCGCTGATCTGCTCGCCACCACGCAGAGCCACCTTTCGACCGGCAAGAAGGTCAACTCGGCCCTCGACAACCCGACCAACTATTTCACGGCCGCCTCGCTCGACAACCGCGCCAGCGACATCAACAACCTGCTCGATGGCATCGGCAATGGCGTGCAGGTACTGCAGGCGGCCAACACCGGCATCACCTCGCTGCAGAAGCTGGTCGATAGCGCCAAGTCGATCGCCAACCAGGCGCTGCAGGCGACCTCAGGTTATTCCTCCAAATCGACCGCCACGTCGGTGGCCGTGACAGGGGCGACCGCCACGAACCTGCTCGGCAACGCCGATACGGCGGCGACCGTGTCGGGCACTGCGGTGACCAACCTGGCCGGCACCGAAACGCTGGCGGCTGCCGGTTTCACGAATACCGATTCCTTTACCGTCAATGGCAAGACGATCAGCTTTGTGACGGGTGCCGCGGCTGACGCTGCATTCACGGCCGATGCCTCCGGCAACGTGACGATCAGCCTGTCGTCGACCGCCGGCGGCAAGGTCAGCGACGTCCTTGCGGCGATCGATAGCATTACCGGTGGTACATCGTCGATCAGCGCCGGAAACGTCCTAACCATCAGCAATGCCGCCACCGATACGACCAAGAGCATCACCCTCGGTGGAAGCGCCCTCGCCAAGCTGGGTCTTACGGCCGGCGAGACCAAGCCGACCAATACCAAGGACAACCAGGTCCTCAGCATCGCCGCGATCGGCAGCAAGGCGGCGCAGACCATCACCATCGGAACCGGTGCCGGTTCGGTCAACACCCTCGACGATCTGAACAAGAAGCTGGCAGACAGCAACCTGGTGGCTTCGCTCTCCAGCGACGGCAAGCTGAGCATCACCACCGCGAACGACGATGCCTCGGTCGATCTGACCGGCAAGATCACCGGTAGCGCCACGGGTGCCGGCGGTCTGCTCGGGACCCTCACCACGAGCGCGCCGGTCAAGGACGTCAATGCGCAGAACACCCGCGCGGACCTGGTCCGCCAGTACAATATTGTGATCGACCAGATCAAGACGACTGCGCAGGATGCTTCCTTCAACGGCATCAACCTGCTCAACGGCGATCAGCTCAAGCTGGTGTTCAACGAAACCGGCAAGTCGTCGCTGACGATCAACGGCGTGACCGACGATCCGGCCGGCCTCGGCCTGGCGTCGCTGACGTCTGGGACCGACTTCATCGACAACGACAGCACCCAGAAGGTGCTCACTTCGCTGAACAACGCATCGAGCACGTTGCGTTCGCAGGCGTCGGCCTTCGGTTCGAACCTGTCGGTCGTGCAGATCCGTCAGGACTTCTCCAAGAACCTGATCAACGTGCTGCAGACCGGTTCGTCCAATCTGACGCTGGCCGACACCAACGAGGAAGCGGCCAACAGCCAGGCGCTGTCGACCCGCCAGTCGATCGCGGTGTCCGCGCTGGCGCTCGCCAACCAGAGCCAGCAGAGCGTGCTCCAGCTGCTCCGCTAAGCAGCGGCGTCAGCACAAGCAAAAGCAACAAGAGGCCGGCGGGGGAAACCCCGCCGTCTTCATTTTAGGTAAGCCCGGGAAGACCGGGTTCAGTGAAAGTAGATGTTAAGCTTGCATTAACCGTCTTATTTTTATTGTTTTGCGTCCCCGTGAGGTCCGATTCATGCCGTTACGATTTGATTTAGGTCCGTTTGAAGTGCTTCATATTGGTAAAAGCGTCATCAGAAATTCTCACGAGCGAGCCTGCTTCGTCGTCGAGGGCGAAACCCCGATCCTGCGGTCAAAAGACTTCCTGGCGGCCGAACGAGCGCACGCTGTGGTCGAAAAACTCTACCGCTGCGTCCAGCAGATGTATCTGGAAGAGGCTCCAGGCAAGTACCAAGGGGCGTACTTGGCCTTGAGGGTGGGGGCGGTCGAGGAATCACCCGATCGTTATCCTCTCGTGCAAGCGGCAGACGAGTTGGTGCGTGCGCGCGAGTACTACCGAGCGCTCAAACTGCTTAAGAAGCTCATCAAGACGCAAGCGTTTCTAGTCGATCGAACCCCACCGGAAGGCTATATGCCGCGCGCAGGAGGACGGAAGCCTGCCGTGGGCGGCACCCGAGCTTCCTAGCGCTGTGCGTACCCTATTCGATGGAGTTCAGTCCAACTTTCGAGTAGCGCCAGATGAGTGACACCTCGTCCGAAAAACGCCAGCTTAACGAGCCGCGAACCGGCTTCTCTCCGTCTGTTCTCCTTCTTTTGTTCGTAGCTATCGGGGCAATAGGAGCTGGTGCGGTTGTCTGGTCAATCCGATGGACTGCGCATGACCTCATGCCGGCCGCTGCGCCTAGTGTTGTGCCGTCGGATGCGCTCGACAAAGCAAATGATGCGATAGCTGGTCTCCAGCACACGATCGAAGACCTCCGGACAACGCAACAACGCACTGCCGCACAGCTCGGCGAGCTGCAACGTCAGCTATCCGCCGAGCAAGGTGAGCGCAAGTTACTGACAGATCAGGTGAATGCGCTTACAGAGCGCGTAAAGGCGGCCGAGACATCCGGCTCGCCACCTCCGCAAGCCGCGAAGAGAAAGCGATAGGTCCAGCCGTTTTCGCGCCCGCATCCCGGGCGGCCCTGCAGACGACCTTAAAACAGCCATTGCCGTCGGCGCGATTGCAAAACCACAGGGGCACCCACCAACATTTGGCGATCTGTGGGGCGCGATTGAAGGCCCGGCTTGGAAGTGACCGAATATCGGCGTTCATTATCGCTTGCCGCGCCTGTTTTTTGGAGCCTGTGGCGCTGCTGGCGTGCTCTCGGCGTTGGCTGAAGCTAGCGTGTCAACGCGCGCGCTTAGTGCGCTTAACTGATCGGATAACATCTTACGTTCACCCTGTTGCGCCGATACCTTCTGCCGAACGTCGCTGATTTGGTCCGCCAGCTCCTTCTGGGCAGATTGAATGCCCTGCAGATCCTCCGTTAGCTTCTGCTGGGCAGACTGAACGTCCTGTACAGTTTGCTTCAGCGAGGAAAGGGTCTGCTTGATTTGCTCGATAGCCGGGTCTGGGGATACCGACACCTCGGCCTTTTGTTGCGGGCCAGTCGATTCGCTTGCGGCTTCATGATTTATCCAGAAGGCGCCCCCAGCAACGATGGCGGCTACAAGCACGATTGCCAGCCACGGCACTAACGACCGGCGCTGATGCGGATCGGCATAGGAATTTGGATTGGTCATCATGCGTGTATCCGATTGCGGCGCGATGCGGCTAACAAATTAGGTAGAACTCGTTCCGGACGGCCGCAAGGCCCTAGATCGGCCGATTGCCGGCTGCCAGCGGCAGCGCTTTCTGCTTGGCAACGGCTGCTTTTTCCTCTTCGCTTTGAAAGCGATGAAGAAGCTGGATGCACCATATTCATCGGACCCGCCGGACCCAAATCTACTTTGCGCTCCCCGTCAATTCTTCGCGAGTGATGGGAGGCGACGTGCCTGGCCTCCAGGCGAACTCGGTATCTCCCCTGGGCATGCCAGAGTTCTGCACGTTTGCCCCGTGTTTGGATTCAAATAGCCCCACGCCCAAGCCAAGCTTGGGCATCGTTTGCCGCGCGTTAAAGGCAACCCTAAATGCGGGCAAGGTAGCGAATGATTGCGAACGATCCGATCACCACAAACGTCGTCACAGCAATTGAAAACAGAAATCTCGCAACGAAATCTTTCGGGCTGAGCCCATCCATACCGTACGCCCCCTCCTGGGCAGCCTATCTCGGCTACAAACCGCACTCTATCCAACCGCAAACCAAGCGCAAGCCATTCGGCTAGGGAGCTAACCTGCGGACCTTCTGTCTTTGCCGCTCTGGCGAAGGTCGCGGGGTGTGCTGCGGCGACAATGATCCGAATGCCGGCCGGTGGCTGCTACTTTAGAATGTGATGACACGGCAAGGCAATTCAATCAATCTGGATCAATTGACACTCGATAAGCCGTTTAAACGGCAGCCGTTTTTATTGCGTGGGGGAGCGGTGATTGCCAAGGGTCAGAAGGTCCGGCTCAATGAGCTGGGCTTGAGGTTCTACGTCTCCAATAAAGGCGCTCCGAAGCGGAGGCATCCCAAATGGGAGGGCCGCATTGGAACAGTCGCAACGGTCACCAAAGATAAAACCAGAGCCCGCATTATCTGGGACGGTAACAGAAGCATGGCTGACGCTGTTCCGATCAAATTCCTCGAGGATGCCTCTCAGTCAATTCCCAGGGCTGCGAGCAGGGGGGCGGTTCATGCTGAAACGAAACCTGACGCAACCAAGAGGAGATGAATTTGAACGACAAGGAGATATTGAAAGTCTTGAATGTCACATCGGGTGCCGTAATGCGCGCAATTCTAACGGCCCAGATGACGACGGTGACGAGCTTGATGATTACGCTGGCGGAAAAGAGATTATTGACACCTGAAGACGTTTCGGCATTCGCCATGCGAACAGCCGATCTGCTTTCGCATGATCTGCAGAACAAACAGGAGGGCATAGCAAAGGAATTCAACGACGCCCTCCAATTCTACGTAGACGAGCTTTTGAAGATGTCAGAACAAGGTATTCCCGGTGCATCGTCTCGATCGCGGACTTGAGGCCGTCGCTCAGCTGGAGGTCGCGCTCAAATGTCGGTCGTAGAGGAAGGAACTCACCTCTCCGGATATTACGAAGTCCGGCGCGGGGAGGCCGAGGTTGTCGGGCACGAAGATTGTGACGACGGCTGTCGCTAACGGTCGACGGGACCCGACGAAAGTTAGCAGAGAGTTGGGCCATCGAGCGGCGGGCCAAGCATCAATGGCGGGCCTGCCTGTTGTGCTTAGCGAAGAGAGGTTTGTTCCAAAGAAAGGCAGGGTCTTTTGTTAACGCAAGAACACTTGCAACACAGACCGGACAGGCATCAACGAAGGGTGTTGTGCTGGCAATGGGTTCGGGTTAGTTATTGTAGGAAATTAACCAAAGGTTGCAGGCCCTTTCGGTTACCATCGATTTGCTCTGATAGATTTAGTCAAGTTCATTGATTTTGCATGCTCTTTCGCTCTCCATCAAGTCCAGCGCCGGACGAAATACATTCTGCTTATGCGGTTTCGGAAGGGAACTTACCGCGAATGACGCACGCGGCCAGGCGGGCCGCGTTCAAGATAGTTGCGGGAGCGGCAGGTAGCGGTCTGAGCCAACTCGATGATCATGCTTGATGAGAAATCCACATCAGAAACTGGATCTCGGCCAATTGTACTGGTAACGGGAGCAAATGGTTTTGTCGGCCGTCACCTAACCCCTGTGCTGTCACAAGCAGGCTGGAGAGTTCGGCGCGCCGTCCGGGGTTCCAGTTTATCCATCGATGATGAAGCCGTTGTCGGACCGATCGGCCCTTCGACCGACTGGTCAGAGGCGCTGACCGGAGCGCACGCCGTCGTTCATCTGGCGGCGCGAGTGCACCAAGTCAACGAAGAGAGCGCGATAGACATTTACCGAACGATCAATGTTGAAGGTACCTTACAGCTCGCTCGATCTGCCGCAAAGGCAGGCGTCAAGCGGTTTATCTTTGTGAGTACCATGCTGGTCAATGGTAGTTGTACCGACGACCGCGCTCCTTTTCGAGAAACCGATGAACTTGCGCCGCGGGGGGTGTATGGGGTTTCGAAGGCAGAGGCAGAGCTTGGCTTGAAGCAATTGTCTTCGGATTTGCCGATGAGCCTCACCGTTATCCGACCGCCGCTAGTCTATGGACCAGGGGCTGTGGGCAATTTCCATCTCTTGGTCAGAGCGGTCCGCTCGGGAACTCCACTCCCGTTCCGTGCGGTTCATAATCGACGCGCTTTCGTGGGCGTGCAGAACTTAGCCTCCTTCATCGCAAACAGGCTTACGCACAACGAAAAGCCTTTCGATGTATTTTTGGTAGCCGACAAAGAGCAAGTCTCAACTCCGGAATTCATTGGCAGGCTGGCGCGAGCGATGGACAGAAAGGCGCGGCTTTTCCCAGTTCCGCGCAAAGCCTTGGAGCTCCTTCTGCGCGCAAGTGGCAGGCCCCGAATCCGTGACAGCCTTGTTGGCGGCCTGGAGGTTGATCTAACAAAGCTGATGGCTACCCAGTGGCAGCAAGTGCTTACGATGGACGAGGGCCTTTCCATCGCTGTTCGACCAGCCCATGGTGAGCACGCCAAGTTGAGATGAGCAGCGCTGTTAGCGCTCGGCCGAGCATAAGGATAAGCAGGCCTGTCGGAGCATAGCTATCGACCTACCGAAGTGCTTGCAGCGGATGGCGCGCCGCAGCGCCGCCGAGAGAGGGAGGCGGGACGATCCAGCGCACCCACCCAGCTTTGAGCCGCGCGTGAAAGCTGCTTCGTCGGGCAAGCAAGTCTAGGTGCCGTCGGTAACGGCGCTGCGACCGAAGGGGCTCCGATCAATGAAGGTCAGTACCTGGTTCTTTCGAAAAGACCTCTGGCGGACTGATGTACCATAGTAAAAACAATAACCCACAACCATGAGTGATGAAGGCGGTGGATAGCGGTACGTTGAGAATCACTTGGGACATAACCGAGCTCGAGATGAGAACCAGTGAGGGTGGTAACCGTGCCGAAGCGCTGTTGCCTAGCGCAACGACGAGGCCGCAAACGAGAGCTGACAATGGTGCTAGTTTCACTCCGACAGAGGCGATGCCCTCGGTCGCAAACAGGGAAGCATTATAGTTTCCCAGCCCATATGCTTGCGCCATCACTACACCAAGCTGATCCTGATAAGGACAACTCACTAGCGACTTCACGATCGACAGATGGCAAAAATAGGTTGGCTCATGTCGGGCGAAAAATTCATTGTAGATCGCCAAAGCTGCCGACGGGATATCGATCATTCGAAATGCAAAAAGACGGAAGGCATCATTCTCGTGTTGTCCAATGAGCGCTGCCAAAACGCCAATCAAAAGCGGTATTGCGAGACTAAGTATGGCGGCCAATCGGATTTCGAAAAGTCTGCCGAGGAACGCAATGAACAAGAGCCATGCGGGTGTGAACAGAGCGCTCTTGCTTAACGTGATCGGAAAAAAGAGAGCCAGCAAGACGAGTGACGCCACAGCCTTCAAGTACTGTTGCCGCAAGAGAAAACAAGCAAAAGCGAACGGGATAAGTGAACTTGAGAGAATACCAACGCCATATCGCAAGAGTACCGGCAATTTAAGCTCATTTCGCAGCCGAGCGGTGAGTAGTTCATTGTGGAAATCTGCAAAGCTGCCAAAATCTGCACGGAAACTGTAGACCATCCCGAGAAGGATCACTACGATCCCCAATGCTAGGATGAGCAACAAGAGGCGATCAAAAGTACGAGGCGCAAGCGATAACCACGCTTTTGGTCGCACACGTAGAAGCAGGGCGGCTACCAGAAACGCAACGGTAGAAATCAGCGCGGACGCACCAGCAAGATAATGATTGTAGTCTCTATTGGTAAAAGCGTTCAGAAACAGGAAGCCGGCAACCATCTGATACAGATAGAATCCGACGACATACCCGAAGCTGAATTGTGTTGATCCGAATGCCCACGCAAGCGGGATCAGAGCTGCAAGCATCAACCACAAACCCACGGATCCCTGCAGCGGATCGCCGGCCGTGAGTTCTGGACGGTAGACGGAGGCATACGCAAACGACAGGCAGATTGCAGCTATGTGAGCGATGACACAACCAACGATGACGATACGTCTGTCGCGATCTAACATCATGTTCCTATGAGACTTCGTTGTGTCACGATGGCTGCCGAGCAGCAATCCGCTGGGCTCTCAAAGCGCGCTGTGCCATGCCGCTGTGTGCCGTGAGATGGAAGGCAATATACTACATAGTCGTGCCGGTGCAGCCTTTCGTTGCGATTCTTTCGTAAGGTACTCGGACGTCGTCGTAGCCTTAACCGACTGAATTGGGCTCAGTTCGTCCTAGAACATCAAAATAGATGCTCTTCATGCGATGCATGAACATCTTTTGGTCGTATAGGTCCTTGGCGCGCCTCTTCCCAGACTGACCCAGTCGTGAAGCTAGCGAAGGATCTTGGAGGACTTCAGTTAACGCTGATGCGAGCGCGTGGGGATCGTTTGGCGGAATCGTCAAGGCTTCTAAGTTATGTCTTGCGATATGCGGTACCGCGGTCGGCAAGGTCGTATTTACAATTGGTAATCCAGCAGCCATCGCTTGCAGTTGAACCAGCCCAAAGGCTTCAGCCTGGCTTACCGAAGGGAATGCGAACGCTCGCGCGGCATGCAAGTAGGACTTAACCTCGCTATCGCTTATGGTGCCGAGGAAGGTGATACGGTCGGAAAGTCCGGAGTCGACGGCCATCCTTTCAAGATCGCTTCGAAGCGCCCCTTCTCCAATGAGCACTAATTGTCCCTCGACGGCCTTGAGGGCTTCAATCAATACAGCAAATCCCTTGTAAGGAACCAGCCGCCCCAGAGCCAGGATCAATCTCGGGTGCTTCCGTCTCAACTCTTCTGCCGTTGTTTTCTCCTGAGTTGAGCAGCATGACCAATAATCGATGTCGATCCCGTAGGGCACAACGACGCATTTTGCTCTGAACGGCTGGAGAAAGCGCGAATTATCAATTGATGACTGATCGGCAACGATGATTCGATCCGCTCGATCCAAGGTCCGGGTGATGGCGGGAGCGAGAAGCATTAGCAGCTGAGGATAGGTTGTGATGTCAGCGTGCCAAAATACGACGAGGCCTAGACGGTTCGAAAGCCGCGAAATTGCAAGATCGGCAAGCGGAAACGGTGCATGGTGAACCACGATATCGAAATCGGGTGCACGACGACGAAGGGTAAAAGGGTAGGTCGGCGCCAAAGGCGTCGAAAACAATGTACCCAGGGACCCCACAGCCTCTACGGGCGTGCCATCGATGGTCTCGCGCCGAAAACGGCCACGCGTACGGGCGACGAGCACGCGATTGTCGATCGACTCTCTGGATTCGCGACTTAGAACGGAGATAACGGAGGGCACTCCACCCTCCAGGTCGCCGCGATATACCTTATAGGTGTGGAGAATTTTGAGCGGCTCAATCGTCATTGGTCCGAGCTGTAGTACATATGCTGTGGACCTAGCAAACTGAGGGTACGGTCGGTTAACGCGGCTGTCGTTCCCGATCTTCACGCCAGAGGAATGGAGGTCTTTTCTACGGATTCCTGTCAATTTTATACGTAATTCAACTGGGGTGCTAGACTTACCGCGCGAATTTTGCTGCCGTCGGCACGGATCATAGCAAGGGGCCTCGCGGCAAACCGCGCGGCGCCGGAGTGATTCGGATGGGGGGCGCGCATGCGAAAAAGAGACCAGTAGGTCGGGAGGGAGAAATGGACGAGTTGACACTCATGGTGAAGCGTTGGCTTGCGACAAACGCCATTCCCGAGGAAGGCTTTGCGCTCGTATTGAATTTTAGGAACGCCCATGGCGGAATGCAATGCGAACACGCGGTTCGGCGCGAGATGATTGAAGCTGAGCCCAACCAGGTCGCTCGTCTGAGTCTGTACGATGAGTTCGAAATGAACGGCATCACTGTGCGAGTCGAAAGCCCGGTGCACACCTTCTAACTCTTGCAGCACGTGTCGGCCGCCGGAGAGACCAATAAATCTTGTTTGTCTACGTGACCAGCAAGCAGGTCGGCGATCGTGAGCCTCAACTACCTGAAGCGTCATTGGCGGAAGCAACTACTTTGGTGTCCGCTCGCCATGCTCCACACCGCGAAAGAAAGCACGGACTATAAACATCAGGCCGGTCTTCGCAGACGGCATAAAGCAGCGAGCGGCGCTGGGGTTTCCACGGCGCGCTCATTTTCGCCACTTTTCCGCCCACGTTGTGCCAACAAAGCCCGCCCAAATGCTTTATGTGAAAAAGTTCCTACTCCCTTCCTGCGCGTCACTCGCCTAATAGACCGAAATCGCAAGCGAAATTTATCAAAGGGATACCCTCCAGCGGGCAATTGTAAATGCTCGCTGCACCAGCTAATGCTTTGGTCTCCTTTCTGGGGACCGGACTTCGTTTGGGCCGATGCGTCCACAGGTGCGCGGAAGATCATAATCCATTGTAACCAGGGACTGAAACCTGAATGTCTAAGAAAACCGCCCTGATCACCGGAGTCACAGGACAAGACGGAGCCTACCTCGCAGAGCTGTTGCTCTCTAAAGGTTACAGAGTGCATGGCATCAAGCGGCGAACCTCGCTGTTCAATACCGACCGCATCGATCACTTGTATCATGACCTTCATGAAAAAGGTCACGACTTCACGTTGCATCACGGTGATCTGACCGATTCGTCGAGCCTTATTCGCATAGTACAGCACGTGCAGCCCGACGAGATCTACAACCTTGCGGCGCAGAGCCACGTGGCGGTGTCGTTTGAGGAGCCGGAATACACCGCCAACTCCGACGGGCTCGGCACCCTGCGTCTGTTGGAGGCGATCCGCATTCTCGGGCTGCAAAGAACGACGCGGTTCTACCAGGCCTCGACGTCAGAACTTTACGGACTGGTCCAGGAGGTGCCGCAGAAGGAAACCACGCCGTTCTATCCGCGCTCGCCCTATGCGGTTGCGAAGCTCTATGCCTACTGGATCACGGTGAACTATCGCGAGGCGTACGGCATGTACGCGTGCAATGGCATCCTCTTCAATCATGAATCGCCCATCCGCGGCGAGACCTTCGTCACCCGCAAGATCACCCGCGCGCTGGCGCGCATCAAGCTCGGCCTGCAGGAGAAAGTCTATCTCGGTAACCTCAATGCGCGGCGCGACTGGGGACACGCTCGCGACTATGTGGAAATGCAGTGGCTGATGCTGCAGCAGAAGGAACCGGAGGATTATGTGATCGCCACCGGCGAGCAGCACTCGGTACGCGAATTCGTCGAAGTCGCTGCGAAGGAAGCCGGTATCTCCGTTCGCTGGCAAGGCGCCGGCGTCGAGGAGCAAGGCTTTGATTCAGCCACCGGCAAGTGCATCGTGCAGGTTGATCCGCGCTACTTCCGGCCGGCCGAAGTCGAAACGCTGCTTGGTGATCCGTCCAAGGCGAAGCGCAAGCTCGACTGGTCACCCTCGACATCGTTTTCACAGCTGGTGAGGGAGATGATGCAGGAGGATTTGAAGTCCGCGAAACGTGATGAGCTCGTCAAACAGCACGGCTACAGCCACTTCAACTATCACGAGTAGAATCCGCTCAGTCCGCTGAAGTGGAGACGGTTTTGTGATCGCAGCGTGCGCGAGCTGGCGCGGGCGGGCCAAGGAACTAACACAGGCGGATGGGGACAATTCGTTGGCGAAAATCGCATTGGTAACTGGCGCGACCGGACAGGATGGCCGCTATCTCCTCGATCTGCTGCGGGGGTACGGCTATGTCGTGCATGCACAGTCGCGGCGAGCGCCTCCCCCCGGCGCGACCGGTGACGGGGTCAGATGGCATGTGGGCGATCTCACGAGCGGCGCATTTCTCGAGCAGCTCATCGCCGACACGCAGCCGGACGAGATCTATAATCTCGCCGCGGTCTCGCGGCCGATCATGTCGTGGCGGGTTCCGCGAGAGACCGCCGAGCTCAATGCCCTCTTGCCGCAGAGCATCTGCGAGCTACTGCTAAAGCATAAGCCGGAGTGCCGGCTGTTCCAGGCGTCGTCGTCAGACATCTTTGGCGACGGCTTCAGCGAGCATCAGAATGAGCAGACCCATTGTGTGCCGAAATCGCCTTATGCTGTCGCCAAGCTCTACGGCCATCGTATTATCGGTGCCTATCGGAAGCAGTATGGCCTTCATGCCTGCTCGGGTATCCTGTTCAATCACGAGAGCCCTTATCGACCGCTGTCATTCGTGTCGCAGAAGATCGCTTACGCGGCCGCCGCCGCGGCGTGCGGGCTGAAAGATACGCCCGAACTCGATGAGCGCGGCCGTCCTATCCTCTCAGGTGGTAAGCTACTGCTCGGCGATCTGGGCGTACGGCGCGATTTCGGCTTTGCCGGGGATTACGCCGAAGTCATGCACATGGTCCTGCAACATCCGACGGCGGATGATTATGTGATCGGCACCGGCGAGGATCACTCGATCCAGGAGTTTTGCGAGCTTGCCTTCCAATCGGTCGGACTGGACTGGACCGATTATGTCAGCGTCGACCCAAAACTTATTCGAAAGACGGACAGTCACTATACGCATGCGGACCCGGCGAAACTCCGGTCCGTTTTCAAATGGCGTCCGAAGGTCACATTCCCGGAGCTCGTCTCGACGATGGTCGAGGCGCAGGTCAAGAGGGTTCAGGATGATATGGCGTTGGAGCGATCTTACAATCCGGGTATGAAGCTGGCCTGATATATCGCGGATGGATGTCTCGATGCGTGTTCTTTGCACCTTCAGGATCTATCTGCCGGACGTCAGAGTTGGCTCGCTGGAAAGGTGCAGCCGGCCGCGAACGCGCCGGATAAGATCAATCAGTTTTTCTGCAACCGATGCAGACGCTCTGGAGGGAAGCTGCTAAGGCGGCCTGCGGTTCCATGACAACTTTATCAAGGCAAATGAGCGGTAGCAGATCGCAAACTGAGATGGCAGTGCCGATGATCGCACAAGGGCAGGGGCAGTTGCACCTTGCGATCCAGGACGTCATCGATGGCGCCGCGCTGTGGCCGCTGTGGGCCAAGCTCGGCTGGAACGATATTTTGCAACGTTATCGGCGCTCGCTGCTCGGCCCGCTGTGGCTCACTGCCAGCATGGCGATCATGGTGGTGGCGCTGGGGGTCATCTATGCGCAGATCTTCAAGATCGCGCTGCACGATTTCATGCCGTTTCTTTGCGTGGGGTTGCTAGTCTGGGGACTCGTCAGCTCCGTGCTGATCGAAGCGGGAACGCTGTTTACGGGGGCGGAATCCTATATCAAGCAGATCCGGCTGCCGTATTCAGTCTACGTCTTTCGTTTCATCTGGGCCAAAGTCATCATCTTCGCGCACAACTTTGTCATCTATTTTGGCATCCTGCTCTACTTCCAGATCTGGCCGGGCGGCACTGCTCTTTCTGCTATTCCCGGATTTCTCGTGGTGGTATTCAACGGCGCGCTCACCAGCCTTTATCTCGGCATGGTTTCGGCGCGCTTTCGCGACGTTCCGCAGATTATTGCCAGCGTGGTGCAGATCCTTTTCTTTTTGACGCCGATCATGTGGAAGCCAGAATTGCTCGGGGGCGGCTCTGTTCTGATGACCTTGAATCCGTTCTATCATCTCGTCGAATTGGTTCGTGCGCCGCTGTTGGGCCAAGGGCCTTCTACAATCAACTATATCGCGGCAATCCTCATCACGGCAGCCAACTTTCTGTTAGCTGCCGCATTTTTCGTCCGCTTCCGGGCGCGTATCTCGTACTGGGTCTGAGTTGATGCCGTTACCTGTTCTCGGTCTTGATCACGTCAGCGTCTCGTTTCCAGTCTACCATGGCGGCTCGCGATCGCTGAAGAAAAGTCTCCTGTCTCGCAGCTCGGCGGGCCGGATCGCCCGTGACGCTAACGATCGGATTACGATCGATGCGCTGCGCGATGTATCCTTTTCGCTCGATAGCGGTGATCGACTTGCGCTGATCGGGGCGAATGGTGCTGGCAAGACCACGTTGTTGCGCGTAATGGCAGGCATTTACGAGCCTGTGGCCGGCACTGTGACTGTGCACGGGCGCATTTCGCCGATGTTCGATATCGGGCTGGGCATTGATGCCGATCTGAGTGGCTATGACAATATCCGCCTGCGTGGCCTGCTGCTAGGATTGTCGTCAGGCGAGATTGATGGGCTGTTATCTGGTATCGCCGAATTCACGGAACTGGGTGACTATCTTGACATGCCCGTGAGGACTTATTCATCGGGTATGTCGCTGCGGCTGACCTTCGCCGTTGCGACCTGCTTTGAGCCGGAGATTCTGCTAATGGACGAGTGGATCCTTGCCGGTGACGCGCATTTCATGGACAAGGCGCAAGCGCGCATCGATTCCTTTGTTCAAAAGGCAAGCGTTCTGGTACTGGCATCACACAACCTCGACGTCTGCCGCAGGTGGTGCAATAAGGGGCTCTGGCTGCAGCAGGGCCAGGTTCGATCATTTGGCGAGATTGCGAGTGTAATTGAGAGTTATCAAGCGGCAGCGATCTAATGCACCTTAGATCGGGACCTTGTCAGTAGATTTCGAGCCGGGATGCGCAGATGAATTCTAGAAAGCCAGGTTACAAAAAGATTGACTGCTGCAGGATTAGCAACAGTCGGAATCTTATTTCGGTCCTCAATCTTGGCCATCAGCAGCTCACTGGCGTGTTTCCGAGGCATCGGGACGAGAACCTCACTTCGGGTCCGTTGGAACTGGTGTGGTGTCCGGACTCGGGGTTGTTGCAGCTCGCGCACTCCTTCGAAGCGCAGGAAATGTATGGCGAAAACTACGGCTACCGCTCGGGACTTAACCAGTCGATGGTCGATCACCTCACACGGAAAATCGGTCAGCTGTCGCGGAGGGCAGATCTCAAGCCCGGTGATACTGTACTCGATATTGGCTCGAACGATTGTACCTCGCTGAGGGCCTATCCTGTGGCAGCACTGACTCGCATCGGCATCGATCCGACCGGGCGAAAATTTCAAAGTCACTATCCCGACGACGTGAGACTCGTGCCGGACTTTTTTTCTGCGGAAACCTTTCGTGGTGTCAGCCAGGCACCAGCAAAGATCGTGACGTCGATTGCGATGTTTTATGATCTCGAAGATCCGGTGGCCTTCGCTCGCGATGTCGAGAGCATTCTCGCGCCGGATGGCTTGTGGCATTTTGAACAAAGCTACATGCCGTCGATGCTTCGTATGACATCTTACGATACAATCTGCCACGAACATCTGGAGTTTTATTCCCTGTCCGTTATCAAGAGAATTCTTGATCTTGCGGATTTAAGGATTGTCGATGTCCAGATGAATGCAATCAACGGTGGAAGTTTCGCGGTCACAGCCGCTAAACAGAAAAGTGCGGTCAAAGCGAATGATGCCGTCATTCATTGGCTGCTCGAGCAGGAAGAGCGGATGGGGTTGCATACGCCGCGGCCGTACCGTGAGTTCGAGGATCGCGTCTATCGCCACCGTGAGGACCTGCGGCGATTGCTGCAATCGCTAGTGGCGGACGGCAAGCGCATCGTTGGGTATGGCGCCTCCACTAAGGGCAATGTTGTCTTGCAGTTTTGTGGAATTACCGAAAAAGAGGTCTGCGCCGTCGCCGAGGTCAACCCTGACAAGTTCGGTGCGTTTACACCCGGCACTCGGATTCCTATTGTTTCGGAGGTGGAAGCGCGCTCCATGAACCCGGACTACTTTCTGGTTCTGCCCTGGCATTTCAAGGAAGGAATTCTCAAGCGTGAGCAGGCTTTCTTGGATGGCGGCGGAAAGATGATTTTTCCCTTCCCCGAAATCGAGATCATCTGAGCATCACGGCTCGAAAAAATGCCTAGGTTGAAAATTCTAATCACCGGCGCGGGCGGCTTCGTTGGAGGTCATCTTATTGAGGCGTTAGGGAGGCGGCTTCCAGATGCAGAAGTCTGCGCAACTGCGTTGCGGTCAAGGGCGGCGCGTGATGGCTACCGGCTCGATCCTCTTGACGTAACTGATGCCCTTGCAGCTCGGAACGCGATCAGCCAATTTCGGCCAACCCATGTCGTTCATCTGGCCGGCTTGAGCACTTTGGCCGCCGCGGCGGCAGACTATCATGCGACCTGGAACATCCACTTGTTCGGCACGTTGAATCTTGCGAATGCAATTCTAGAGCTTGCGCCGGACTGTGCATTTCTCTTTGTTGGTTCTGGGGAAGTCTACGGGGCAACTGCGCGATCTGGCCTGGCCCTCGACGAGGGGGCGATCCTCGCGCCACTAAGTGAATATGCCGCGACAAAAGCCGCAGCAGATCTCGCGCTTGGCGCGATGGCTCAAAAGGGATTGCGGTCGATTCGGTTGCGCCCTTTCAATCATACAGGGACTCGACAATCGGAACGTTTTGTCATTCCCAGTTTTGCAAAACAGATTGCAGATATTGAATCTGGCCTGCTGCCGCCCATTCTGAAGGTTGGGAACTTGGAGGCTGAGCGAGACTTTCTCGATGTGCGCGATGTTGTCGACGCCTATGTTTCTGCAATTCAAGTCTCGAATCATCTGCCCCACGATATCGTTCTCAATATCGCGTCCGGTGTTCCGATTCGGATTCGCGAGTTGTTAGATAAGTTGATAAATCTCAGCGGGTGTGCGATCCGCATCGAACAGGATCCCACACGTATGCGAGTAAATGATACCCCACGATATTGGGGCGATGCAACGCGGGCGCGACATCTGCTGACTTGGTCGCCTCGATTCCACATTGATGAAACGCTGGGAGACGTGCTCAATTCTTTTCGACAGGTTGCGGCCCCTAACCACGAACATAGGGGACAAACACTCTGAAGAGACGAGGTTCGCTATCGGTGTCTCAGCCAGAAATGCGCTAAGCGAGCAAGCTCGATAGCGTACCGGACGTCTGTAGCGACCGAACAAGTCGTGATACTAAACTAGCCGAGCGTGAAGTCGTCCGGAGCGCAACGCCATGTGCAGAGACCTTTGCAGGGTGTGCTTGGAGCCGTGTAACGTCTGCGGCTAGGTTCCTTGCTGAAGGCGAGCCGCGAAATTCCGTCTAGCCGAAATCTAGAATCATTCGAGACGTCCCAGATGCAATTTATCTCTTATGCGCAGAACGGTGAGGACGTACTACTGAACCGAGTATTTGCTGGCGCAGCAAACGGCTTTTATGTCGATATCGGGGCATACGATCCCATAGAAGGATCAGTTAGCAAGGCATTCTCGGATCGCGGCTGGAGCGGGATTAACGTCGAGCCCGGCGACATATTCGAGCGGTTGGCGGAGGCCCGTCCGCGTGACACAAATTTGCGCATGGCTGTTCTCGATCGAAATGGGACGGTGACGTTTGTGCAGCACGGTGTCGATGCGGGGCAATCGTACGTTGTGCAGGGTTCTGGACCGACTGGTGGCATAACCCGAGAAGTTCCGTGTGATACTTTAAGCGCCATCCTGAAAATGCATGCGCCCGACCGGAAAATTGACTTTCTTAAGATCGATGTTGAAGGGTCCGAGACCGCCATTGTGCGTAGCACTGACTGGCGCGCTATTCGACCCACGGTGCTGGTGATCGAGGCAACGTATCCTTGGACGCACGAGCTTGCGAACGGAGATTGGGAGCCGATACTACTGGCTCATGACTACAAGCGCGTTTGGTTTGATGGCATCAATTGCTTCTATCTTCCGGCAGAACGCGACGATCTTTTGCACCATTTCGCTCTGCCGATTAACGTGCTCGATAACTGGGTGCCGTTTGACCGCGGCCGTATCGAATTGAAAGAGCAGCTTGATGCTCTCGATGCTGAGCTAAAGCAATTGCGCGCGGAGACTGACGTGTTGCGCGGCGAATTGGAGGTGACCAAGTCTGACCTGTCGGCTGCGCAAGCTCGAGAGGGTCAGGTTAAGTTGACGTTATCGGAGCGCACTGCGGCGTTGACGGCCGAGCGTGAACAGAATGGACGATTGGCTGCACGGGCAGCGCTCTTGGACAAGCTTATGTACGAACTACGCTGGCCAGACGGTCCGGCCGCGCTGAGGTCTGTGCTGCCAATGGCCCGGCTGCTCCGCTGGATGGCGAGGACGCCAATTCCAACGACGGCGCCAGCGCCTCCTGCTGAGACGGCGCCCGGGTTGTCGTCACCGATCCCGGTGAATTTGGCGTCGCCTGTAAAAGCAGCAGCTAAACAGTTAGCGCGCGCGCTTCATCGCTCGGCGCGCCCCGTATCGCGGCCAGTTGCCTTACGTATACGCAGCTTTATGACGAGCGAAGTCCGCGCAGAGCTGGCACTGGTAGCAGCAAAACTGGATGGAATCAGCGCCGCCCTATCCTCGCGTGATATGTCCTATAAGGACGGTGCCGATGCGGCGGATCTACGCGATCTTGCGCGCATGTTGGAAACAGTACTGCTCACAATCGCGCTCGATTCTCGACCGAACGCGGAATAGGTCTAAATGTCCTTTTTGTCTGACCGGGCACTCGTGCCAACTGACCTGCTGGTTGATGCACGCTGTCTGCAGGATCACGCCTTTTCTCGGCGTGGGATTGGAAGTCATGCTGTATCGCTACTCGCAGGCGGGCAAGAGATGGCGGAGGTGAGTCGCGCTTTTCGTTTCGTGGGGTTAATCGATCGAACATTACCGGCGTTGTCACCAGATCATCGCGCTCTCTTCGCCGAACTGCGAAGTGTCGGGTACGATACAATCGAGCCAGGACCTGTGTTCTTTTCGCCCTCACCCATGACGCATGATCCATTCTTCGTAGCGCGGTTGCAAAACCGGCCTGGAGGACTTGCAGTAGCAGTTGTGTATGACTTCATTCCTCATGATGAGCCGGTTCGTTACCTGAATAGAGCGGCCGAGCGAATAGCGTACTATGCTCGGTTAGCTCGTTTGCGGCACTACGACGTCTTATTTCCAATTTCGGAGTATACGCGTGCGAGACTAGAATCTGTGGTCCCAGCTGCGACGCGGCGGGTCGTAGTGACTGGAGTCGCCTTGCGCGACAGTATGCGACCGGATGTGGACGGATTAATCGGTGATGGTAGATTTATTCTAGTCACGGCGGGGGACGACTGGCGCAAAAATCCCGAAGTTGTGGTGCGGGCGCACGCTGCTAGTACCGTCCTGCAGCGATCAGATGTCAAGCTGAGGATAACCGGGCTGCATGGCTCTCGGCAACAGCAGGCTCTGCGTGACCTCGCTGCCAGCTGCGGGGGTATGCCCAGCTTGCTGGAGTTCATGCCATTTCTTGACGATGCGGCACTCCGGCAAGCATATCGTGAAAGTTTCGCCGTAGTGGTGCCGTCGCGTATCGAGGGATTCTCTATCCCAATAGTGGAAGCCAGCGGACAGGGCGCGGCGATCTTGGCAAGTGACTGTGCTGCTCATTGCGAACTCGTTCCTGACCCACGTGACCGCTTTGGTGCCGACGATGCCAAGTGCTTGCAGACGTTGCTCGAAGAGGCGCTGGCTGACGAATCGGTTCGGAAGATGCGTCGGCAACGCCAGGCGAAGATATGGGAGCCTTTCTGTTCGAAACAGGTGAGCGAACGCTTCTGGTCTGGCGTACTTGCTGCCCACGTTGTTGCACAGGCGCGGGTAGAGCTGCCTCGCGCCTATGTGTCTATCGGGCGGCGCCCGTCTCTAGCCTTTCTCACGCCCATGCCGCCGACGCCGTCCGGTTGTGCGGAGTATTCGGCCGCCACCCTGGAAAGCCTCGGCCGGCACGCGCAGATTGCACTATTCACTGAGACCGAACGGCCCGCGGTTCCTGCGGGCGTAGTACATATTGGCCAGCCGTGTCGGTTAGCGCATCTCGCGGCTACCTTCGATGCGGTGATAAGCGTTATTGGGAACTCGCATTTTCACAAACGCGAGTTTGAGCTGCTGCTTGAGAACGGTGGTGCATGTATCGCTCACGACGCCCGCATGTTGGACTTTTACTGTCACCTGCTTGGCCGCGAGCGCGCTCGCGAAATTGCTTCGATCGAAGCGGGACGACCCGTCTCCAACGACGAACTTGAGACTTGGTTGGGCAATCCAGGTAAGCTTCCTATACTGTTTCTCAGCGAGATCGCAGCCGCCTCGCGGCCACTGCTGATCCATTCGCCAATTACGAAAACGCTGGTACAGCAGCTCTACAGACGATCCAGCACTGTGCTGCCCTTTGCACCATACCGCAAGTTTGCAGACGCAGAGCTATCTCCTGTGGCACGTACGGAGGTTCGCGTCCGGCTCGGGTTATCAAAAGAAGCCCTGGTGATTGCGACTTTCGGCAACGTCTCCCTAGACCGCGCGCCGTTCGAATTGATTTGGGCGGTCGACCAGCTTCGCGCCTGGGGGTTCGAAGCGCATCTAGCGTTCGTGGGCGAAGCAACGTCACACGTAGCGCGGATGCTTGCCGACGTCGCTCGAGACGCCGAGGTCGCGCCTTATGTCTCGATCGTGGACAATAGTCGCGATGAAGGCACGTATCGCGACTGGCTGATCGGCGCAGATGTGGGCGTTCAGCTCCGCACGTACGGACTAGGTGGGTTGTCTGGAGCGCTGCTCGACTGCATCGCCGCAGGGCTCCCTACGGTGAGCAACGAACACCTCGCTGCGGCGATGGACGCGCCGAACTATGTTGCGCGGGTCCCCGATGCACTTAGCGCGGTGCTTCTAGCTGAGGCCATCGCTGCCATCGTCGACGAGGGCGGTCATCTGGATCGGCCGTTGGCCGAACGGCATGACGTGTTGGAATTACGCAACTTCGATAACTACAGCCGCCAACTACTCGCGGCGCTCGGCTTTGGATGAGCATGATGGTTGTGCTTGATGTCACTGAGCTTGTCAGCAACCCTGCTCGCACCGGAATCCAACGGGTTGTACGCGAGTTGATTTCTCGATGGCCGGAAGACGTCCCGATGCAGGTGGTGCGCTACAATGGCGCCGACAGGTTGGTCGCGGTATCGCATGCCGCGATTGAACTCATCACCGATCGTGCACCGAACGTTGCGGGGCTACCCGCTAACGAACTTGCGCTTCGGTTAGGCCGCGAGCTGGACCGCCATACGACAGAGCTACCGATTGCTGGCCGTATCTTCGTGCCAGAGGTGTTCTTTGAGGAACGCCGTTGTGCCTACCATGAAGCTCGGCTGCGAGCTGATCCTAACGCCGTAGGCTTCATCGTCTATGATTTCATTCCATGGCTGTATCCGGCTCACATCGGCGTGAGGCAATCGGCACCGCTGATGCCTTATCTCAGGCTACTGCGCTCGGCTCGGCGCCTTTCTTTTATCAGCAAAGCTACACGCAACGACTATTTGCGGCGTGTGATGCGGGGGCGGGGCGTGGATGGGCCGGTTTTGACCCTTGGATGTGATGGGCTCGGGTTGCCGAGGCAGACGTTCGCGCCTGATCGGCGCGGCTTCTTGTGCATAGGCTCGATCGACGGACGCAAAAATCAAGACCGCGTTTTGCGCGCCTTCCAAATGATCTGGGGACAAGGGCATCAGGTCCCGCTTACCATCGTAGGCAATGCTTTTGCGCAGCTAGATGTATCTGAATTCGAGGAGGCGCGCTCACATCCGATGTTCTCTTGGCTCCGCCACGCCGCGGACGAGGAGGTACGCAACCTCTTAGGTGCCGCCCGCGGCACGATCTATGCCTCGGAAATCGAGGGCTACGGACTTCCGCCGATTGAGAGCCTACATGTTGGACTACCGGTGATTTGCTCGGCTTCGCTGCCTTCGCTCGCCGACCTGCCCGCCGCTGGCCAAGTACGACTAGCTGAGATGACGCCGGAGGCTATCGCCGACGCCGTACTGATGTTGTCCGACGATGCCGCGGCCGCACGGCTCTGGGACGAGGCGGGGCAGCTGACGTTGGTCAGTTGGGACGCCTTCGCTCGTCAGGCCGCAGATTGGATGCAATCCGAGTAGTTGGTATGGAGCGTGTGCTTCTAGAACCTTGTCGGGGGGAGGTCTATGAAGTTCGCGCGGTCATAAAAGCTTGGTGGAATGAGGCGGCTTGGACAATCGAACGACGGCATTTAGAGGATGGTCCGGCCACGCCTGGTCGTAAACGTTGGCGGGCGTAAGGTTGTCGAGGCTCTCGTGGCAGCAAGATTGAGGGTCTAGTGCCAGATCTTAGATTGCGTCTGGGTCCTTAATGACGCGCTCGATGCGGAGATGCTGCAGAAGCATCGGCCGCCGCTGCCGCTCAATCCGCGATCGACCCTCAAAGGTTATGCTGGCACATTCATCCAAGCCGGAGCCGACGCTGTCTCGCGATCGTTCCAGGATAAGGCGCGCGACGTTCTCAGCGTCAAGGATTTCGGCGCGAAGGGCGATGGATCGATCGATGATACAGCGGCCATCGTGATGGCTGACGCTATCGCAGCCTCGTTAGGTAAGGCGCTTTATTTCCCTGGGGGCACGTACAACGTTTCGAGCGCGCTGACAACGGCTACTGCGGCGCATTGAATCGGAGAATCTAAAAGCAACACCACCATCCGAACTACGTCAGCAACGAGCGATGCGCTGACGATTTTCAACGGGTTCGTGACGATCGAGAATATTCAATTTAATTCGTCGGTGACGCGGACTGGCGGGAATTACATCAATGTCTTAGCCTCCTCCTTTCGACTCAAAAAAATATTCATGTTCAGAGCTTACCAGGGGCTATTCCTGTCCAGGATGTTTCTGGCGTCCACGTCTCGGATGGGTCGATAAGCTCGAACACCATAGGCATTCGCCTTAACGGCGGCGTTGCCGTGGAGCTTGACAGTGTTGTTTGCAACTGGGACGGCGTCACTCGCCCGTTCGGGTCAACTCCGGAGACGGCTTATATTTCGGTGAGTGCAGGCACTATCACGGGGGCGTCGGTTAACGGAAACAGCATCCTTCCCATGGTTGTGGCCTCTGGTGTTGTTTCCCGGTTAGTCTGCCCCCAAATGGGGTGCCGGGCATCAGCGGGTTCGGTGGAACGGACCCACATTCGGTTCATACACTGAATGAGCTATGTTGCCCGCGAACCTGAACTGATTTTGTTCGCGCAAAAAAATAGAACCGACTCAATGCGAGCAAGCCGTGAGCGTGAAGAGTTCTCTGGAGGCGTCGTTGTAAATTCGGCATGTTGCCGACGAGATGTTCGCCTCTAGGGTCGCAAGATCTTCCGCTGTATATGCGGTCTTCTCGATCAGGATGCCGTCAAACCCAAACTGAATCGCACGGCGAAGCAGCGCCGGGTTGTCGCTCTTTGTTGCACCGGCAAGTTCATGGAATTCAGTTTGCCACCATGACAACGCGTAACTCCACCTTGTAGGAGATGCTTTCGCATCTAGGAGGTACGGTAGAAAGTGATAGTACGGATCGAAATTATGGACGTGTGGGTATTCCGGCCACGGAATCATCGGCAACTGAAGGACGGTTTTGAGCGCAGCTGCATCTTTTGCTGCAAGTAGATCCAGCACAGATTGTTCTCTGCCTGTTGTCACTGGATTGCTGAGCGTGGCGGCCTGTTTCTTGGCAATTATCTGGAATGCTGATCTGCCCCCAGGAATGAGGCAAATCACCATGATAGCCGCCGCGCATACCGCAACCCAGAGGCGGCGAACCGCCAACGATTGAATGGACACGCACAGTATCACCATCGCGTAGAACGTAAGGAATGGCAGCACTCGCTCTTGGGCTCGAATGCCGCCGAACACCATGAAATTGAAGATGTAGCCAATTCCACCACGCAGCGAGAAAATTACTCCGAAGGCAATAAGCAGCACGCTCATCGCAACCGTCATCCCGGCGTCGCCAAGATTCTGCGGGCGAACGAACGCGACGATTGGAGCGACACAGACCGAGGCAAGAATTGTGGTGGTTAGCAGTGGACCAGGCCATTCAGGCGCATAGGATTCTCCGGGAGTTGTGCTGAGCGACGGGTCATTAAGATAGACTGTGAATTTCTCGGTCCAGAGCCCCAGGTTATAATAGTCCCACATGGCGTTACTCAGTAGTAATCCATGGTAGAGCTGAGAGACCGCGCCTCGATCGGGCAGTCTAGGCGTTGATCCAGTCAATAGTCCGAGCGTCCATGGTCCGTATGTGGTCAGAATTAAAAGTGCGACAATTGCGAGTGATGTGGCGCCGCCAACAAGCAGAGGCGTCCAGCTTCTGCGCTCTGCCGCGAGCATCATAGTTCCGACCATTACGAATATGCAGGTGAGCATTCCATAGTATACGCCGGATGTGCCCACGATCAGGACGGTCGTTAGAAAAAAGGCAAGTGCCGATTTTGTAAATGGATGTCGTGCCATTACGAGAGGGAAGGCGGCACCGAGCGGTACTGCATAGTAGAGCGATAGATAGTCGTGGTTAAATGAGCGAAGCACGAAAAATGGCGACGCCACAAACGCAATGCTGGCTATGCAAGACAGAGCAGGGGCAATGCCAAGCATTCGCAGTGACCAGAACGCGAAGATATAGATCAGAGAGACGCCGACGAGATAGAGGCCGTCGATCACGATGAAAATGTTCGATGTGAATCTACCGAAGATCCACGACAGGGCCTTGTAGGAAAAATCGAACTGCGGAAAGTATAGATTGTCGTTGAAGTACGGTGCGCCGAGCTTGGTATTGAAGCGGAAGGTGCCATCCATCATTTCTTTGGCGACCTTCAGCGCAAAAACGTGATCCCCCTCTAAGGATATCGGTCTTCCGAATTGCAGGCTTTGAAAGCCAAGAAGTGCTAACGATCCGATTAGGCCGACGCACAACCAGAGCATCGGACGATCAATCAAGCAGGGGTGAGGCATCACCATAACTGACGCGCGGTGAGACCTATCCGCGATATCGCGCCACGCCTTCATTTGAAGTGCACCCCCGAGGCGGCGTATGTACCGCCAAGAAATGATGTCAACGCCGACCGTGGAAGATGCCTCGATTGTGGTACATTGGATGCGCCGTAAACGTGACTGTTGAGAAGCCACAATCACGAAGCATCCCTTCCACGCAAGCCTGGTTCGGTCCCCACCAATTGGTGTGATCGTTGGCTAGTTCTGTTGTGGGATAAAAGATCATAGCCGGCCTTGTGATATCCAGAGCGTCGAGGTGGGTTTCGATGATGAACCATTCCTTCGCTATCTTCGTTAGATTTTCAAGCGCGAGGAAAGGATGGCGGAGATGGTAGAACACACCGGCAAACAACGGTATCAAATGTGCCAACTGTCTCGGGGGAAAGATCGGGAAGCTCGATATCTTTGACATCAATCAATGGGTCGGTGTTGGCGCGGGCTAACTCGAATGCGCGCCGGTCACCCCAGCACTGATTAGACCATGCGAAATGATCGGTTGCGAGAACCCGGCTCGCGCCTCGCCTCGATGCTTCGATACTGTTGAAGCCGTCCAGCAACCGATATCGAGGAAGCTTTTGCCGCGGATTGTGCCATCAAAGTAGATATCTGCCTGGGCCTGCAGAACGTCAAGCTTGCAGTTTCCTTTTGAGAGAACCCACCACCGAAATCTATCGTGTGGTGCCATGAAAAGGCGTCAAGCTCTGCCTGTGTAACCACTTCCAATTGCTCCCTTTCGGACGGTGCGGACCCTATCGGCCACAACCGGTCCGCGCAAGCGGGCGGCGGACTAGTTCCACACAATAATACCGCCACAACCACCCCGAGCAACCCCTCGATGCCAGTTCCCGGCAATGGCCGACGCGGCCACCAGGCGTTGTCGATGTAGTCCTGTTCGCTTGCCTCATCCTGCTTGTATTGCCATCTGCCGTCGCAATCGAGACGTTGCCAAACCTGCCCGACCGGCGAGCCGATTGCCGTGGAGATCGCGGCCACCGAGCGGCGGCAGAATGCATCTGTGCCAGTCGAAATGGCTTGGTCGCGCCAACAACAGGCAGTCTTCCGAACATTTATTGATGGGCTTCCCAGCCGATCGATCGTCGACAGCTAGCCCACGACCTCGCCGAGAATTAACCCCTGCATAAGGGGTAAGCACTCCAACATCCAGGCATCCGGTTTCCCCCACGGAAGTTCGATCCGCGGCTTCAATGCCCATTCCGGGCAAATACGAAGCCGTGCCTATGACTGATCCAGTATCAATCGGATAAAAAAACCGGCGCCATGTGGGGCGGGAGGGCGGGAATACTCCAACTAAGGGCCGTCGCCGGATGCGCACACGCCACCGCAGCGCACCGACACAGAATGGGACGAGACGCTGCGCTACACCGAGGGCTCCGCACCCCGTCCGGGTGCTTAACAAATGGGCTCAAATCAACCTGGGACTCAGCTCATCGCTGGATGAAAGAAGGGACTCAGGTCAGACCGTGTATGCACCAGCGTCGACGACCCGGTGCAGCCACCCGCCACCACTGTTGCATTCGGCCCCGATCCGAATTCGCCGAAATCGCAAATGCCAGGACATTAGGTCCTTCGAAAGAGCGTTGGTACCCGTGGCCTTCAATCCCGGAAGGTCTTCTGCAAAAAGTCTTCGTAAGCGAGCGTCAAGCCCGCATTGATCCCGGTTTTTGCTTTCCAGCCCAGCCGCGACATCTTACTTATGTCCAAGAGCTTGCGTGGTGTGCCGTCGGGCTTCGAGGTGTCGAATTCGATGTGACCTTCAAACCCGACGATCGATCGGAGCAATGATGCAACCGTCGCGATCGTCATATCCTCGCCCACTCCGACATTGAGTAACGGTGTAACATCAGGGTGGGCCAGTCTATCGAACTGCTCGTCGGGCAAGCCGAGTAGGTGTGCTATGGCATCGCCAAGGTCCAGCGAGAACATGAATTCCCTACGTGGCCTGCCAGAACCCCAAACGACCACGGAGGAGTCCGACGCGTGCTTAGCCTCGTGAAATCGCCGAATGAGGGCTGGTATGACGTGAGAGTTCTGAGGATCATAGTTATCCCCTGGACCGTACAGGTTGGTTGGCATTAATGCGAGATAGCTAGTGCCAAATTGACGATTGAATGACTGGCAGGCCTCAACTCCCGCAATCTTTGCAAGAGCGTAGGCGCGGTTAGTCAATTCCAACGGTCCGGTCAGAATATATTCTTCCCGTATCGGCTGCGGGCAGTCTCGCGGATAAATGCAGGACGATCCAAGGAAAATCATCCGGTGTACGTTGCTAGCGTAAGCTGCATCGAAGACATTTAATTGGATCCGCAGGTTATTGTGTAGAAAATCTACCGGATAAATTGAATTGGCGAGAATCCCTCCAACTTTGGCGGCGCACATCACCACGTAGTCCGGTTGAGATCGCATGAAGAAGTCATACGTTGCTTCGCGATCTTCCAGATCCAGCTGTTCGTGTGGGCAAGTGACAATGTCGTAACAACCTCGCTCGCGAAGAGCGCGCAGTGTTGCCGATCCAACAAGGCCATTATGTCCCGCAACAAATACTTTCTTCGGCGTCAACAGCCTCTCCATTCCGATCTCGCGAGCTCGGTACCGCTCGGCCTTCATTTCTTGCGTAAGCAAAGAGCGAAGCTAGTTTCTTGTGCCGAGGTGGTTCCGTGCGAACCTGATCAAAGGGTACCAAAATGCTCGCGTAGCGCGAAAAACTTGATTGTTGCGCGATATCTGAACAAGTCGGTGAAGCAGCTTTCGCCGTGCTTGCTCTATCTTAGATGGGTGTTCGCGCGCTAACGCTGGATGATTATACTTCCCGACATAGAGTTTTTCGCTCGGGGTTAAAATGAAATCGATTAGTTGTCGCTCCGAGGCTGTCCATGCAAGCGAACCAACCGCCGAAGCTTTCCTTGCCAGTTGTCCCATTTCGGCGGCCGACGCAAAATCCAGTGGAGCAGGATTTGTGAGATCATACAGAAGCCCGTTGACACCCGGGATTATGTATTCGTTCATCGTGCCGTTCCTCGGCGCCACTACGCATTGACCGCGTGAAAACGCTTCAAGAAACGATTGACCGATACCTTCTTCGGCTCGGGGGACAAAGAATACATTTGCCCTTTCAAGCAAACGATTGAGGTCTGCTTTGTCTTCAAACCAGGTTGAAATCGTCATGTTATGTTGATCCATCTCCGCTTTGGTAGGAAGCTGGGGAGGTGGGCTACCTGGATCGGCTGCGAGATGTAGGTGGAGGCTTGCAAGCTGATTGCGAGATATCAGGGCCCTGATCGTCGACCATGAAATCTCGCGCTCGCGGCGAAGCCAGAAGAAACCGTGAAGACCGCCCTCAAACGACGCAGGCAGCGCTTTGGGTTGCTGGTAATACCGTGCAAGGTAACTTGCAATACCAAATGCTAGGGTCATCGAATGCAAGCCGATCGAGAAGTTCAGGATCTTCGAACCCTGGAAGGGTTCCCAAAAACCCGTCAAGTTATACATGGGTCCGCGCGACAATCCGAATTGGTCGAGCATCGGGATATATGTGACGTTCGGGTGTAATGTTCTGTAGTGCGATGCGGAAATCGGACAGAAAGCCTGAAACATTATCACGGCGTCGTAAGTGCATACGTCTTCCCAAGCCACTGGGGCTCCGCCTTGCCATGAATTGTCCCAAAAACAATCCACAACGAGTCCGTGTCGCCTCATCACATCAATCAAAAACTGCGTCGAGCGCGTTTTTTGATGGAATGAATGATCGACATAGGCGGCGCGCATCAACGTTGTTACCTCTTCTTGAGCAACGGGTATAGCTTCCTCGCCAGCGCATACGCCCTTGGAGTCTTTTGCAGCGCAGCCTTCAGTAAAGCTTTCAATGCCCGCCGAATATCCGAGGTAGGAGCGCCAGTCACCTCGAGGCGGTTGAATACTTCGCTTCCGACAAGAGCCCAGGTCAGCGACCCAATAAGATCTTCGGAGGTCGAATATTTCGTCAGTAACTTGGAAATGAATTCATTGGCGTCGTGTGGGCGGTTCGGAATCAGGTGGGCGATCTGCTTGTGAAGCGCAAAAAAACTATGATGAAGCCCGTGAGCTTCAGCAGGTAGCAGCATCGGAAATCGTTCTCGAACTATTCGAATGCACTCCATCGAGTGAACGTAAGTATCGCTAGATACTCCACCAAGTGAATAATTGACGGTAACTTCTCGTGTGTAAACGTTGCGAACGCCGGCATCTAGGCAGCTCATTATCCACCTGAAGTCCGCCGCAATTTTGTACGATGTATCATACGGGCCCGAGGCTTCATACGCTGTTCGCGTTGCATAGATGGCGTTGTGACAGTCATTCGCGCAGGTAAAATAGCTGCCGGGGTGCACGAAAGCCGGAGCCCAAACGATTGCGTTGTTGTCGGATAAACTGACGGCTGCCGCGGTGAACAAAAGCGCCGCATCCTGTCGATTTCGTAATCGCTGGACGGCAATCTCAGCCGCGGATGGCTCAAGCCAATCATCCGAGTTCAGCACGCAAATCAATTGCCCGCGCGCCAGCGGTATCGCCTTGTTAAGTGCATCGTACAAACCTCGGTCGGGCTCGGAAGCAAAATAGTCAAGCCGATCAGCGTAGCGTTGGATGAGCGCCAGCGTCCCATCGGTTGAGGCGCCATCGAGGATGATATGCTCGACGTTTTTATAAGTCTGCCGCTGAACACTTTCGAGAGCTCGGGCGAGAGTTTCGGTATTGTTTCTAACGACGGTAACGTAACTCACCAATGGATTCTCGGGTGTTCCCTCCTTCATTTGACTGCGAATTCGCAAGCCGCCTTCGATCCGCTTGCTATTGGTTGCGGGCACGGGGAGTTGATCTCGCCAGATTGGCCATTCGGTTGCGACTGCAGGTCGGCGCCTTGGAAACTCAGGCCCTTCGCATCCGTTCAGGTATCCAAGCGGACTCGCCTGAATCGACCCATTCTTGTCTCTAGGCCAGTATTTGGTGCCTGCTTCGTTGGCTTTCGCGATCGGTGGTTCTTGTAGCAGCTCGACACGGCGACGGTGAGCTTGAGAAAGAACATTGCAAATAATGTCGGCGCAGCGGTCCCAATTAAACAGTCGAGCTCTCTCGATACCGTGCGCGGAGAGCTTCCTCCGCAATTCTGGAGACGAGGCCAGTTTGTCGATCGCGTTAGCAACCCCGTCCACGTCATCGCAGTCAAACATCAAACCAGCATTGCCAACGACTTCAGGCAACGACGAATTGTTGGCTGAGATGACGGGCGTCCCGCACGCCATCGCTTCTAGCAGGGGTAAGCCGAAGCCCTCATAGCGCGAAAGGTAAATGAAGCTCGTTGCCCCGCTATAGATTGCCGAGAGGTCGTTGTCTTCCACGAAGCCCGCAAGAATAATGCGGTGACGCCAGCGCCCAGCATTGGCAAGAATACGATCGAGCTCTTTGGTCTTCCATCCAACCATACCGACCATAACGAGATGCATGTCGGTCGCCTGGTTTTGCTCAACATAGGCCAGGAAAGACTGGACCACCTGGTGAAGGTTCTTGCGGATTTCAAGGGTCGCCAAGCTGAGCACATACGGAGCTGCGGTTGGAATCCCGTACTTTTGGCGTATCCTCATCACTTCGGATAAGTCGCTGCACGGCCTGAACCAAGTGCCGGCTGCCAACGGAATGACCGTGATTTGTGCCGGGTTCAAGTCAGGACGGTAGGCGATCAAGTCGCGCTTTGTATTCTCAGAAATTGCAAATATGATCGTGTGCTCGTCCAGGCTGGCAACTATTTGATGAACCTCGCTGGCGGCCTGCGGTTCGAAGAAGTCAGGGTGAAGAATGGCTACAAGGTCATATATGATGTGCGCTCGCAAAATCTGATCGTGATCACGCCAATTCGGCTGCGCGACGCCAAACGACGAAAGCAAGATGTCGGTATCGTGCGGCGACGCGCCACGAGCCGAACCATAGGTGAGGCGCGGGAGCCCGCGATCGACAAGATATTTGGTGAGGCTCTGGTCATCGCCCGAGCGATAGACATAATGGGTTTCAAAACGGCCCGATCTTATCAGTCGCGAAAAGAGTTCATCGCAGACACGATAGACGCCTGTCTTTACCCCCTGCGCTAGCACATACATGTCTAGCGCTAAACGAACTCTGGAATCGGCCATTTTCGTTGCGAGATAGCGGTACAACAGTCGAACCTTCTTGATTAGGAGGGGACGAAAATCAAGAAGAATTCACGCGAGCTAGCAAGAATTCGCTCGAAATCCGAATGGATTAAACGCTCGCGGCACTTGACGTCGCCTGGTTGGATAGCGGAGAGGAACCTCGCTGTACCCAATCAGCTGGGTTCCCGGGGCGATTCTCAGCAGCTGGCAGGGAGAAATCCAGTGTGGGGAGACGCGCCGTGAACCGAAAGGGCCAGAGTAGCCGAACGCTGCCGGAGTGATGAGAGGGGTCGCTTTGAGGGGGACGATTCGCAGTCGGGATGGAAGCCGGATGCTGCACGGTCCAATGATGGGCATTTCCAACTATACCTTTCATATAGTGCGCGGGCTTCTCGAACAGAGGTCGTCGTATCGTCTCCTGGGATTTGTGGGCATCGGCTGGCGCAACATCAATCTCACCTCGATGCGCAACGTTACGGCGGATCACGACGGCAGCGGTGATGAGAATTCAACGTCCCGTCTCGGCAAGTCGATTTCTAGGCACGCGGCGAAACCGCGGCTATACGCCTGTCGGTACACCAACCGGACGGGCCGAGCATACGAGAAGACGCTCGCGATGATGACCGGCGCAGCGTGGGCGCTATCGCCACTCAAGATCGGCGATATGAGACGTCAAAAGCCCGCGCATGATCGGATTCTGAACTGGGAGAAGAAATAGTGCACGTTCTACGACGCGAGCGGCATGCGCATCGGCAGTGCGACGACCAACAGTGCCGGGACGTCAGCGCTGCCTTGTTGCCGGTTAGCGAGTCATGGTAGATAACATCTCCACAAATTGAGTATTCCCATCATGGCCGCCGAGCATGACATTGACCTCGTTGTCAGAGACCATTTTTTTTCACGGCCAGCGCGAAAAAGACTTGGGATCTTCCCGCGCCGTAACAGGGTCATGATCGAGGTAGGCGCGGCGCGGCCTGACTATCTCTCGATTGGCGCGAGCTTTAGGGGGCTCGGCTGGAAAGTCATTTCCATCGAACCAAATCCCAAATTTTGCGCTGCTCATCGGGCATTGGGATTTGAGGTCCTCGAATATGCCTGCGGCGATGAGGATCGCGACAACGTGGACTTTTATGTTGTTGACTCTTGGGGTGCTGAATACATGGGCGGCGCGGTGTCAAATGAAAGCTTCTCGTCGCTTGGAATCGCTGGTGATTACGCGAAGTTACACGAATCGCTTGCCGGCAAGAGGACGATTGAAACGATAAAGGTGAAGCTGCGAACGCTGGATACGATCCTTGCTCAGCATGAGCCGAAACTCGAAATGATCGACATTCTCGCTGTCGATGTTGAAGGCTGGGAACTGAGCGTCTTACGGGGTTTTTCCATTGCTCGGTATCGCCCCAAGGTTGTAATTCTTGAAAACCTTTTTGAAGATCCGAAATATGGATCCGAAATGAGGGATCGGGGATATGCGCTTTGGCGTTCGATGCCTCCCAACGAAATTTATTATCGGGGTTAAGCGACAATCGCCGCAACGCGAGGCGAGCGAGTTGCAGCCGGTGAGGTAGTACAATTACGGAGATTGGTCGTACAAACCTCGCAAGCCCTAGGGTCTAGACTCGATGGCCGCGGCAATCTCTGCTGCTTTTTCTGCTTGAATAACCAAGACCGGCAATCCGCAGGGCACGCTCTCCATCGAGTTGAAACCGGAAAGCGCCCGATCCAAGGATATCTTTGTTGTTTCAACGTCGCGATACCGTTAAGAGTAATTCACGCCGTGCTACTTTTGGCTGTGGGGCGTATTTGGGGCGAACAAGAGCCAGTGATGAAGGTCGTCATTCTCGCGGGTGGTCTCGGAACCCGCATCGCCGAGGAGACCTCGGTCAAGCCCAAACCCATGATCGAGATCGGCGGACGCCCGGTCCTCTGGCACATCATGAAGATCTACAGCCATCACGGCTTCAACGATTTCATCGTCTGCCTCGGCTACAAGGGCTATGTGATCAAGGAATATTTCGCGAACTATTTTCTGCACATGTCCGACGTGACGTTTCATGTCGCGGACAACCGGATGGAAGTGCATCGCCGCACAGCGGAGCCCTGGCGGGTAACCCTGGTCGATACTGGAGAAGAGACCCAGACCGGCGGACGGCTGAAGCGCGTCTTGCATCATGTCGCCGACGAACCGGTCTTTGCGCTGACCTATGGCGACGGCGTTTCCGACATCGATATCAACGCGGAAATGGCCTTCCATAAATCCCACGGACGCCTTGCGACCGTTGCGGCGGTCCGCCCGGCGAAGCGGTTCGGCGCGATGGAAGTAGACGGCAACCGCGTACTGTCCTTCGCGGAAAAGCCGGAAGACGACGGCGGGTGGATCAATGGTGGATTTTTTTTGCTCTCCCCCAAAGTCGGAGATCTGATCGAAGGCGACGACGCCGTGTGGGAACGCCATCCGCTGGAAGCGCTGGCGCGCACCGATCAACTGCGGGCCTATGTCCACCAGGGATTCTGGCATCCGATGGATACGCTGCGCGACCGCAAGTTCCTGGAAGATCAATGGAACAGCGGTGAAGCCAAATGGAGAGTTTGGTGATCGAAGCGGAATTCTGGCGGGGCCGCCGCATCTTCCTGACTGGACATACAGGCTTCAAGGGAAGCTGGGCATCCATGATGCTGAAGGCGATGGGCGCCCGTGTGTTCGGCCTGGCGCTGCCGCCAGAGCACGGTGACGGTGTGTTCATCGCGAGCGAAGTCGAAGGAGACGTCGAGCACCGTATCGGCGACATCCGCGACTTCAACTGCGTATCCGCGGCGATGGAGGAGGCCCGCCCGGAGATCGTGATCCACATGGCGGCGCAGCCGCTGGTGCGGCTTTCCTACGCCGAGCCGATCGAGACCTATGCAACCAACGTGATAGGAACGGTGCATGTCCTCGAGGCTGTGCGCCGCTGCCCGAGCGTGCGTGCCGCGGTCATCGTCACCAGCGACAAATGCTATGAGAATGACGGCCGTCGCCAAGGCTACCGTGAGATCGATCCGGTCGGCGGACATGATCCCTATAGTAACAGCAAGGGATGCGCTGAACTGGTCACCAGCGCGTATCGCCGGAGCTTCTTCTATCGGGCAGACGATCCGGCCATTGCTTCCGTCCGCGCCGGCAATGTGATCGGCGGTGGAGATTGGGCGAAGGACCGGTTAGTTCCCGACGCCATCAGGGCTTTCTCCTCTGGCGAGACGCTGCACATCCGCTTTCCTGCCGCAGTCAGGCCGTGGCAACATGTGTTCGACCCGATCGTCGGTTACCTGCGGCTTGCCGAGCACCTGATCCGGCATGGCCAGAATTACGCATCTGGCTGGAATTTTGGTCCCGCTTCGGATAGTCACGTGCCGGTTCGGCAGCTGGTCGAGCGGTTGGCCCATCACTGGGGCGAGCCGGTGTCCTGGGCCGTCGATGGCGGCGAGCAGCCGCACGAGGCAGGCTATCTGCAGCTCGACTGCGCCAAGGCGCGCGACGAGCTCGGCTGGCAGCCGGCGCTGAACTTTGAGGAAGCCATCAGCTTGACGGTCGATTGGTATCGCGCGGCCGCCCGCGGCGCCGACCGGCGCAAGGCCGCTTTACAACAAATCGATTGGCTGTTTGAACGCCACCGCGCCACGGCGCTGCAGGAAGCCGGAGCCTAATTCGTGTCCCAGACCATGCCCTCGACTGCCGTGGACGAGGCGGAAGCCATCCGCCTGCAAATTCACGAACTGGTGGAACGTTATTATTCGGTTGCGCATCAGCCGGCACCGTTCGTTCCAGGACAATCGCGCGTGTTGGTTTCGGGACGCAAATATGATGCGTCGGACATGAAATCGCTGGTCGATTCCGCGCTCGATTTCTGGCTCACCACCGGACGCTTCAACGAAGCTTTCGAGAAGAAGCTCGCCGCGCGCATCGGGATCCGCTCGGTGCTGACGGTCAATTCCGGTTCGTCCGCCAACCTGGTCGCGTTTTCGGCGCTGACCTCGCATATGGTGCGCGAGCGGCAGCTGAAGCCGGGCGACGAAGTGATCACGGCCGCGACCGGCTTTCCCACCACGGTCAATCCGACGCTGCTGTGGGGCATGGTGCCGGTCTTTGTCGATGTCGACATCCCGTCCTACAACGTCACCCCCGACCTGGTTGAGGCGGCGATCACCGAGAAGACTCGCGCGATCATGGTGGCGCATACACTCGGCAATCCCTTTGACGCCGTGCGCCTCGCCGAGATCGCCAAGAAGCATCGCCTTTACCTGATCGAGGATTGCTGCGACGCTCTGGGCGCGACCGTCGGCGGACGTCACGTCGGCACCATCGGCGATATCGGAACCGTGAGCTTCTATCCCGCCCACCACATCACCATGGGCGAAGGCGGCGCCGTGTTCACCAACGATCCGGTGCTGCGCCGGGCGATGGAGTCGTTCCGCGATTGGGGCCGTGATTGCTATTGCGATCCGGGCAAGGACAACACCTGCAAGCGGCGCTTCGACTGGCAGCTCGGCGACCTGCCCTATGGCTACGACCACAAGTACATCTATTCGCATCTCGGCTTCAATCTGAAGATCACTGACATGCAGGCATCTGTCGGCTTGTCGCAGCTCGATCATCTGGAAGCGTTCATTGCGGCGCGCCGGTCCAACTTCGCGTTCCTGAAAACGCAGCTCGCAGCAATCGAAGAGTTCCTGATCCTGCCGGAAGCAACCGCCGGCACCGAGCCGTCATGGTTCGGCTTCCCGATCATGGTGCGCGAAGGCGCGCCGTTCAGCCGCGACGAACTGGTGCGCTTCCTCAACGCTAACAAGATCGATACCCGCCTTCTGTTCGGCGGCAACCTTGTGCGCCAGCCCTATATGACCGGGCGCAACTTCCGGGTTCACGGCGCGCTCACCAACAGCAATCGCGTGGTGGATCGCACTTTCTGGATCGGGCTGTTCCCGGGCCTCACCACCGATCACCTGACTTATGTCGTGGACCAGCTCGGCGAATTCTGCCGGGCCAAGGTCGCGGCCTGACCACTGTCATCGAAGGAGCATCTTGTGGGTGCTCCGCACGCGAATTGAGTTCAGTCCGTCAAGCATGACAAGAGACGTAGCGCCTCTGTTGAGGGGAAGATGGGATGACTGGAGCCGAGTACATAGCCGAGTTCCTCGCCAGGGTCGGCAGCGATCGCATTTTCGTGCTGACCGGAGGCGCCTGCGCATTCCTGATCGATGCGGTGGCGCGACATCCTGAACTGCACTACACCTGCTTCCAGCACGAGCAGTCGGCGGCGATGGCCGCGGACGCGCTTTGGCGGGTGTCCGGCAAGCCCGGCGTCACCATGGCCACGTCAGGCCCCGGCGCGACCAACCTGATCACCGGCATTGCCTGCTCCTATTTCGATTCGATTCCATCGATCCATATCACCGGGCAGGTCAACCAGCGCGAGAGCACGGCCTATCACGGTGCGAATGTGCGGCAGTCGGGATTCCAGGAAACCAAAATCGCTGAGATGGTTCGGCCCATCACCAAATATGCGGTGATGGTGAAGGATGCCGATGAACTCCGGCATGAGCTCGCCAAGGCGTATGCGATCGCCATGAGTGGCCGCAAGGGGCCTGTGTTGATCGACGTTCCAATGGACATCCAGCAGCTCGATATGGGCGATGCACCTCCGGTCGTCCTACCGGTTGCTCCGGTGGGAGGCGATTCCGTCGAGCAGGCAGCCGCAGCGCTTGCGCAGACACTGGTCATCGCGCGCCGCCCGGTCGTGCTCTGGGGCGCCGGCGTCGGCCTTGCCGGCGTTCAGGACGAGGTGATCGAGTGGCTGACGCGAACCAGGATTCCGTTCGTGTCGAGCTGGGCGGGCCTGACCTATTTCGACAACGATCATCCGGGCTTCGTCGGGCAGATCGGCGTGTACGGCAATCGCGGCTCCAACTTCGTCCTGCAGAATGCCGACACCGTGATCGTGCTCGGCAGCCGGCTCGACAATCGTCAGCGTTCCGGCAATTCGCGAAATTTCGCCACCGGCGCGAGTGTGCATGTCGTGGACGTCGATGCGGAGGAGTTGAAGAAATACAAGGTCGATGGTTATCGGACCACGCACCTCGATTTCGGTCAGCTTCCGGAGGTCTTGTCGCGTATCTCCGCGCCCGAAATGGCTGCGGAGTGGCGCGACTATGTCGGCGAGATGAAGCAGAAGTATTTCGGCAAGGAAGTCAGCACCTCGGCGCGGCGCCTCAACACGCTGTCGCCCTACGAGGTCATGCGCAGGATCAGCGCGGTGGTGGACGAGAATGCCATCGTGGTCGCCGATACCGGCGCGACGGTGTGCTGGGTGCACCAGGCATTCAAGGTCAAGCGCCACATCCTGTTCACGGCCGGCGGCAATTCACCCATGGGTTACGCGCTGCCGGCGGCGATCGGCGCCAAGCTCGAAGAGCCCCGCAGGCAGGTCATCTCGATCAATGGTGACGGCGGATTCCAGGTCAACATCCAGGAATTGCAGACGGTTCGGCAGCACAATTTCGACATCGCTGTCGTCGTGATGAACAACAACAGCTACGGCATCATCAAGCAATTCCAGGACAGCTATCTGGGGAGCCGTTACGACGCCTCGCGCGACGGCTATGGCACCCCCGATTTCGGCCGGGTGGCGGAAGCCTACGGCCTGCGCTACAGCCGCATCGAGCATCTCGACCAGATCAAGCCGGAACTGTTCAGGGGCGGTCCCATCGTGATCGAGGTGGTGCTCAGCGAACACACGCTGATCGAACCCAAGCTCGAAATGGGACGGCCGATCAACGACCAGTTCCCCTATCTCGACGAAGCGGAGTACGCGGCCGGCAATCATTTCGTCGCTTATGACCGGCCGGCGTCGTTCTACAAGCCGGCCTCATGATCGCGATCCTCGGCGCGACGGGATATATCGGGCGAAGCTTGGCGCAACGGTGGGGCGCCTCCCGCACCGATGCGCTTGCGCTGTTTGCGCGCGATCCGTCCGTGCTGACCCGTGAACAATGGCCGCGCCATGTCTCGATCAGGCGGTTGTCCGAATTCAATGCCAGTGACTTCGCTTTGGTGGTCAATGCGATCGGGGCTGGCGATCCCGCTCGCGTCAGCGCAATGGGCGCGACGATCCTCCGTGTGACGCACGAATGGGATTGGCGCGTGCTTGAAACGATGGCAGCAGAAACGCGCTACGTGTTCCTGTCTTCCGGCGCGATTTACGGCGCCGGAAGCCGACAGCCGGCCGCGCCCGACGCCGCGCTCTCGTTGCCGGTGAACAGACTGGGTTCGGTGCCACCTTATCTGATGGCCAAGCTTCATGCGGAAGCATTGCATCGTTATGCCGCCGACCGCGCCATCCTCGATATCAGGGTCTTTGGCTACGCAGAGCCTGCCATTGCCAGATCTGGCACGTCATTCCTGGCTGAGCTGGTTCGCAGCATCGAACGGCGAGAAGCTTTCGTGACGTCGACCGAAGATATGACGCGCGACTATGCGGGCGCGCAGGAGCTGCAGATGATGATCGGCTGCTGGCTCGCCTCGGGCGCTGGCAATCGATCCGCCGATCTCTACACGCTCGAGCCCGTCACCAAGCATGCGCTGCTTAGTGCGGCGCAATCCCGATACGGCCTCAGGCTTGAATTTTCCCAACAGGTGAGCGGGAGCCCCACCGGCGCCAAGCCATATTACGGCTCCGCCAATCACAGCGCCGCCGAGATCGGCTATCATCCGCAGCGGACATCGATGGACGTCGTTCTCTCGGCGCTCGACGACGTCGCGAAGGGCATCTCCTAATCGCTAGTCTAGTGAAGATTAGACTCGTACGGAACGCCGGCGTGATCTCTCCGAACACTGTCCGATCGATCCCGTCCGTCGAAATTGATCCGCTCCCGTTCGAAGACAACCGGCTTCTCTCGCACCTGACTGTAGATCGCCAGAATATACTCGCCGATCATGCCCAGGAAGAAGAGTTGGACGCCCGCAAAGAAGAATAGCGCTACAATCAGCGTCATCGTTCCCGGCGGAGTGAATTTCCGGAAGAATACCAGGCTGAGGATCAGGTTGAACGCGGCATAGCCGAAGCTCAGGATTGCGAGCACGAACCCGGCGAACAGGCAGAGACGCAGTGGCGCCCCGGTAAAAGACACAAGGCCGTTGAGACCCTGGTCGATCAGCGAGCTGATCCGGTTCTTAGACAGACCCTTCTTGCGGGCGCGCCAAGTGTAGGGAATGCCAATCGAGCGCCCGCCGCACTCGAACGTCATCATCCGCATGAACGGATAGCCGTCGTGCACATTGCGCATGGCGTCAATGACGCGGCGGTCGACGAGTTGGAAGTCACCTACTCCCGGCGGCACCTGCAGATCCGAAAATCGCGTCAGCGCCTGGTAGTAGAAGTTGCGAACCGTGCGCATCAGCCAACCTTCTTCGCGCGTGGCCCTGATGCCGAAAACAATTTCGTAGCCGACCTCCCATTGTCTTACGAAGTCCGGAATCAGCTCCGGCGGGTCCTGCATATCTGCCGGCATGAACAGGAGCACGGCATCGCCCGAGGTCGCCATCACACCGTTGTAGGTGTTTTTCAAGGGCCCGAAATTGCGCGCGTTGACGATGACCTTGACGCAGGGATCCTGCGCCGCGATTTCGCGCAAGATGGCCAGGGTCTTGTCCGTGGATGCATTGTCGGCGAAAATATGCTCGCGCCGATATCCGGGAAGCTCATCGGCAAACACCTTCCGGATCGCCTCGTAGCAATCGCGGACGTTGAGTTCCTCATTGTAACACGGCGTTACCACAGATATCGTTTTCATAAGTTTTTCCGAACGGCATACGATAATCGATCAGTCAAGAAACACCCTAACCGGCAGACGCCGAACCGGGCGATCAGAGACCCGTAAAAGGCTGACGCGATCATCATCGAGGAGAACATCGACGGCCGCCACCGGACCGTAGTCGATAATCATGGACGAAGAAATGGAAAACCGCCCGTCCCTTCGACACACCTGCCGCGGCTCATAGACTTGGATCGCTTCAACTGTTCGCCCGTTACCTCGAGGCGACGAATAGCTGGAAAGACGTAAATGGTTAAGGATCACCGCAGGGCAGAATGGTCACGTTACATGCGCTTCCGTTAGTCTACCAAGCTGCCATGGATCGCATCAGCCTTCTGATTCGTAGTTGAAATCTAAGGCTCGCTGTGGCTCAGCGGCCTCAAAACCGCCCCCCGGCGCACACGCTGAAAGCTACGGGTTGAATCTTGTCGAGGCCCCGCAAGCCGGACTGCCGGTAATGACCAGCGGATGGCGAATCGCGTTCGAGGATCCCCAGGCGTTCATGCCATCGGCTATGATTTGGAGCGAGTTCGCGCGGCGCCGGCATCAGGAACGCCGCGTGGTCGCGGCCTAAAATCGACGAATTCGCTTCAGTTTTCAAGACCATGTATAATCGCTTCACATCAGCTACCGCTGTGACCAAGGAAAGTCGCTTTGACGATACGACCCGTTGTCGGCCTCGAAGCCCGGATGCTATATAGCCCGGCGACCGGCATCTCCAATTATAGCTTTCACATAGTGCGCGGTCTTCTGAAACAGACGTCGTCTTATCAGTTTCGGGGATTTGTAGGCGTCGGTTGGCGCGAAATCACACTCGCCTCGCTGGCGACTCCGGATCAGGACGAAAGCGACGACGAGAATTCCCGTTCGGGGAATTCGTTTTTCAGGCGTATTGCGCGTCTCCCGATTCAGGTGGCCGTTCGTTTCTCCGATGCTCGGCCTGCTCGGCTACTGTACAGAGTTGCCTACCGGCGCGGTTTCGCGGCGACGGTTCGATCGGAACGTCTTGACTTCTTTCACGCCTTCAATTTTCGCCCGCCGTCGGACCCGGGCGTGCCCGTTCTGCCCGTGATCTACGATCTCTCGACATTTCGCCATCCAGAATATCATCCAGCCGATCGCGTCGCATGGCTTGCCCCACTCGGCGACATCATTGCGCGCGCGCCGCTGGTGCACACCATCTCCGAATTTAGCAAGCGCGAAATCATAGATATGTTTGGCTATCCGGCGGAACGCATTTTCGTCGCGCCGCCGGCCGCGGCTCCCGTGTTCGCACCGAGGGGCGAGCCCATGACGTCTCGCGACCTCGCACCACTTGGTTTAAAGCATGGCCAGTACTTTCTCGCAGTGGGCACGCTTGAGCCGCGTAAGAATCTCCGGACGCTCATTAGCGCCTACGCACAGCTGACGCCGTCCGCGCGTACTCAATATCCGCTCGTCGTCGTTGGCGGAAAAGGGTGGGGCGATCTGAACTTGCCGCGGCAGTTGGACGCGCTTCGTTCGGAAGGTTCGTTGCGCCTTCTTGGAGGTATCTCCAATCTGCAGCTGCGAAGCCTTTATGAGGGGGCGCGTCTACTGCTGATGCCTTCGATGTATGAGGGCTTCGGTATGCCCGTCGTGGAGGCCATGGCTTGTGGAACGCCGGTCGCATACAGCTCTCGTTCCGCGATGGAGGAGATCGGCCTAACTTTCGGTCGGACCGCGCCGGCCGAGGATGTCGACGCGTGGGGCGACATCCTGTGTGAGGCAATTTCATGCAATGAACATCTAGATGCGACCCTTCGAAGACTTCGGATCAGTCGGGCGCAGACGTTCGACTGGTATCGAAGCGCCGGGATCGTCCTTGATGCCTACCGTCGTTTGGACCTGCGGTAGTGGAACGAACTGGTAAAGGTTGCGCAAACCGACACAAAATGCGATGCCTCCGCGGTCGGATGCGATCGAACATTCAGGTATTTGACCAACAATCGTAAGCTGTAGCGGGCGAGTTTCATGAGTGAACGCATTATCCCTCTGATCATGTGCGGCGGCGCGGGCACGCGGCTGTGGCCGGCATCGCGCGAGGGGCGCCCGAAGCAGTTTTTGCGTCTCCTGGGCGCCAATTCGACCTTCCAGGATACCGTTAAGCGTGTCCGCGACTCGTCCCTGTTTGAGCGGCCCATTGTCATTACTAATGCCGCTTATCGTTTTTTGGTCGTAGAGCAACTTTCAGAGATCGGGCTCGAAGCCGACGTATTGCTGGAGCCGGCTCGCCGCGACTCAGGCCCAGCGATCGCGGCAGGCGCGGCATTTGCCCGCGCGAGACAGGAAGATGCCGTCGTACTGACGCTCGCGGCGGATCATGTGGTTCGCGATGCAGGCGCTTTTCTCGATGCCTGCCGCCGCGGCCTCGCCGGAGTTAATGTGGAGCGGATGGTAACCTTCGGAGTGAAGCCGGAGCACCCATCGACCGAGTACGGCTATATTCGGCCGGGCGAGGGAATCACGTGCGGGCTTCGCAGCGTGGCGAAATTCGTCGAAAAGCCAGACGCAGAGAAGGCTGCCAAATATGTCGCGCAGGGTTACCTCTGGAATAGCGGTAATTTCATGTTCCGCGCCGTTACCCTGCTTGAGGAATACGGCAAATTCGATGCCGACAGTGTTGCCGCGGTCACCGATGCGGTCAGCAAGGCAGGCCGGGATCTCGGGTTCGTTACCCTCGACAAGTCCTCATTCGAGAACGCCAAAGCAAATTCGATCGACTACGCGGTAATGGAAAAGACTGCGCAAGCGGCGGTGGTGCCGGTCGCCTGCGGCTGGTCCGACGTCGGCTCTTGGCGCGCCGTGTGGGAATTGTCGGCCAAGGATGGCGAGGGCAATGTCGCCCAGGGGCCGGCGCTATTCGAAGACGCGCGCAATTGCAATGTCTCAACCGACAAAGCGCTTGTCGCGCTCGAGGGAGTCGAGGACCTGGTCGTCATCGCCACGCAGGACGCCGTTTTAGTCTCGCGCCAGAAGGATGCGAATGGGCTGAAGCGGCTCGTCGGCAAGCTGCGGATGGTCGCGCCGCAGGTTACCGATGACCACCTCAAAGTGCACCGTCCGTGGGGTTCCTACCAGTCGCTCGACATCGGCGATCGCCATCAGGTCAAACGCATCATCGTCAAGGCCGGCGGCCGACTATCACTGCAGAAGCATCACCACCGCTCAGAGCATTGGATCGTAGTGCGTGGCGCGGCACTCGTCACCGTGAACGACACGCAGAAAATGGTACACGAGAACGAGTCAATCTACATCCCGATCGGCGCCATTCACCGGATGGAGAATCCAGGTAAGATTCCCCTAGAGCTGATCGAGGTGCAGACTGGCAGCTATTTGGGCGAAGATGATATCGTCCGCATCGAGGATGACTACATGAGATCGTGAGCGCTTAGCTGGTTGCAGCAATTTGGCGTAATATATGGTTCGTTCGTTTCCCAAAGATTGCAGAGTGTTTCTGATGCGAGCAGCTGCATCCTGCCTTTCGCGATTCCTGCAGCGTTGCTCTTTACGCTCGTGAGCCATTAAAAAATGTTTCCAAAGCCCAAACGCGTTCTGGTTCCGAACACCTACGCTTTCGAATCCGAGCCGATGGTGAAGCCGACCGGGTTTCGCGAATATGACGCGCGCTGGCTGTTCGGCAAGGAAATCAATTTGATGGGTGTGCAGGCGCTGGGCATGGGGCTCGGCGCCTTGATCGCGGAACTCGGCGTCAAGCAGGAGATTGTCACCGGGCATGATTTCCGCGGCTATTCCGCCGCGATCAAATATGCGTTGATCTCCGGCCTGATGGCCGCGGGCTGCAAGGTGCACGACATCGGGCTGGCGGTGACGCCGATGGCCTATTTCGCGCAGTTCGACCTCGACGTGCCTTGCGTCGCGATGGTCACCGCCTCCCACAACGACAATGGCTGGACCGGGGTCAAGATGGGCGCGAGCCGCCCCCTGACCTTCGGGCCCGACGAGATGACGCGGCTCAAGGAGATAGTGCTCAATGCCGACTTCACCAACAAGGCCGGCGGCTCTTACCAGTTCCACGAGAATTTTCCGGCGCGCTACATCGCCGACCTCACCAACCGGCCGAGGCTTAAGCGCAAGCTCAAGGTGGTGGCCGCCTGCGGCAACGGCACCGCCGGCGCGTTCGCGCCGCAGGTGCTGGAGGCGATCGGCTGCGAGGTGATCCCGCTCGACACCGAGCTCGACCACACCTTTCCGAAATACAATCCGAACCCG
>NZ_JBVBEF010000045.1:0-68913 GCF_055456055.1 Bradyrhizobium sp. LeoB3
TCACCTTCAAGCACGGCCTCGACACATTGCAGACCATGGCCAAGGGATGGGCGCTCCGAGATTTGTACACTCCCTAGTGCGAAAGCAGGGACCCATAACCACCGAACGGTGTTGTGGCGCGCACAAGTGGTTACAGCTCTGCCTATCACAGAGGCTTGCGGTTATGGATCCCGGCTCGCGCTTCGCTTGGCCGGGACGACGGTGAGGGATCAAACCTTCACCGGCCCTAATTCATCGAAATGGCCGCGGCGCTGCAGCCAGGCGAGCAGGATCAGGCTCGGGATCGCGACCAGCACGCAGATCGCGAAGAACAAGGGCCATCCTGTCGCCTTGGCGACGAAGCCCGCGCCTGACGACAGATAGGTGCGCCCCACCGCGGCAAGCGCCGTCAGCAGGGCATATTGCGTCGCCGTGTGCAGGGGATTGCGGCACAGCGCCGAGAGATAGGCAACGAAGATCACGGTGCCGATTGCGCTGGTGAAGTTCTCGCAGGTGATTGCGAGCGCCAGCGCCCACTGATTGACGCCGACCAGCGCCAGCCATGAGAAGGAGAGGTTGGCGAGCGCCTGCACAATGCCGCCGATCCAGAGACTCGTTGCCAGCGAATAGCGCCGCGCCACGAAGCCGCCCGCAAAGCCGCCGATCAGGGTAGCGGCCAGTCCCACGCCCTTGACGATTGCGGCGTAGTCGACCTTGCTGAAGCCGATGTCGATCACGAACGGCGCCGTCATCGTGCCCGAGAATGCGTCGGTGAACTTGAACAGCACGACGAAGGCAAGCGCCGCAATGGCATCGCGCCGGCTCAGGAACTCGGAGAACGCTCCGACCGCTGCCTGGATCACGCGGGAGAACGCTGTTTGCGCGGCCGTGGCCGCTTCGGCGTCCTTTGACTGCGCCGGCTCGGTCGCGACCAGCGCGGTGATCATCCCGATCACGACCAGGGCGGCCATTGCCACATAGCCCCACATCCAGGCCGACGACCGAACCAGACCGTAGGACTCGAATCCGCTGACCATGAACAGCGCGCCGGCGGTCGAGACCAGCATGCCGATGCGATAGGCCGCGACATAGGACGCCATGCCGGCGGCCTGCTCGCTCTCGGGCAGGCTCTCGACGCGGAAGGCATCGACGACGATGTCCTGCGTCGAGGAGGTGGTGGCGACCAGCAGCGCGGCAAAGGCGGCGAACCAGGGCGAGCGTGCGGGATCGGCGATCGCGAGCAGCAGGATCGTGGTGATCAGCAACAATTGCGAGAACAAGAGCCAGCCGCGGCGCCGTCCGAAATGTCGCGTGAAGAACGGCACGTGCAGCGCATCGACCAGCGGCGCCCAGAGGAATTTCAGCGTGTAGGGCGTGCCGACCAGCGCCAGTAGGCCGATGGTGCCGAGATCGACGCCGACCTCGCGCATCCACACCTGCAGCGTCGACCCCGACAGCGCCAGCGGCAGGCCCGACGAGAAGCCCAGCACCAGCACGATCAGCACGCGCGGCTGCAGATAGACGGCAAGGCTGTCGCGCCAGGAGGTGGCGGCAGGCTCGGCTTTCTCGGTCGCGGCGGCTGTCGCTTCAGGCGCGGTCATGGAGTCGTGTTAGCAGATTCGGCCAAGAAAGACTGTCATCGCCCGGCTCGACCGGGCGATCCAGTATTCCAGAGACCTATTCGAATTACTCTTAAGTTCCCGCAATCTCGGGATAGAGATCGATCCAATCCGGATTACCTTTTTCGATCAATGAGATCTTCCAGGCCCGCGGCCACTTCTTCAGTCGCTTTTCCCGATGAATCGCATGCTCGATCTCCTCAAAGACCTCAAAATAGACTAGGCGGCTCACCTCATAGCGCTTGGTGAAGCCCTCAGCGATCTTCAGCTTATGTTCGGCGATGCGGCGCACGAGATCATTCGTTACGCCAATGTAGAGCGTGCCTCCGATGCGGCTTGCGAGAATATAGACGTAATAGCTGCGCGTGCCCAACTGCCGTCTCTGGAATACTGGATCGCCCGGTCAAGCCGGGCGATGACAATGGTTGCCTACTCCCCCGCCTGCAGCTTGGGCGGGGCAGGAAACAATTCGGGTCTTCCGCTGGTCACGATCCGCGGCAGTTCCACCGGGGCGTCTGACTTGCTGAAATCGAGTTCCTCGATCCGGCCAGCGCGCTTTTCGATCTTGTCGGCGGAGATCAGGATCTGGCGTACGTCCTCGTTCACCTGCGAGAAATGGTTCTGCAGCTTGAGCACGCGGTCGCGCAGCCGCGACAGATCGTCGCCGAGCTTGATCACCTCGGTGCGGATCTGGTCGGCTGCATCGCGCATCCGTGCGTCCTTCATGATCTGCTGCATCACCTGGATCGCGAGCATCAATAGCGACGGCGACACCAGCACTACGCGGGCGCGGTAGGCCTTCTGGATCACATCGTCGAAGCCGTCATGGATCTCGGCATAGACCGACTCGGACGGCACGAACATCAGCGCGGTGTCCTGGGTCTCGCCGGCGATCAGGTATTTCTCCGCGATGTCGCTGACATGCTTCATCACGTCATTGCGTAGGCGTTGGCTGGCAATCTTGCGTTCCTCATCGCTGCGTGCGTCGTGCAGCGCGGTCATCGCCTCCAGCGGGAATTTCGCGTCGATGCAGAGCGGGCGCTGGTCCGGCAGGAACACCACGCAGTCCGGCCGCTTGCCGCTCGAGAGCGTGAACTGGAATTCGAAGGAGCCCTTCGGCAGTCCGTCCTGGACGATCGCCTCCATCCGCGCCTGGCCGAAGGCACCGCGCGACTGCTTGTTGGCGAGCACGTCGCGCAGCGTCGTCACCTGCGTCGTCAGGTCGGTGAGGTTTTTGTGCGCGTTGTCGATGATGCCGAGCCGTTCATGCAGATGGCGCAGGCTGTCCATCGTGTGGCGCGTGGTCTGTTCCATGGATTGGCCGACGCGGTGGGTGACCGAATCCAGCCGCTCATTGACGGCGCGCGCCATCTCGGCCTGGCGGCCGGCGAGCGCCTGCGTCATCGCATCGACCCGGCCGCTCGCCTCGCTCTGGGCGCGCAGCACCTCGCTCAGCCGCTCTTCCAGCTCATCGGCGCGGATGGTCTGCGCGACAGCCAGTTCCGCGCCGCGCCGGGAAGACCGCGCGATCACGATGGCGATCGTCAGGAGCAGGATGAGCACGAGCACGCCGAACGCAACCAAGGCGTCCGCGACGCGGACCGGCCAGTCGCCGACCATGAAGAGAATCTCGTTCATGCAAGCGCTATAGCCGATTCGCAGGCGGCTGCGAACGAAAGTGGAACATTTATGGTTAACAAGCCGTGAAGTTTCGTGGTTAACAATGTCTGAAGAAACATGGTTAAGGCCGTCTTAACCGGTTCCGGATCGCATTGACCGCGGCATATCAAGCGCTTAAATCGCCCGCCATGGCCTTGAGAGAAATCATCATCCTGCCGGACAAGCAGTTGCGGCTGGTTTCCAAACGCGTCGAAAAGATCACGCCTGAGATCCGCAAGCTGGTCGACGACATGTTCGAGACCATGTACGAGGCGCCCGGCATCGGGCTGGCCGCGATCCAGGTCGCGCAGCCGCTGCGGCTGGTCACCATGGATCTCGCGAAAAAGGACGAGAACGGCGAGACCACGCCGAAGCCGCGCGTCTTCATCAACCCGGAGATCATCTCGGCGTCCGAGGAGACGTCGGTTTACGAAGAGGGCTGCCTGTCGATCCCCGAATATTACGAGGAGGTCGAGCGGCCGGCGCGGGTGCGCGTGCGCTTCACCGACATCGACGGCAAGGTGCATGAAGAGGATGCCGAGGGCCTCTACGCCACCTGCATCCAGCATGAGATCGACCATTTGAACGGCATCCTGTTCGTGGACTATCTGTCGAAGCTGAAACGCGACCGAGTGCTGAAGAAGTTCGCCAAGGCCGCCAAGCGCGCGGTGGAGTAAGGCACCACCATTTCCGCCGTCATGCCCGGCCTTGTGCCGGGCATCCACGTCCTTTGGCGCCGCGAGCACGAAGGTCGTGGATGGCCGGGACAAGCCCGGCCATGACGAGTACTTTTGCCTTTAGCCGAGGTAACCCGCCCCATGCCGCTCCGCCTGATTTTCATGGGCACGCCCGATTTCGCCGTGCCGACGCTGCTCGAGCTGGCCGGCCACGGCCACGAGATCGCTGCCGTCTATACCCGTGCGCCGAAGCCGGGCGGGCGGCGTGGCCTGCAACTGCAACCGACGCCCGTCGAGCAGGAGGCGCGGCGGCTCGGCATTCCCGTGCTGACGCCGAAGACGTTGAAGACACCGGAAGCGCTGGAGGAATTTCGCGCGCATCAGGCGGATGCGGCCGTCGTGGTTGCCTATGGCATGATCCTGCCGCAGGCGATCCTCGATGCACCAAGGCTTGGCTGCTACAACCTGCACGCTTCGCTGCTGCCGCGCTGGCGCGGCGCCGCGCCGATCAACCGCGCCATCATGGCCGGCGATGCCGAGACCGGCGTGATGGTGATGAAGATGGATGTCGGCCTCGACACCGGCGATGTCGCGATGGCCGAGCGGCTTGCGATCACCGACCGGATGACGGCGGCCGATCTGCACGATGCGCTGGCGCCGCTCGGTGCCGACCTGATGGTGCGGGCGATGGCCGCGCTGCAAGGCGGCGCGCTGCAACTCACCAGGCAGAGCGAGGACGGCGTCACCTATGCCGCCAAGATCGAGAAGGCGGAAGCGCGGATCGACTGGAACAGGCCTGCGCACGCCGTGCTGCGGCACATCCACGGCCTCTCCCCATTCCCCGGCGCCTGGGCCGAGTTGTCAGCCGATAGCGAACCGGTCCGCATCAAGATTCTTCGCTGCGAACTGGCGAGCGGCTCGGGCACATCCGGCACGGTGCTCGACGATAATCTCGCGATCGCCTGTGGCGAGGGCGCCATCCGCATTCTCGAGCTGCAGCGCGAAGGCAAGGCACGGATGAAGTCGGTCGACTTCCTGCGCGGCACGCCGCTGAAGGCCGGCGCGCGGTTCACTTAAGCCGTCATGCCCCGCTACAAGCTCACCATCGAATATGACGGCACACCGTTCTCCGGCTGGCAAATCCAGGAGACGGCGCCGACAGTGCAGGGCGCGCTGGAGGCCGCGGTGAAGGCGATGTGCGGTGAGGACGTGCGCGTCCATGGCTCCGGCCGCACCGATGCCGGCGTGCATGCGCTCGGACAGGTCGCCCATTGCGACATCGCAAAGCCGTTTCCGCCGGACCGCCTGCGCGATGGTCTCAACGCGCATCTGCGCCCGCATCCGGTTGCGGTGCTCGCAGCCGAGATCGTGCCGGATGATTTCGAGGCGCGCTTCTCCGCGAAGAAGCGTCATTATCTTTATCGTATCCGGAGCACGCGCGCGAACCTCGCGCTCGACATCGGCCGCGTCTGGCGCGTGCCGCGCCGTCTCGATACGGACGCGATGCATGAAGCCGCGCAGCGCCTGATCGGCAAGCACGATTTCACGACCTTCCGCGACACCGAATGCCAGGCCAAATCGCCGCTGAAAACGCTCGACCAGCTTGACGTTACGCGCAGCGGCGATGCGGTCAGCATCGTCACCTCGGCGCGCTCGTTCCTGCACAGCCAGGTGCGCTCGATGGTCGGCTCGCTGGTCTGGGTCGGCGAAGGCCGCTGGACCGCCGACGATCTCGCCGCAGCGCTCGCCGCCCGCAACCGCGCCGCCTGCGGCCCGGTGGCACCGCCGGAGGGGCTCTATCTGGTGCGGGTGGAGTATTAGGGCCGACGCTACGCCGCCGTCATGGCCGGGCTTGTCCCGGCCATCCACGTGCGTCAACATGCGACCATGCGTGGGGCCTACGTCTACATTCTGGCAAGTGCACCGAACGGCATCCTGTATGTCGGCGCGACGAACGATCTCGTTCGCCGCATCTACGAGCACCGAAACGGCTTGGTCCCTGGATTCACCAAGAAATATTCGGTGAAGCGCTTGGTGTATTTCGAACGGTACGAAGACATCCAAACTGCCATCCAACGCGAGCACAATATGAAGCACTGGCCGCGCAAGTGGAAGGTTAGGCTGATCCTGGCCGGCAATCCCGAGTGGAATGATCTGTATGACACGATCACACAGTAGTGCGGGGCTTGTTGCTCCCGATTGTTGGTGAACTGCTTCCACTCGCGTCATGGCCGGGCTTGTCCCGGCCATCCACGTTTCTCCGTTTGGAAACCTCTTCATCGTCATGCCCGGCCTTGTGCCGGGCATCCACGCCGTTCTTCCAGCCTCCGACAAAGAAAGACGTGGATGGCCGGGACAAGCCCGGCCATGACGGCGGAGTGAGTGGCGTCGGTGGAGTGGGGAGCTAAGGCCGAGGAAAGTCTCAGCGCTTACGCGAAATACCTGTCCAGCACGCCGCGATAGACTTGCGTCAGTTTTTCCAGATCGGCGATCGGCGTGCGTTCGTTGATCTGGTGCATGGTCTGGCCGACCAGGCCGAACTCGATTACCGGGCAATAGCTCGAGATGAAGCGCGCATCCGACGTGCCGCCCGAGGTCGAGAGCTCCGGCTTGCGTCCCGTCACTGCTTCGATCGCCGCCACCGCAAGGTCGGTGAACGGGCCGGGCTTGGTGACGAACACGTTCGAGTTCGATGGCTCCCAGACGATGCGGGCGCGGATCCGGTTGCCGCAGGCTTCGACGAGGCGTTCCTCCACCAGCTTGCGCAGGCTCTCCTGGGTGTGATTGTCGTTATAGCGGATGTTGAATTTCGCCCGCGCCTGGCCGGGGATGACGTTGCTCGCGGCATTGCCGACGTCGACGGAGGTGAATTCGAGGTTGGACGCCTGGAATTGTGCGCTGCCGTTATCAAGCGGCTCGTCGCTGAGCGCCACGATCAACCGCGAGATGTCCGGCACCGGATTGGAGGCGCGGTGCGGATAGGCGACATGGCCCTGCACGCCCTCGACATGGAGCGTGCCGGATTGCGAGCCACGGCGGCCGACCTTGATGGTGTCTCCGAGCACCTCGACATTGGATGGCTCGCCGAGCACGCAATGATCAAACTTTTCGCCGCGCTCGGCCGCCCACTTCAACAGCTTGATCGTGCCGTTGATGGAAACGTCCTCCTCGTCGCCCGTGATCAGGAATGAGATTGAACCCCTTGGCCTGCCGCCATTGTCCCTGAGATATTCGAGCACCGCGGCGACGCTGCAGGCGATGCCGCCCTTCATGTCGACGGCGCCGCGGCCATAGAGGAAGCCGTCCTTCACGTCGCCCGAGAACGGGCCATGCGTCCAGGCGGACTCGTCGCCCGGCGGGACCACATCGGTATGGCCGGCAAAAGTGATGTGCGGCGCCTGATCGCCGATGCGTGCATAGAGATTGTCGATGTCGGCGGTGCCGGGCTCGCTGAAGGTGACGCGGTGCACCTCGAAGCTGGCGGCTTTCAGGACGGTCTCGAGCACGCCGAGCGCGCCGGCGTCGGCGGGCGTGACGGAAGGGCAGCGGACAAGGTCGCGCGTGATGGAGATGGCATCGGTCATGCTTCCGGACTTAACACGCCACCGCGGCGGCGGGCCAGCCTTGCGCGGCGCGATTTCGGTTTCGTGTTGTCGCCCGTGCGGTGCGATGCCGCGCGCGTGAGCTAGAGCATTTTCGGTTCTGATGGAATCAGAACCGAAGCTCTAGATTCTTGTTTTGACGCGTTTTCTTCACGCGAACCGGTGTCCACTTCGCTCGAAAACGCTCTAGTCCCGCAGCAATTCGTTGATGCTGGTCTTGGCGCGGGTGCGCTCGTCGACGCGCTTGACGATGACGGCGCAGGCGGTGGCCGGGCCCGGCTGTCCATTCTTCATCGGCTTGGGCGGCAAGGTGCCGGGCACGACGACGGCATATTCCGGCACTTCGCCGACAAAGGTCTCGCCGGTCTCGCGATCGACGATCTTGGTGGATGCGCCCAGGAACACGCCCATCGAGAGCACCGCGCCCTTGCGCACGATCACGCCTTCGGCGACCTCGCTGCGGGCACCGATGAAGCAATCGTCCTCGATGATCACGGGCTCGGCCTGCAGCGGCTCGAGCACGCCGCCGATGCCGACACCGCCGGAGATGTGCACGCGCTTGCCGATCTGCGCGCAGGAGCCGACGGTCGACCAGGTGTCGACCATGGTCGCTTCATCGACATAGGCGCCGAGATTGACGAAGGAGGGCATCAGCACGACGTTGCGGGCGATGAAGGCGGAACGGCGCACGATCGCGCCCGGCACCGCGCGAAAGCCCGCGTCGCGAAAGCGGTTTTCGCCCCAGCCATCGAACTTCGACGGCACCTTGTCCCACCACGACGCCTTGCCGGGACCGCCGGGAATCTGTCCCATGTCGTTGAGGCGGAACGACAGCAGCACCGCCTTCTTCAGCCATTGGTTGACCTTCCATTTGCCGCTCGTCTCGCGCTCGGCAACGCGCGTCTCGCCCTTGTCGAGCAGTTCGAGCGCGTAATCCACGGCCTCGCGCACCTCGCCCGTGGTCGAGGTCGAAATGCCGTCGCGGGCTTCGAACGCGGCGTTGACGATGGACTCGAGGGCGGACAGCGACATCGGGCGATTCCTTGAAGCGGGCGGGGAGGGTATTTGGAGCTTTTTCGGGATTTGGCGCGGCGGAGTCAAGGCTGGTTCTGCCGTAGCCGCGATGGAGCGAAGCGCAATCCGGGACTGGTTTCCGCTTGCGAGAACCCCGGATTGCGCTTCGCTCCATCCGGGCTACGCTTTCAGCCTGTGGCGCGTAACCTCTGCAAAAACCCCGTCAGATCGTCCGTGACATGGTCGACATGAGCGGCGTCGCGGCCCTCGAGCTCCCAGTCCTCGCGCACCACCTCCTGCGTCCCGTCGGGCACCACCAGCACCGTGGTCATGCCGAGCTGATGCGGTACGACCAGGTTGCGCGCGAGGTCCTCGAACATCGCGGCCCTGGCGGGATCGACGTCGTGCAGCGCCAGGAAGCGCTGATAGGTCTGCGGCGCCGGTTTCGGCTCAAGCTCGGCGGCGATGATGTCGAACACCGCCTCGAAATGTGCGCCGATGCCGAGACGCGCGAGCACTGCGCCGACATGGTCGGTCGAGCCGTTGGTCAGGATCAGCTTGCGGCCGGGCAGCCTTGCGATCGCAGCGCCCATCGCCGGGTTCGGCTCCAGCGGCGAGTGATCGATCTGGTGGACATAGGCGAGGTAGTCGTCGGCGCGGACGCCGTGCTCGGTCATCATGCCGCGCATCGTCGTGCCGTAGCGGAGGTAATAGTCCTTCTGGATGCGGCGGGCTTCTTCCGCCGTGACGCCCAGCCAGTTGCTCATGAACTCGCCGATCCGCGCATCGACCTGCTGCCACAGGTTGACGTGATGCGGGTACAGCGTGTTGTCGAGGTCGAACACCCAGGTGTCGATATGGTCGAAGGCGCGGGGAGCCATGATGCCTACTTTCCGTCATGCCCGCGAAAGCGGGCATCCAGTATATGGCGGCGGACGAGGGATACGACAGGCGGCGCGGAATACTGGATCACCCGCTTTCGCGGGTGATGACGTCTGAGTATGCGGGTCCACGACGCCATTATCACGGCATCGCAAAGCGCAGTGTCTTGCCGCCGCTGGTCATGTCGACCGGCGCAAAGCCAACCGCGGCCAGCCCGCGGGTGGCGCAATCGCCCTGCTCGGCGATCTCGAACTTGCTCTCGCGGGTGCAGAGCTGCGTCGCGCCGCCCCAGTTTAGCGGCTTGTCCTTCAAGCGGATGGTGCGGTTCTCGGCATCGACGGCTTCGGCGAAGGAGAATATCTGCTTCGGCTGGCCGGTGACGTCGGGATGCAGGCACTTGCCGGGATCGATGCGATACCAGCCGCGGCTGGTGACGGCCTTGCCGTCGTCGGTCGCCACCGCCGCCATGACCTTGTGCGGCGTGTCGTTGCACCAGGTCAGTCCGGTCGCGGATGGCTTCTGCACGGCATCGATCATGGTGGTGAAGAAATTCGGCGATTGCACGACGTCGCTGGAGAGGCCGCGGCTCTTGAGGAATGCCGACAGCGCTCCTTGCGTCTTCGGCCCGTCGACGCCGTCGATCGGCGCGGCATCATAGCCGGCGATCACGAGCAAGCGCTGGATGCCGGCAAGCCGCGCCTGCTCCTCGTCATATTCGGAGCCTTCGGCGAGATAGGCGACGAGGTTGCCGTCCTCGGACTGCGTCGGCGTTATCTGCGTGAATTGCGCGGGCGTCTGGCCGCTGCGGCACTGGCGGGCGGCGGCGATGACAAAATTATCCTGCGCGACGCAGAGCGTGTCGGTGCCGTTTTGCGGGATTGGCGAGGCGCCGTAGACGCCGAGCGCGCGCGCATTCAGCAGCACGCGGTCGGCGGTAAGCGCGCCCTGCACCACGACGCGGCAGGCGGCGGGATCGATGCGGAACCAGCCGCGCGTCGCGGTCGCCGATTTCTCATCGATCCCGATCGCGGCCTCGACCACGTAGCTCATGCGGTTGCAGAGCTTCAGGTCGGCGCGCGCCGGCGCGGAGGAAAGCAAGAACGAAAGCGCCGCGGCCGGCACCGCCGTCAGCACTTGAGCTAGAAGGGACCGGCGCGATCTCCTCACCCTCGCCTCGTCATGCCCGGGCCTGACCTGCGCATCCACGCCTTTCGCACGCGGTTGCTGCTGAAAAGACGTGGATGGCCGGGACGAGCCCGGCCATGACGGTGAATAGTAGGACCTGGTCACTTATGGATCAGCGTGCCTGTCCCCTGATCGGTGAACAGCTCCAACAAGACCGCATGCTGCGTCTTGCCGTCGATGATGACGACGCCCTGCACGCCCTGCTCCAGGGCGTAGATGCAGGTCTCGACCTTCGGGATCATGCCGCCGGAAATGGTGCCGTCCGCGATCAATTTGCGCGCATCCTTTACCGACAGTTCCGGGATCAGCTTCTTGGACTTGTCGAGCACGCCCGGCACGTCGGTGAGCAGCAGCAGGCGCTTAGCCTTCAAGGCGCCGGCCACAGCGCCGGCGAAGGTGTCGGCATTGATGTTCAGCGTCTGGCCGTCCTTGGATGTCGCCAGCGGCGCCAGCACCGGGATCAGCTCATAGCCGATGAGCTGATTGAGCAGCGTCAGGTCGACCTTCTCCGGTTCGCCGACGAAGCCGAGATCGATCGCCTTCTCGATGTTGGAACCCGGATCGATCATGGTGCGCGTCGTCTTCGACGCCTTCACCATGTTGCCGTCCTTGCCGGAGAGGCCGACCGCCTTGCCGCCGGCCTCGTTGATATAGCCGACGAGCTGCTTGTTGACCGAGCCGGCCAGCACCATTTCGACGATCTCGATCGTCGCCGCATCGGTGATGCGCAGGCCCGCCGCGAATTCGGACTGGATGCCGAGGCGCTTGAGCATGGTCGCGATCTGCGGCCCGCCGCCATGCACGACCACCGGATTGATCGCGGTCTGCTCCAGGAGCACGATGTCGCGCGCAAACGCCTTGGCGGTGTCCTCCGCGCCCATGGCATGGCCGCCATATTTGATGACGATGGTTTCCTCGTCATATTCCTGCATATGCGGCAGCGCCTCGGACAGGATGCGGGCCTGGTCGAGCGGGCTGATCTTCGTGTCGGTCATGGAGCGGGTCTCGCTATTCCCAGAAAGCGGCGTCGGGCGCGGTTCTATCTGATTGGCGGGCGAGGCGCAAAGCGCTGTTCACCCTCTCCCCTTGTGGGAGAGGGTGGCTTCGATGCGGAAGCATCGAAGCCGGGTGAGGGGTCTGTCTCCGCGGATAGAGACCCCTCATCCGGCGTGGACTGCGTCCACGCCACCTTCTCCCATAAGGGGAGAAGGGTTAAGTCCGCCGCGGCCATGCTGCCGCAAGCGCCAGCACCAGCCAGCTCACGATCAACAGCGTCCCGCCGGTCGGCGCGGCCATTGGAAACAGGCCGTGACCGGCATATTGGCGCAGGCAGAGATCGCCGGCGAACAATGACGCGGCGATGACGAAGCCGATCGCCGAGGCAGTCCCGATCGTGCGGTTCAGCAGGCCGCGCCCGACGAGGGCGATTGCCCCGAGCACCGCACTGGCATGAAACAGCAGCATCGACGAGGCGGCTGCAAGCCGCGTCGCATCGGCGAGATGGGCGGATCCGGCCGCCAGCATCACGCCACAGGCGCCCATGATGCCGGCCAGGACCAGTAGGATTCGATGCAGGCTGTTCATCCGCGGCGCTCTTCGAGCAGGCGCACCATCGCGGCACGCAATTCCGGCATGCCGGTGCCGGTGCGCGAGGAGGTCGCCAAGACATCCGGAAAGGCGGCCGGGTGTTTCGCCAGCGCGGCCGCGGTCTCTGCGATGCGGGCGGCGAGTTCGGAGGCCTTCACCTGGTCCGCCTTGGTCAGCACCACCTGGTAGCTGACGGCCGATTTGTCGAGCGTCTTCAGGACATCGAGATCGACATCCTTGATGCCATGGCGGGCATCGATCAGAACATAGACCCGCGCCAGGGTGGCGCGGCCCTGCAGGAATTTATGGATCAGCGCGGTCCAGGACGCGACCTTGGCCTTGGGTGCGGAGGCATAGCCATAGCCGGGCATGTCGACCAAACGGAAGCCCGCTTTCTCGGGGCCTTCGAAGAAGATCAGTTCCTGTGTGCGTCCCGGCGTGTGCGAGGTGCGCGCCAGCGTGCTGCGGCCGGTGAGGGCGTTGATCAGGCTCGACTTGCCGACATTGGAGCGACCGGCAAAGGCAACCTCGAGCCCCACCATAGGCGGCAGCGTCTCGATCGACGGCGCGGCCCAGATGAAATGCCAGTCGCCGGCGAACAGTTTTCGCCCCGCTTCGATCAGCTCCGCATCGGTTTCGGCGGTCATGTGGGAAGCCCTAAGGTCGGCCCCTCATGGTGAGGAGCCGCGCACAAGCGGCGTCTCGAACCATGAGGCCCCGGTGCCCGCGGCCATCCTTCGAGACGCGGCCTCGCGGCCGCTCCTCAGGATGAGGGGCGAGGTAACGCTACGTCGCCTTCTTCGCGAAGGTGGCCTTGAGATTGTCGAACAATTCTACCTTCACCCCGTTCCGGTGCATGATGTAGCTCTGCTGCGCCACCGAAAGCAGGTTGTTCCAGGCCCAGTAGATCACCAGGCCTGCCGGGAAACCGGCCAGCATGAAGGTGAAGATCAAGGGCATCCAGTCGAAGATCATCTTCTGCGTCGGGTCCGGCGGCGTCGGATTGAGCTTCATCTGGAACCACATCGTGATGCCCATGATGATGGGCCAGATGCCGAGCCAGAGATAATGGCCGAACACCGGGATCGTGGTGGGGTCGAACGGGATCAGGCCGAACAGGGTGAACAGGTTGGTCGGATCCGGCGCCGACAGGTCCTTGATCCAGCCGAAGAACGGCGCGTGCCGCATCTCGATGGTGACGAACAGGACCTTGTAGAGCGAGAAGAACACCGGGATCTGCAGCGCGATGGGAAGACAGCCCGCGATCGGGTTGATCTTCTCCTTCTTGTAGATCTCCATCATCTCCTGCTGCTGCTTCACCCGGTCGTCCGGATAGCGCTCCTTCAGCGCGGCAAGCTGCGGCTGGATCGACTTCATCTTCGCCATCGAGGCGTAGGATTTGTTGGCGAGCGGGAAGAACAACAGCTTCACGATCACCGTCACCAGCAGGATCGAGACGCCGAAATTGCCGAACAGGCGGTAGAACCAGTCGAGCGCCAGGAACATCGGCTTGGTGATGAAGTAGAACCAGCCCCAGTCGATCAGCAGATCGAAATGATTGAGACCGAGCTGCCGGTTGTAGCCGCCCGGTCCAAGCGGGAAGTTGATGCCGACGACGCCAGCTTCCTTGGCGCCGGCGAACAGCCGCGCATTGGCGGTGACGGTGGCGCCGGCCGCGACAGTTTGCGGCTCCAGCAGATAATCGGTCTGGTACCTTCTGTTGTTGTTGACCAGATCGGAGGAAAAGCTCGCCTGCAGCTTGGCCGAGGTGTCCGGCAGCAGTGCGGAAGCCCAGTATTTGTCGGTGATGCCGAGCCAGCCGTCGGTGGCGCTGAAGTTCACCCGCTTGGCGTCGTCGATCTTCTTGTAGCCGAATTCCTGCAGGCCATGATCGCCGAGATAGCCGATCAGGCCTTCATGAAGGATGTAATAGCCGGAAACCTGCGGCGTGCCGTGGCGCGAGATCAGCGCAAAGGGATAGAGCGTGACTGGGGCGCTGCCGGCATTGGTGACGTCATCCTTGATGGTGAAGAGATAACGGTCATCGACCGCGATGGTGCGGCGGAAAGTCAGGCCTTCGCCATTGTCGTATTTGAGCGTGACCGGACTAGTTGGCGTCAGCGTGCCGGAACCCTCCTGCTGCCACACCGTGGTCGCATCAGGCATCCGCACCGTGGCGCCGGTCGCCGGCACCCAGCCGAATTCCGCGTAATAGGGTGCGGCGGTCTGCGACGGCGAGAACAGCACGATCGGTGGTGATTTCGGGTCGACGGTGTCGCGGAATTTCTCCAGCGACAAATCGTCGATACGCGCGCCCTTCAGCGAGATGCTGCCTGACAATGTGGGCGTGTCGATCTTGACGCGCGGGCTGGCCTCGATCGCGGCTTCGCGGCTGACGACCGGCGCGCCGGAGGCCGGTTGCGCGCTCGACGGCGAAGGCGCCGATCCCGGCTGCGGCGCGGTGCCCGGAGTTGTCTGCTGCGCCGGCGGCGTCTGCTGCTTCTGCAGTTCAGCCTGCGTCTGCTGCTGTGCGCGCTGCTTCTCCATCTGCGGCACGTTGTAGAAATATTGCCAGGCGATCAGCACCAGGCCGGATAGAATGACGGCGATGATGGTGTTGCGGTTGTCGGTCATCTCTTCAAGGTCTCGTCATTCAATTCCGGTTGCCGCCGCTCTTTATGTTATTCTGGCTGCCGCCGCTTTTGGCCGGTTGCCGGTCGAGGCGGCGGAGCGCTGTGCGGAGGTCGTCGAGCATGGCCGCGAAGTCGCGGGTTAGTGCATCCCGGCGGCCCACTAACACATAATCATGATGTGGCCGCATCGGTATGACGTCGAGCCGCTGTATCAGCGCGCGAAGCCTGCGCCGGATGCGGTTGCGCTCGGTAGCGGTGCCGTTCTTTTTGGTGACGGTGAAGCCGACGCGGATCGGGCCGTCATCATCACGGGCGCGGCCTTGCAGCACAAAGGCCGGGCTGGTCGCCCGCGCGCCATTGGCAACGGCGACGAAGTCCGCCCGCTGCCTTAGCCGATCCATTTAGAATCTCCGGAAGACGCCCGGGCTCAGGCGCTCAGACGCTTGCGGCCACGCGCGCGGCGCGCGGCGAGGACCTTGCGGCCACCGGCCGTGGCGAGGCGGGCGCGGAAGCCGTGGCGGCGCTTGCGCACCAGTTTGCTGGGTTGATAAGTCCGCTTCACGGGTCGTTCTCCGCTGAACAGGCAATCTGCCGATGAATTGAGATAGGTCCGATGACGCTGGCCGGCCCAGAATGGGCCATTCGCGGCCCCAAATGAGCCGCCCCCGGCAAAACCGGGCCATCGCGGACAATTTGCGCGGCTTATACGGGAGCGCCTCCTTTTCGTCAATGTCGGCCAGCGCGGCAAAAGCGGTTCTTCGAAAGGTCGTAATTCGCGGAAATAGTCCTGATTCTGTGGGGTTGTTGTCTATGTGGCCCGGCGTTAGCCGGCTGCATCCGGGGCACATGGAACCGGCTTACATTAGCGATCCGTAATTTGACCGGCGATGGTGCACGGCAGCATGCTGAACATGCGCCAAAGAAGGCCTATATCGTGTCAGTGACCGACGATCAGCCGACGACGGAGAAGTCTCGGGCGCAGCCGGTGTACCGGCTTGGCCTGTCCGGCAAGCTTCTGCTGCTCACGATCCCCCTGGTGATGATCGCCGGGATGCTGATCTATGTGCCCGCGATCGCCAACTTCCGGATGAACCGGCTGAACGACCGGCTGGCCGCGGCCAACACCGCGGCGCTGGTGCTCGATGCCGCGCCGTCCGGCTACGTCCCGGAATCGTTGGCGCGCCAGATCCTGACCAGCATCGGCGCCCGTGCGGTGGCGATCAAGATGGGCCAGCAGCGGCGGCTGCTCGCCAGCGCCGACCTGCCGGCTGCGATCGATCATGACGTCGACATGCGCGAGATGTCGGTGTGGTCGGCGATCGTCGATGCGTTCCAGATCATGCTGGAGCATGGCGACCAGACCATCCGCGTGGTCGGGCCGGCGCCGGGCCAGGCGCAGTTCATCGAGGTCGTGATCGACGAGAAGCCGCTGCGGCAGGCGATGTACCGCTTCTCACGCAACGTCTTGATCGTCGCGCTCTTGATCGGTGGGCTCACCGCGGGCCTGGTCTATCTCGCCCTGCATTATTTGTTCGTGCGCCCGATGCGGCGGCTGACCGCGAGCCTGATCGGTTTCCACGAAAACCCCGAAAGTTCGGCGCGAATCATCGTGCCGAGCCAACGCGGCGACGAGATCGGCGTCGCCGAGCGCGAGCTGTCCGACATGCAGCGCGACCTGGTCTCGATGCTGCATCAGAAAAGCCGGCTGGCGGCGCTGGGCCTCGCCGTCTCGAAGATCAATCACGATCTGCGCAACCTGCTTGCCTCCTCGCAGCTTCTGTCCGACCAGCTCGCAAGCGTCCCTGATCCCAGGGTGCAGCGCTTCGCGCCGAAACTGTTGCGCTCACTCGAGCGCGCCATCGCATTCTGCCAGTCGACATTGTCCTACGGCCGCGCCCAGGAGGCCGCGCCCGACCGCCGCATGATCCTGGTCGAGCCCGTCGTCGTCGAGGTGCGCGAATCGGCAGGGCTTGCCTCGGACGCTTCGATCACCTGGATCAGCGCCATCGAACGCGGGCTTGCGATCGACGCCGATCCGGACCAGCTGTTCCGCGTGTTGCTCAACCTCGTGCGCAACGCGGCGCAGGCGCTGGAGAGCCGTCCGGCAACCGACGGCGGCGCCCAGCAGATCCGCATCACCGGCCGCCGCGAGGGGACGGTCGCGATCATCGAGGTCTCCGACACCGGCCCCGGCGTTCCCCAGAAGACCCGCGATCACCTGTTCGAGGCGTTCCAGACGTCCGGCCGCCCCGGCGGCAGCGGGCTCGGCCTCGCGATCGCCGCCGAACTGATCCGCGCCCATGACGGCGAGATCAACCTCGTCGAAGGCACCATCGGCGCCACCTTCCGCATCGCCATCCCCGACCGCCCGGTGGAACTCCAGATCGTCCGCACCGAGCGCGCACGGGCGTGAGGCGGGCCGGAATAGCGGGAAACTCCGGACTTTCACCTCCCTGGGCCCACTTTTGGCTCAAATCAACCCAGCGAACCGCCATCCCGGACCTTGCCAACCGGGCCGGGACCCTGTAGCTAGAGCGCTCTTTCGCTGATGCGCCCGAGCCTCCTCGGATGCACCTTGGGCCAAGCCCCTCACGCGAAAACGCGCCCGTAGCTCAGCTGGATAGAGCATCAGACTACGAATCTGAGGGTCGGACGTTCGAATCGTTCCGGGCGCGCCAAATACCGCCGATTGTCCTCCACAGCACGCTAGAGCCGCCGAAACTACGCGGGCGGTAGCCTGTGTGCGAAGGAGCGTAGAAACGGCGGCGTTTGGCGGTGGAAAAGTTCGAATCGCTTCCGGTCGATTGATAGATTTTGCCCCTACTTAAAGACGTCGCGCATGAGGCTCTGTATGGTAGCTACGCGCCCCCTTGAGGTCGTGGAATAGGCCGTCGTCACAAGCTGATTTCTGCTAAAAGCACCGCTCGACCGGCCAGCCCGTTGCTAAAAGAAAAATCAGTCTTTCGTCGCGCCCTTTAAGAATCATGCGGGGCGGTCATTCGCCTCAAAGCATGGCGGCGATCGGTGCAAGATGCACGCCGCTCCTTCATATGCGTTTCGGCTGTTTAAACGGTGCATCCGCCGACCCGCCCATAGAGATTGCACCTACCGGACCCAAGCCAATGCAAGATCCAGAACAAAATGGTCAATAGCATCGAACCGCTGCCTCGCCGTTGGCGACATGGCCCTGATGGCGTTCATGGCGTCGTGACGGCCCGTAGGATTCCCGACATACGGCGACAGGCGCTCGGCCAATGGAAGCGGAATGCCCGCTTCATCCAGTTCCTTCATCCACGGTGGCCTGAACCAGCATTCGAGTGCAGCGATATAGGCTGTGTAGCTGAAATCGGCGTCGGGCATCTTGTGCCGAACGAGTGCCTCGACCGCGGCAAGAGTGCGCGGGAAGCTAAATTCGTTCGCTTGCAAGAATTGAAAGGCAGCGTCAATGCCGGCGGGAATGTCATCTTTGAAGAACGTACCCGCAAACCATTTCAGGAAGCCCGGCATCGATGACTTGAAGAACAGGAGCTGTGACCACGCCCAGCCAACCTGTTTTGGTGTATGGATGCCGGTCGGCGTGCGCTTCGCATGCGCGACCATCAAAACGAGCTCGGCGATCGCAATGCGCTGATCCTTCTGCGCAAAGCGATTAAACAGCAGCGAACTCGAGTCTTCCTCAAGCATCTCATCGATACGTTGGCTGAGACGCTGCAGTAACTCGACGCCGATAGTCCCATGATCCCTCAGCACGTCAGCGCTGATCCCGGTATCGAACGGCAGGCGCCGTTGCCGGGCCTGCCCGGCCGGTGAAAGCTCGGCGTGCGGCACATTCATGACGATGAAATCGCTCGCGTTGCCCGGGTCCGAAAGGATGGGGACTTCGACCTTCGTTTCGATCTCGCGCGGCGGCTCGTGATACAGGAAGGCATTGCCAACAAAATGGCGCATCATGCGCCCGACACGCCCGCGGATATTAGCGAAGGAAAAGAAGTCGAAATCGTCGCGCGCGATCTTCTTGTCGTACACAAAAACGTTTGCCGCCGAGGTGTTCACGCCTTCGATCAGCGTCGACGTGCAGATTAGTACTTTGATTTCGTTTTCGTTGAACAAGTGTACGAAGAGCTGGCCGAGCGACCGTGGCAAGCGTCCATGATGAATGGCGATACCGTGCTCATTTCCATGAGCGACAGGCCATTCTGCATGATAATTGCGCGCGATCCATTGCCCTAAGTCCCGGCCCAGATTTGTGGTGTAGCTCATATCCGCGTCGAGAATTTCGCTCATGAGCGTCTGCGCGGTGCCGGGCGTTGCCGTGAACACAAGTGACGCGTCATCGCCGACCTCCTTGAGGTCGGACAAAAACGTGGTCAACCGTTGCTCGCCGTCAGTTCGGTCGATGACATTGACGGTCACAGTGCGATAGTCGGTCCGCAGAAAGCGGAAATTTCCTTTCCACCGCGCGCCAAGATTGATGTCGCGGATGTGCGGGCCGGCCATGAACGTCTGACGTGCACGCGGTAGCGCTTTGTACAGGGCGAGATTCAGAGTTTCATAACGCTGGTCGCCGCGGTCAGGATCGAGCTTGTAGAACTCATCAATAAAAAGGAAATCGATCTGCACATCGTCTCCACGCTGCAGGAATCTCTCTTGAGTCAGGACGAAGATGGTCGGTTGATCGGCGATATACGCATCCGACACCGTCGTAATGATGCGATAGTCGGGGCCGAATGTTCGCGAGAACCGCCTGCGGCACTCATCAATCAACGCAATGGTCGGCAGGATGACCACGACGACCTGAGGCTTCTTACGGGCCAGGAAGGCATCGACCAGCAGACTTTTCCCGAAGCTGGTCGGCGCACTTAAGATCACGTTGTCGCCGTCCAGCAACCAGAGCAGTACCTGCATTTGCTTCGAATGCAGGTAAAGCTTCTCGCGCAGTTCCACTGCATGGGCTTCGATGATAGTTTGCGTCAGCAAGCTGAAACGTTTGGGATCGATATACGGATACAGGCCGCATTCCTCGGCCAGCATTTCGATAGGCTCTTCGCAATCGGGCGGGATTTGCTCGTTGCGCCGCGCTTCTAGAAGGCGGATCGCGATCTCAAGCGCCGTATCGGACTCTCGGTCGTCATCGCTTAAGACCGACCCTGCGGCAAAGATCGCCCCGAATACGGAGTCGGCGGTTAATTTCTGATCGGGCCGAAGCGCACGCAGCGTTTCGAGTTCGCTCATGTGAAAGCCCCCAATCGCTTGTCGAAGCTATCCACCAAATCCTTCTTCTTGCCGAGCGGCACGAAGATCAGCTGGAAGCGCAGCTTGAGGTCGGTAACGCGGCCTCCGAAGTAAGCCCGTAGTTTTCCGACTTCTGTGGTGAGACTTTTCAAATAGGCGTCGGACACTTCCGTGAACGCCGATACCGACGAGCTTTCATACGTTACCAGGATGGGGAACACGGACATGGCAAGCAGTTTGTCGCCAGACGTCTGCTGCTTGAAGAGAGTGAGCACGGCCTCGCGATGCGGAATGTCCTTGCCGACATGGCCAAAGATCATCGCCTTCTCCGTCGCGAGGAAGGCCGGAAGGATATGCTCTTTCACCGACTTGATCGCGTCGCGAATCCCTTCTTCGGCATCGGTATAAAACTTGGATTCCCCCAGCCACAGTTCAAAGCCTTTGCCCACCGGCAAAAGGTGCACGCCATCGAACCCCTTCACGGTGTCGTTCGACGAGCTTTTCAGGACAAGCTTGCACATCACGGGCACCGTCTTGAAATGCAGGATGCAAGCGAGATGCAGAAGGAGTTCGCCAAGCTCTCCGCGGCTGGCCGTCTTGCCGGTCTTGTAGATGTGCGCGGCGGCATTGCGCAGCAGCTCAACGAAATTGTGGCTGGCAAAGCCCATCTGATGCTCTTGGTTGAGCGCGGCGTACGGAAGCCAGTTAAGCAGGTGATCGGCGAGTTGCTGGTGACGCCATGCTCCGCCGTCATAGCCCGCGCACAGGCCAGTTGCGGGGTTCGGCTCGGCGAGCTGGCTACAGCGAACTTCCAAAAATGGATCTGGGTACTTGACCGGCATACCAAAAGTCTCGGTTGTCTGTGCAACCGTTGCAACGATGACGATCGCCAAGCAGCTGATGCCGGGAAATGTCGAATGGAACCGTGTAGGGTGTGGCGATTAAGTTCTGAATCGCAAGCATTTTTGAGCTTTCTCAGTCAGTAATTCACTCATAACACAAATAGAACAAAAGAAGAACATTCTTCTTCAAGGTCGGGGATGGCGTCGCTTTTTCTTCCACATTCGGCGGCCTTCGCCGTTTGGTGCACTACTTTCAGCCCAGCCCGCCAGAGCTTTCACGGTCGGTGCCGTCGAGGACCTTGACGTAGATTCTCGTCGTTGGTGATGTCGCAGTATTCGATCGGCGCTTTTCCAAGGTAACCGATGCTCAGGTTCGAGAGCATGGAGGCTTGTCTCTCGCAAAAAGGAGGGCCTTAGAAGGCTATTGAGTAGACATAGTTCTCACCATCACCCGGTGTGGCGCGCCATTTCTCCAAATTTCGCAATTTTGCTGCGCTGGAATTCTAATGGGCATTGTCGCTACCGCTGCGAGCAGAGTTTCTCGCCGCCTCATGCAGGACTTGGTCGCTTCGCCACGCACCGGCTACTGTGCATGGGGTTGTTTTCGACTTTTTTGTTTTGGGGCATGAAAGCGGCAGGCTGAACCGGATCTCATCCGGCTCCTGCTCGCCACTTCATCAACCGCACGCCCTTGGTCGTGAAGCGCTGCGTCTTGCCGCCCGGGCGCATGGGACGCTTCGCCGTTATTCGATACAAAACCGCAAGCACTCGATTCCCTGCATGACCGCTGTCGGTACGAGGTGTTGTGCGATCATGCAGCCTCACGAAACGAGTGTGGCACTAAATTGAATCTCGACCTTCATCAGCTTGGAGACGGGGCAGCCGGCTTTTGCGCTCGCGGCGATCGACTGGAACGTGTCGTGATCCATGCCCGGTATCTTCGCCGTGGTGGTGAGATGCGCCGAGGTGATCGAAAAGCCGTCGCCGTCCTTCTCGATGGTGATTTCTGATTTGCTGTCGACCTGCTCCGGCACGAAATTCGCCTGACCGAGCTGTCTGACGAATGACATGGTGAAGCACGCGGCATGCGCTGCACCTAACAGCTCCTCCGGATTGGTGCCCGGCTTCTCGCCGTAGCGGCTGAAGAAGGTGTAGGGATGGTTGTCCAGCGCGTGGCTCTCGGTCGAGACCGAACCCTCGCCTTCGCGCAGGCTGCCATTCCAGGCGGCGGATCCGAAACGTTTCATCGGTCTTTAATCCTTTCCTGTTGTGCATGCCCCGCAGCTTACGAGCGCGGCAGCGCCGCCGCTCGTCTCTTCCCGGTCTCGATCATGTCGAGAGCACGGCGGTCCCAACTATGTTCACCTCATGCGCGTTGGCCGGCAGCCTCCAGGATCAGTTGCGTGATCTCGGCAGGCTGAGAGATCAGCGACAGGTGACTCGCTTTCACCTCAATGGTCTTGGCTCCCATGCGCTTGGCCATGAATCGTTCGAGGTCCGGATTGATCGTTCGGTCCTCGGTCGAGACGGCGTAATAGCTCGGCTTTGCTCGCCAGGCCGCGTTGGTGGTCTTGCCGGCGAGCAGCGCCTTGTGGAACGGCTGCTGGACCGCATAGAGCACCTTGGCCTTTGCCTCCGGCAGGTCGCCCGCGAAGTCGCGCAGGAAAGCCTCCTCGGAAAGCCGTCCTTCATCGCCGTCGAACACGATGCCGGCGCTCGCCGGCGGAGTCGGATAGGTCTTGGCGAGCGCCGTGTAGTCCTCGCCGGCGTCCGGCGCGCGCGCCGCCACATAGACGAGCGCCGAGACGTTCGGATGCACGCCGGCCTCGGTGACGATCATGCCGGAGAAGGAATGGCCGACCAGAACCGTCGGCCCGTCCTGCCGAGCGAGCACGCGCTCGGCTGATGCGACCGCTTCGGGCAGCGTGGTCAGCGGATTCTGCACGGAGGTCGCGTTGAGGCCGGCCGTCTGCAATCGCGCGATCACCTCGGACCAGCACGAGCCGTCGGCGAACAGCCCATGCACCAGCACGACGTTGCGCGCCTTCGGCGGGGTTGCGTTTGCGGCCATGCCGCGTGTGGAGATCAGCGAGGCCGCTGCGCCGGCAAGCAGGGCGGTTGAAAAAGCTCGTCTGTTCATCATCGTGATGTCGCTTCCTTTGATCACGAGAGGGATCGTCTTGATGGCGCGGAATGGCCGCGCGGTCTCAAGCAGGTCCCTGCATCAACGCGTCGATGCCGGGCCAATGCGCGGCGAAGGTGCCACGCACGAACGCCTCGCGGTTGTTCTCGATGCTTTAGTGGTCGTGAGGATAGTTGACCATGATGGCGAAGGATTTCGGGATCGCACGGAGCTTGGTGTTGCCGAGCAAGTTGATCAGCGCGAGCCGCGCCGTTGCCGAGGTGAAAACGCGCTACCGGGTCGATGCGATGGCCGGTCAAGCGCACGAATCTTAAGCATCCGCGGATCGCGGCGCGCTTCGATCGCTTTTGTCCTCGACTGCGACCGCCAGCAGCCATATGGCAAACCCCGCCAAAGCCAGCCCGCAGCCGACCCAGCCGGTCGATGTCCATCCGTAGCCGGCAGAGATGGCGAGGCCGCCCAGCCACGGGCCGAGCGCATTTGCGGTGTTGAAAGCCGAATGGTTGAGGGCGGCCGGAAGGGCCTGGGCTTCGCCCGACACATCCATCAGCCGGGTCTGCAGCACAGTTCCGAGCGCTCCGCCCAAACCGATGAGAAATGCGTCGATCGTCATGGTCCAGATGTTCAACGCTGCCCAGGGGAATACAGCCAACGCGGCGGAACTCCAGATCAGTAGGCCGCCCGCCGTCGGCATGATTGCGCGGTCGGCGACCCGTGGCACGACAATATTGCCGATGGTCAGGCCGAGCCCGAACGCTGACAGCACCAACGGCACGAGGGCGGGCGAAACGTGCGTCACTTCCATCAGCGTCGTCGCGGTGTAGGTGTAAACCGCAAACAGGCCGCCAAAGCCGATGGCGCCGATTGCGAGCGTGAGCCAGACTTGGCCGCGCCTCAATGCGTCAAGCTCACGCAACGCGCTTGCCTTCGGGGCCGGGTGATCGACGGGCGCGAACCATGCAACCATTGAAAGGGCCGCGATGGCGAGCGCAGCGACGACGCCAAAGCTCCAGCGCCAGCCGGCCGCCTGACCCAGCCAGTTCGCGAGCGGGACACCGATCACGGTCGCAACCGTCAGGCCAAGGAACATCTTTCCGACGGCCTGAGTCCGCTTGTGTAATGGCACCAGCGAGGCTGCCACCATGGCCGCCGTGCCAAAGTAGGCCCCATGCGGGACGCCGCTCAGGAAGCGGAACGCCAGCATCCAGTGATAGCTGGGCGCGAACGCGCTCAGCGCGTTGCCGACGGCGAACATGGCCATCAGCAACAAAAGGACGTTGCGACGCGCCAAGCGAGCCGTCAGTACAGCAAGCACGGGCGCACCGATCACCACGCCCAACGCATACATGCTGATGACGTTTCCGGCTGTCGGCTCATCAATCCGCAGATCCGGCGCGAAATAGGGCAACAGGCTCATGGTTGCGAATTCAGTGGTGCCGATCGCAAAGCCGCCCATGGCTAACGCGAACAGGACAAGGCCGGTCCCTACAGGGGCGGCATTCTGCTTTTCCATATCTTTCCCGAGTTTTTGGAATGCCGATTCAATCGCCCTAAGGCTTGATCGGATGAATGGCTCGATCAGATGGCGGTGGCTCGATCATTGACGGTTACCGCCTGCGATCGAATCCCATAACGGATGTGGGGAGATGTTCAGAGGGTGTGCAACGCATGTATTCCATGCGTCCGGCACGGCTGGAGCGCGCGTCATTCATCGGAGGTTGAGACCTGAGGGATAGAGGCACCTGAGCAAGAGCAGGCACACTGAAATTACATGACATCGATCAAATAGACATGCATCCCATCAGATTCAAATAATGCCTGCGTGATGTCGGTCAGGTCCCGGCCAAGCCATTGCTATCGGGCACGCAGCCCTTCGTCCTGGATCGCTCGCGAGCAGAGGTGTCGCCGGCGTGAAATCAACCTGCTTCTCATGGCGCCCACGCCGGACCGACAAAGCAAGCGGCGGCGGTGTCAGGGCAGCCGAGCGCCCTGGGGAGTCATCTCAGGATTTTCGAAGGTGTAGATATTTGGCACGCCATTCCGAATGGCACGCCAATCGCGAACCGCGATCGCAGCACGTCACTGCGCGCTGGATCCGCCCTCCACGATCTTCTCGTTCAGCTTCTGATCCACGATCTGCACGGTTCGGTCGATCTCGGCATTGGGCGCGCCAAGCTGATGCGAAATCAGCTTCACCAGCAGGTCGACCCGCTCGATGAAGGGCGCTCCGCTCGCCACCGCGCGCGCCGCCGATGAAGGCTTGAGAAGGCTTTCTGCCGCCTTGGCGTATTTCTCGAACGGCACCTGGTCCTTCGGGTCGGCTCCCAGTCGGCGAGCGATCCCATCGACGTGCTCATAGATCGACTGCGAGCGCTTCAGGTCGGCGTGCACCGCGTCGCGGATCGATTGCGGCTCCTGTGGCGTGATGCAGCGGTAATTGCCGGTCAATAGCATCGACCATTTGGCCAGCGGGACGAACAGCGAGTCGAACACTTTGAGCTTCACCGGAACGTCCTGGCCATCCAGCTTCACCGCGTCGATGTCCGCCTCCAGTTCGCGAAGCAGCCGGTTATGTGCCTCATCCGCAAATGCCGCTGCCTTGAAATTTGTCGGCAGGCCGACATGAAGGACATTCGCCGCCTCGTCCGGTGGGCGGAAGGCCTGCGGATCAGGCGAGCACAGCGAAACCAGTCCCGGCTTGAACCGTTCCCATACCTGCGCATTGGTATAGGCCTCTTCGAGGTCCATCTCCGCCAGCGCCGGAATCCGTTTGAGATAGGGCAAGGGCGGCATGTTCATGATCGAAAGGCAAGGCAGCTTCGCCTCGGCGATCTTGATCATCAGAACCCGGATCGTGTGGTTGGTGTATTGCGGCTCCTGCATGGCAAGGCCAACCAGATCGTAACGGGAGAGGTCGACGTCTGCAGGCGGTGACGCGTCCAGGGTCCCGGGCAGATCACGCGAAAAGATCGAGCGGTGCGTCGGCTCGTCACGCAGCTTGATGCGAACTTCGGTGCCGTCGCGATTGATGAGCTCTGCGGTCTTCTTGCGACAAACCAAGGTCACGTTGTGACCGGCCATCAGCAGCTTCGTCGCGAGCAATGAGCCATACGAGGCTCCAAGGATCAGAACGTTGCGCGCCATGCTCCCTCTCCCAAAGGTTTTCCTCCAACGCCCCCAACCCAAGCCAGTCTCGAATCTTCGTCGGGTATCCGCTTGGGCGAAGGAACGGCGCGGGCCGAACCTTTACATCAGACGGGGACGGCCTCTTCGGGCAAGGAGCATACCTGTCTATCGCCAATTGACGAGCATTACAATCACGCAGCGGTTCGCGTTTTCAGTCCGCAGAAGAAGTCTCTGCTTCAGCTTGCATCATTCGCACCGATAGTGGTGACCATCACGGCCAAGGAATGTGCCGGTCGCGGGATTGTACGAGCGGTGGCGCTGCGCGCAGGTGCCGATGCCGCTGTCCTCTTCGTTATAGTATTGCAGAACAGAAGGTGGTCCCGACTCCAGCTTGGCCGCGGGCGTGGGCGCGCCGCCGTTCAGGATGTCTGCATTGGGATGATAGAACGCGTACAGTCCGGGCTCCTGGATGGCGGCCTGAGCAAATACTGGTGTTGCGGCTGCTGCCGATAGCATCGCCGCGGCCGCGAGGATCTTGAGTGAGGTCATCGAAATTCTCCATCGGTCGATACGAAAACCCGATCGGCGCGCGCGATCCCGCGAGACGCACCGTCGGGCGGTGCGCGGTCAAACGCGAGTTTTTCGTATTGGGTGGTCCGAATGCTCGGATCTTTCGATTCAAGATCTAAGTGGCCTGCGCGCGCATCCCACTAAATTCTGCTTTACGATTCTCAACTCGAGTTGACGGCGGCAGCGCTGCCGAGCGCCGACCGAATCCGCGGCGTGACCATCATCACGAAGCAGCGAAACGCGAGCAAAGTGCTTTCACGCTATGTCGGTAGCCAGCACTTCTTTGTGCTGGTTGCGCAGCGTCCCTAAACGCGAATTTAGTGGGGGCGACGAGAAAGAACCCTACCTTTCCTTGTGTAACGTTCTTTATGTCACCACTCGAAAGGACAAAGCCATGAAAGTCGCAATGGTAGCATTGGTCGCCGCGTCCATGCTCTCAAGCACGTACGCTTTTGCCAATACGGCGCGTCATGAACCGATGGTCAGGAGCTATCCTGTATACAGAGAGGCTGCCCCGCCGGTTATGCTGCATCCGAACTACGGCAATCCGAACGGCGATCCGGATGGTCCGACCACGTTGAGCGGTACTGGCGATTCTCAATTCGGCGGTTCGTCAGCCGGCACCAGCGGTTACAACTGAGTGAAAGCTGCAGTTGAGCCGGCTTTGCTTGAAAGCCACTGTGCCGCTCCAATGTAACGACGCGCGAACCTCGCGCGTCGTTGAAGTGACGCGAGACGGCGTTACCTCGACCGCCGAGGTGACGTCACTTCTTCGGGGCCGATCGTCTGCTGCGGCTGGCGGTGCCGAACACGACTTGCGATGGATAGGCAGAAGCCGAGCGCTGAGGCATGCTCCCGAGGAAGCCCGCGGCGCCGATCCATGCGACGGTGGGTTGTGCGGCAAAATTGCCGGGAAATACGCCATTGGTCGGGAAGTCGCGATTGTCGTTGCGGTTGTCATAGAACCAGCCGCTCGTCTGGCCGTATCGGATGGCGCGATACCCAAACTCGGTCGCTGATCCCGGCGAGATCGCGGGCGCTGCCAGGATCGTCGCGCAAATTGCGATCTTCAATCTACTCATTGGCTTTCCTATGGCCGAATCGTGCCCCAGTCGCCCTTCCAACCCGCAAGCTTTCCGCGACGAAACTGCAGATAGAGCCCGTCGCTCCGGCTCGACAGCGCACTTCCCTTGACGTTGGGCAGCGCCAGATAGAGTTCGTTGCCGCGGCGTCCCCGCACATAGGTCAAGGGTACGCCGAGCACGAGCGCTACCTCATCGGGCTTCATCCCGAACCGAAGTGAGGGAGCGCTTCGCTGTGCAGCCGCAGACGTTGCTTCGAGTGCTGCCAGAACGAGCGCCATCACGAGCAAGCCGGTGTTCTTCATCCGAGACACCCATTTGAGGCAGGGCAAACGCAAGCCAATGCGGCGAAGGCGGACATCATTGTAGCGAGACCAGCGTCCCGGCTGGCGTCCAACCGCCGCCGAGCGCCTGAAACAGACTGGTCGCCGCCAATAATTTCGAGAGCCGCACCTGAACCAACGTGATCTCCGCGGTGAAGAGCGTCTGTTCGGCCTGCAGGACGGTAATCAGATTGATCGTGCCGCCCCGCAACTGCTTTTCCGCCACATCGAACGCCGTTCGCGAACTCGCAACGACCTGCGCTTGCAGCCGCTCCTGGAGCGTGAACTTCTGCAACGCGATGAGCGCCTTCTCGACGTCGGAGAATGCCGACAGAACCGCCTTGCGATAGGCCTGCAGGTCCTGAAGCTGCACGCCTTTGGCCTGCTTCAACTGGCTCTCGAGCAGGAAGCCATCGAAGATCGGCTGGGTGAGGCTGGCCGTGAGGGTGGAGAACGCCGCCCCCGGCGTGAACAGCGAGGCCAGCGCGCTGCTCTGGAATCCGCCGGTGCCGGTGAGTTGGATCTGCGGAAAGAAGGCCGCGCGAGCCTGCTCGACGCTGAAGTTCGATGCCGCAAGCAGCGCCTCCGCCTGGCGGATGTCCGGCCGTTGGTAAAGCAGTTCCGATGGCAGGCCGGGGGTCACCCGAGGCACTTTGATGCGGCTGGTCGATCCGCCCCGCACCGAGAAATTCGCCGGCGCTCGTCCAACAAGGACGGCGAGCGCGGCAATGTTCTGACCGATGGTGACTTCGAGAGGAGGAATCGCCGCCCGCTGCGTTCCTGTCAGCGCCTCCTGTTGCGAAACGTCGAGCTGCGAGGCCGTTCCGCCGGCGAACTGCGTCTTGATCAGCGCTAGGATTCGCTCGGCCGCTGCGAGGTTCTCGCGCGTCACCCGCAACTGGTCCTGAGCCGCCAGAATCTGGAAATACGTGTTGGCCACCGTGACGATCGCGGTCAGCGTGACCACCTCGCGATTATATCGGGAGGCTGTCGCGCTCTCTTCCGCTGCATGGAGCGCTGCCTGGTTCTTGCCCCAGAAGTCGAGCATGTAGCTCGCAGTGAGGCTGGTGCTGAATTGTGAGAAGTTCGAACTTCCGCCGCCGCGTCCGCCTCCGGTCCCGGTGACGCCCCCGCCAAGGTTGCTGCCGCTGCTGATGGCGCTGCTTGTGGAGCCGAAATGCGCGCGCTCGGCGCTGGCTGCTCCGGTCAGGGACGGCAATAGCGGCGAACCAGCCACGCCGACCTGGGCGTCGGCCTGCACGACCTGGGCGATCGCGACTGCAATGTCGAGATTGTTGATCTGCGTCGCGTCCATCAGTGACGTCAGTTCGCCGGAGCCGAAGCCGCGCCACCAGTCCAGGACCGGGAGCGCGGCGTCAGGACCCGCCGAACTTGCCGCGCGATATTTCTCCGGGACTTCGAGATTGAGCTCGGGCCGTTCCGATCCCAGGATGCAGCCGGACAGGCCGGGGCCGAACGCCAGGACGATCAACGCGGACATCGCGCGGATGCGACCGTCTCCCCACGGCAAGATCGCCCGGGCCAGACTTCGGTGTCGGACTCGTAGTACCGAGGATTTCGACATCTCACTCGCCTGGCTGCAGTGAGGGCTTGGGCAGGTTGGGAGGCGCGTTGCCCCTTCGACGTTGGCCCCAGAGCCGGAACCTGTCCAGATACAAATAGATCACAGGTGTCGAATAAAGTGTCAGCATCTGGCTGAGGATGAGACCGCCGACGATGGCGATGCCGAGCGGTTGGCGCAATTCGCCGCCTTCCCCCATTCCCATGGCAAGCGGCACCGCGCCGAGCAGTGCGGCCATGGTCGTCATCATGATCGGGCGGAACCGGAGCAGGCAGGCCTCGCGGATGGCATCGAGCGGATCGAGGCCGCGCTTGCGCTCGGCGTCAAGCGCAAAGTCGATCATCATGATCGCGTTCTTCTTCACGATGCCGATCAGCAGGATCACGCCGATCAGCGCCATGATGCTGAACTCGGTGCGGAACGCGATCAGCGCCAGCAGCGCGCCCACGCCGGCGGACGGCAGCGTCGAGAGGATGGTCAGGGGATGGATGTAGCTCTCATAGAGCACGCCGAGCACGATGTAGATGGTCACCAAGGCGGCCAGGATGAGCAGCGGCTGATTGCTGAGCGAATCCTGGAAGACTTTTGCCGTGCCCTGGAAGGTGCCGCGGATCGTCGCGGGCACGCCGATCCGGTTCATGGTGGCCTCGATGGTGCTGACCGCGGTGCCGAGCGACACGTTGGGAGGCAGGTTGAAGGAGATCGTGTTGGCGACGAGAAGTCCCTGATGATTGACGGAGAGCGGTGTTGCGCCCCGACCGAAATGCGCGACCGCCGAAAGCGGAATCATCGTTTCGCTGCTGGTGCTGACCGCCGCGCCGGTCGAGGCCACGCCTTTGCCGGTCGACCCGATCGAATTGGTCGCAAGATTGCGCGCGGCCTGTGCGTTGGCCGAGTTGGCGGTAACAGATGTTCCCGGCGTCACTACTGTTCCCGCCACCGCGTTGGTTGCCTGCGAGCCGCCGACCGATCCGCCGGAGGTGCTGATGTAGACATCCTTGAGCGTCTGCGGATTCTGCCAGTAGCGCGGTGCTACCTCCATGATCACGTGATACTGGTTGCGCGCGACATAGATGGTCGAGACCTGGCGCTGGCCGAACGCGTCATAGAGCGTGTTGTCGATCTGGCTGACGGTGATCCCGAGCCGCGCCGCGGCGTCGCGATCAATGACCAGATTGGATTCGAGCCCCTTGTCCTGCTGATCGCTGTTGACGTCTGCGAGATTGGACTCGCGCTGCAGCGCCGCCGTGATCTTCGGTGTCCATTCGTTGAGCTCTTCCAGCGCCGGGCTCTGCAGCGTGTACTGGTACTGTGCGCTGGATAGCCGCCCGCCGACGCGGATGTCCTGCACCGACTGCAGAAACAGGGTTGCCCCGGGCACGGTGGCGAGCTCGCGCCGCAACCGCGCGATCACCTGGTCGGCGCCGACTTTGCGCTGCTCGAGCGGGCGCAGCGAGACGAAAACGAAGCCGGAATTGGTCTGGTTGCTGCCGGTGAAGCCGACGACGGCGTCCACCGCGGGATCGTGCTTGATGATGGTGACGAACTGCGTCAGCTTCTGCTGCATCAACTGGAACGAAATGCTCTGGTCCGCCTGGATCGAGCCGACCAGCCGTCCGGTGTCCTGCTGAGGGAAGAAGCCCTTGGGGATCACGCCGTAGAGATAGAAGTTGAGCCCCAGCACTGCGGCGAGGATCAGCATCACGGATCTCGGGTGCGCGAGCGCGGCCGAGAGCGTCCGGCGATAGAAGCCGAGCATCGCTTCGAAGAAGCGCTCGCTGGCGCGATAGAGCCAGCCGTGGACCTGGTTGCTTTCCCGGCGCAGCAGCACCGAGCACATCATCGGCGTGGTCGCGAGCGAGACCGCAAGCGAGATCAGGATCGAGATCGAGATCGTCATCGCGAATTCGCGGAACAGCCGGCCGACGATGCCGCCCATCAAGAGGATCGGGATGAACACCGCGATCAGCGAGATGCTCATCGAAAGCACGGTGAAGCCGACCTCTCCAGCGCCCTTCAGCGCCGCCTCAAACGGCGACATCCCGTGCTCGATATAGCGGGTGACGTTTTCGAGCACGACGATGGCGTCGTCGACGACAAAGCCGGTCGCCACCGTCAGCGCCATCAGCGACAAATTATCGAGGCTGTAGCCGACCAGATACATGACACCGAAGGTCGCGACCAGCGATACCGAGACCGCGACCACAGGGATCAACGTCGCGCGGGCGTTGCGGAGGAACGAGAACACCACGAGGATCACCAGCAGCACGGCTAGCACCAGGGTCCGCTCGACGTCGTGCAGCGAGGTGCGGATGGTGGTCGAGCGGTCGACCGCCAGATCGATGTCGATCGCGGGCGAGACCGAAGCCTTGAGCTGGGGCATCAGCGCCTTGACCAGATCGACCGTGCTGATGATGTTGGCATTCGGCTGCCGGTACAGGATGATCAGGACGGCGGGCTTGCCGTTGGCGAGGCCGGCGTTGCGCAGGTTCTCCACGGAATCGGTGACCTCTCCGACATCGGAGAGATGCACGGCCGCGCCATTGCGATAGGCGATGACCATTGACTTGTAGTCGTCGGCCTTGTTGGCCTGGTCGTTGGCATAGATCTGGTAGCGGCGCTCGCCGACGTCGATCCCCCCCTTGGGGCTGTGCGCATTGGCGCTGGCGAGCGCGGCGCGCACGTCCTCGAGCCCGATGCCGTATTTGTAGAGCGCCTGCGGAACCAGGTCGACGCGCACCGCCGGCAGCGAGCTGCCGCCGACAATGACCTCGCCGATCCCCTCGACCTGCGAGAGCTTTTGCGCCAGCACGGTGGAGGCGGCGTCGTAGAGGTCGCCGCGAGTCAGGGTATCGGAGGTCAGCGTCAGGATCAGGATCGGCGCGTCGGCGGGATTGACCTTGCGGTAGGTCGGATTGCTGCGCAGGCTGGTCGGAAGGTCGGCGCGGGCGGCGTTGATCGCGGCCTGCACGTCGCGCGCCGCGCCGTTGATGTCGCGGTTCAGACCGAACTGCAGGGTGATGCGCGTCGAGCCCACTGTGCTTTGCGAGGTCATCTCGGTGACGTCGGCGATCTGGCCGAGATGGCGCTCGAGCGGGCTTGCGACCGTGGTCGCGACGTCCTCGGGGCTCGCGCCCGGCAGCGTCGCCTGCACCGAGATGGTCGGGAAGTCGACCTGCGGCAGCGGCGAGACCGGCAGCTTGAAGAACGCCACCACGCCCGCCGCCGCAAGCCCGAAGGTCAGCAGTGTGGTCGCAACCGGCCGGCGGATGAAGGGCGTTGACGGGTCCATGGCTCAGTGGGCTCCGCGTGTTTCGCGGGCACCGCCGGGTCCTCCGGCAAGCCGTACGGCGAGCCGGTCGAACCACAGATAGATCACGGGCGTCGTGAACAAGGTGAGCAACTGGCTGACCAGAAGGCCGCCGACGATGGAAATGCCGAGCGGGTGCCGCAGCTCCGATCCGGCACCGGTTCCGAGCATCAGCGGCAGCGCGCCGAGCACTGCGGCCATGGTCGTCATGATGATCGGCCGGAACCGCAGCAGGCACGCCTGGTAGATCGCCTCGCGCGGCGACCGGCCTTCGTTGCGTTCGGCATCGAGCGCGAAGTCGATCATCATGATCGCGTTCTTCTTGACGATGCCGATCAAGAGAATGATGCCGATGATCGCGACGATCGTCAGGTCCTGCCCCGCCATCATCAATGCGAGCAGTGCGCCGATCCCGGCCGAAGGCAGGGTCGAGAGAATCGTGAGCGGGTGGATGAAGCTCTCATAGAGCACGCCCAGCACGATATAGACCGTGACGATCGCGGCCAGGATCAGGAACAGTTGGTTCGAGAGCGAGGCTTGAAAGGCGAGCGCTGCGCCCTGGAAGCTCGTGATGATGCCGAGCGGCTGGCCGATGTCGATCTGCGCCTGTTTGACGGCGGCGACTGCCTCTCCCAGCGACGCGTCGGGCGCCAGGTTGAACGATATGGTGGCCGAGGGAAACTGGCCGAGATGCGAAACCTGCAACGGCGCGATGTCCTCGTGCATCTTGGCCAGCACCGGCAACGGCACCGGCGCGCCTCCGACCGAGGAGGGCAGGTAGATCGACGACAGCGATTGCAAGGAGTTCTGCAGCGTCGGATCGGCTTCCAGAATCACCCGGTACTGGTTTGAATTGGTGAACACCGTCGAGACGATGCGCTGGCCGAAGGAGTCGTAAAGCGCATTGTCGACGGTCGCGGGCGTGATCCCGAACCGCGCCGCCTGCTCGCGGTCGATGTCGACGAAGACCGCAAGTCCCTTGGCGGACATATCGGTCGAGACGTCGGTGAACGCGGGAAGCTGCCGCAATCTGTCGACGAGCTTCGGGGCCCATTCGGCGAGCTGGGCCGGGTCGGCGTCCTGCAGGATGAACTGATATTGCGCCTTGCTGACGGTGCCTTCGATGGTCAAATCCTGCACCGGCTGCATGTAGAGCGCGACGCCGATCAGCGATGCCGTGCTGTCCTTGAGACGGCGCATGACGCTCGCGATATCGGATTTTCGCTGATCGTGCGGCTTCAGGTTGATCAGGATGCGGCCGCTGTTGAGCGTGGTGTTGGTGCCGTCGACGCCGATGAAGGAGGAAAGGCTCTCGACGTCGGGATCCCGCAGGATGACGTCGGCCAGTTGCTGCTGCCGCTCGGCCATCGCGGCGTATGAAACCGATTGCGGCGCCTCCGAAATCGCCTGGATGACGCCGGTGTCCTGCAGCGGAAAGAAGCCCTTGGGGATCGCGACATAGAGCAGGGCGGTCAAGCCGAAGGTGGCGAGCGCCACCAGCAGCACCAGGGTCTGGCGGTCCAGCACCCAGTTCAGCATCCGGGCATAGATCGCGATGACATGATCGAAGCCTTCGCGGCTCAGGCGCTGGAGCACGTTCTCATGCGCCTCGCCTTCCGCCTTGAGCAGCTTGGCGCAGGCCATCGGAACCAGCGTCAAGGACACCACGGCGGATATCAGGATGGTGACCGACAGCGTGATGGCGAACTCGCGGAACAGGCGGCCGACCACGTCACCCATGAACAGCAGCGGAATCAGCACCGCGATCAGCGACACCGTCAGCGAGATGATCGTGAAGCCGATCTGCTCGGAGCCGCGGAGCGCGGCCGCTAGCGGCGCTTCGCCGTCCTCGATGTAGCGGGAGATGTTCTCGATGACGACGATCGCGTCATCGACCACGAAGCCGGTGGCGATCGTGAGCGCCATCAGGGAGAGGTTGTTGAGGCTGAAGCCGAACAGATACATGGCCCCCAGGGTGCCGACCAGCGAGAGCGGCACGGAGAGGCTTGGGATCAGCGTCGCGCGCGGACTGCGCAGGAATACGAAGATCACCAGCACGACCAGCACGACTGCGAGCGAGAGCTCGTATTCCACGTCCCTGACCGAGGCGCGGATGGTCACGGTGCGGTCGGTCAGGATGTTCAGGTCGATGGCGGCGGGCAATGCCGCCTGCAACTGCGGCAACACCGCCTTGATCCCTTCGACCACCGAGATGACGTTGGCCCCGGGCTGGCGCTGGATGTTGAGGATGATCGCCGGGGTCGTATTCATCCAGGCGCCGAGCTTGTCGTTCTCGGCGCCGTCGATGACGTCGCCGATGTCGCTGAGACGGACCGGAGAGCCGTTCTTGTAGGCCACGATCAGGGATTTGTAGCCACCGGCACCGCGGATCTGGTCGTTGGCGTTGATGGTGTAGGAGCGCATCGCGCCGTCAAAATTGCCCTTGGGCGTGTTGACATTGGCATTGCCGAGGGTGGTGCGCAGGTCGTCGATATTGAGGCCATAGGCGGCGAGCTTGCGGATGTCGGCGCGGACGCGGACCGCCGGCCGCTGGCCGCCGCTGATGCTGACGAGGCCTACTCCCGGAAACTGCGAGATCTTCTGCGCCAGGCGGGTGTAGACGAAATCCTGGACCTGCGTCAGCGGCATGGTCTTCGACGTCAGGCCAAGGGTCAGGATCGGAGCGTCGGCCGGATTGACCTTGGCATAGATCGGCGGCGCCGGAAGATCTGATGGCAGCAGATTGCCGGCGGCATTGATCGCTGCCTGCACCTCCTGCTCGGCGACATCGAGCGAGATCGTCAATCCGAACTGTAGCGTGATGACCGAGGCGCCGGCCGAACTGACTGAACTCATCTGGCTCAGGTTCGGCATCTGGCCGAACTGCACCTCCAGCGGGGCCGTGACGGACGACGTCATCACGTCAGGACTGGCGCCGGGATAGAAGGTCTGGACCTGGATCGTCGGGTAATCGACCTCGGGCAGGGCCGCGACGGGCAGGAAGCGGAATGCCAGCATTCCCGACAGCATGATGGCGATCATCAAGAGCGTTGTCGCCACCGGTCTGTGGATGAATGGCCGCGAGGGGTTCATTCGTGTCCACCCCCGGAGCGCCGCCCCTTGCCGTCCACCGCTTTCGAATCCGGCGGCTTGGCTGCAGCGGCCGACTCGCCCGCCCCCGTCGGAGGTCGAATGACGATCCTGGCGCCTTCCCGCAGCTTGTCGGCGCCATCGATCACGATGCGGTCGCCGGGGGAAAGTCCGGACTGAACCTCGACCCGGTCTCCTTCAGTGACGCCCAGCTTGACCGGGCGCACCGAGACCGTGCTGTCGCCGTTGACGAGATAGACGAAGGTGCCGGGCGTGCCGCGCTGGATGCCGGCCGTCGATATCGTCGTCACGTCCTTGTGGGTGTCCAGCAGGAGACGCACGTTGACGAACTGATTGGGATACAGCGTCCGCGCTTCGTTCGAGAATTGCGCGCGCAGCTTGATCGTGCCGGTGGTCGGATCGATCTGGCTGTCGAAGGTCTGCAGCGCCCCGCTGGCGAGCTTGTTGGTGCCGCTGCGATCGTAGGCCGCGGCCGGCAGCACCGCTCCCTCGCGGAGCCGCGTGGCGATCGCCTGAAGCTGGTCCTCCGGGAGTGTGAACAGGACGCTGATCGGCTGCAGTTGCGTGATCACCACGATGCCGGTGGCATCACCGGGGGTGACGTAGTTGCCCTGATCGACCTGCCGCAATCCGACGCGCCCATCCAGCGGCGACAGGATGTGGCAATAGCGCAGGTTCACTTCGGCGGCCTGCACCGAGGCGCGGTCCGCTTCAACCGTGCCTTCGTTCTGCGCGACCAGGGCTATTTGCGTGTCGAGCTGTTGGTGCGGCACGGCGTTCTGCTTCGCCAGGCCCTGGTAGCGGGCAAGATCGACCTGGGCGCCCTTCAGCATGGCTTGGTCGCGCGCAAGCTGTCCCTTGGCCTGGGCTAGCGCCGCTTCAAAGGGGCGGGAGTCGATCTCCGCGATCAGATCACCCTTCTTGACTTCATCGCCTTCCTTGAACGCGATGCGGGTCAGATATCCGCTGATCTGGCTTCTGATCGTGACGGTGGCGAGTGAAGAGACGGTGCCGAGCCCATTGAGGTTGATGCCGATATCGCCCTTGCCGACAGTCTCTGCGACAACAGACATCGGCGGGGCGGTTCGCTTGCCGGCTGTTTCCTGTGGCGTGCCTGCGGGCTTCGTCCACCAGACGATGCCGGCAGCCAGCAGGAGAATAACGGCGGTCGCGAACCCAATGCGCCCGCGAGCCGGGCGCATGACTTTTTTCCCAGGCGCAATCGAAGGGGGGTCCGTCGACTTTCTTAGCTGCTGATCCATGGGTCACCTGCGAAAGCGCATGAAACGAACCCGCGTGGGGCGCATGTCGCCGCAGCCCGGTTCCTGCAACATTCCAGGTCGATATATTGAACGATTAAGGGCCGGAAAGCCCATTAACATTCGGTAGGGAGGCTCAACAAAGGCTGATGGTTCCGCGCGTTAGGCGGCAATCGGCGGCTTCAGTCTAATTCTTGGCCAGATCGGCCTGCGAAGCCATTTCGGCCCGCCGCTCATAGCTCTCGGCAAGAACCTTGAGACGATCGGCGACTGCCTGGTCGCTCACGCTTTCCGCGACCCGGCGCAAGGTCTGCGCTGGGCTCGAATATTCTCTGCTCGGCATACTCAACTCCGCAACTCATGGTTTCAAACACTTATGTAGGTGCGCGGTGCACGATGCCGAATTCACAAAGTTGGGAGTGAGCGATCTGTATGAAGCGACGCAATTTGCATAGTGGCGGCCGGCGCCGTCTCATTCGGCCGGCGTTGCCTGGGGCTGGACGGGGGAGGTTGCCGCCTCCTTCTCGCCGAACAGCCAGACCTGCAGCCGGTCGAGATAGAGATAGACCACCGGCGTCGTGTACAGCGTGAGGATCTGCGACACCGCGAGGCCGCCGACAATGGCATAGCCGAGCGGCTGCCTGATCTCCGAGCCCGCGCCGGTGCCCACCATCATCGGCACGGCGCCGAGCATTGCCGCCATCGTGGTCATCAGGATCGGCCTGAACCGCTTGATGCAGGCCTGGTAGATCGCCTCTTCCGTGCTGAGTCCTTCATTGTGTTCGGCGTGGATCGCGAAGTCGACCAGCATGATGCCGTTCTTCTTGACGATGCCGATCAGCAGGATGAGGCCGACAATCGCGATCACGGTCAGATCGAAATGGGCCGCCATCAGCAACAGCAGCGCGCCGACCCCGGCCGATGGCAGGGTCGAGATGATGGTGATCGGATGGATCGTGCTTTCATAGAGGATGCCGAGGATCAGGTAGATCACGAACAGCGAGGCGAGGATCAGGATCGGCGTGCTCGACAGCGAGGCGCCGAAGGCCTGGGCGTTGCCCTGGAAGCTGGTCTGCAGCGAGAGCGGCGGATTCAGCTCCTTCTTCACTGCATCAATGGTGCTCACGGCCTGGCCGATGGCGGCACCCGGCGCAAGGTTGAACGAGATCGTCACCGACGGGAACTGCCCCTGGTGATTGACGACGAGCGGCGAGACCTTCACGACCGAATCGACCAGCGTCGACAACGGCACCTGCTGCCCGCTCGAAGATTTCACATAGATGCCGTTAAGCGCATCGGGCGAATACTGGAACTTCGGATTGACCTCCATGACGACATGGTACTGCTGCAGCGTGGTGTAGATCGTCGAGACGATGCGCTGACCGAACGCATCGTCCAGCGTGTTGTCGATGGTAAAGGGCAGGATGCCGTAGCTCGAGGCGACTTCACGCTTGATGGTGATGTCGAGCAGCGGCCCGGCATTGAGCTGGTCGGTGGTGACATCGGTGATCGAGGGGATCGTTCTGATCTTGTCGAGGAACAGGCCCGCCCAACGGGTGAGCTCGCCCGGATCGGCATCGTTCATCGTGTACTGGAATTGCGTCTTGTTCAGCCGGGCTCCGATCGTGATGTCCTGAGCGGGCTGCATGTACAGCGTGACGCCCTGGATTTTGGCGAGGTTGGTCCGCAATCGCGCGATCACCTTGTCGATCGGATCACGCCGGTCGGCTGGCTTGAGCTGGATATAGACGCGCCCGTCATTGACCGTGTAGACACCGCCGCCGGCGCCCACCGCGGCCCCGACGGAAGCGACGGCGGGATCGCGCATGATGACGTCGAGCAGGGCTTGCTGGCGCTGGGCCATCGCCTGGAACGAGATATCCTGCGACGCCTCCGACTGACCGAGGATCAGCCCGGTGTCCTGCTCCGGGAAGAAGCCCTTCGGAATGACGACGTAGAGATAACCGGTCAGCACGATGGTGCCGAGCATCACCATCAGCGTGATGAAGCGATGACGCAGCACGATCTTCAGACCAGCCTCATAGAGGCTCAGCAGCGCGTCGAATCCGCGTTCGGACAATCGGTAGAGCCGGCCGTGCGAGTTGCTTTCGGGCTTGAGCAGATATGCGCACATCATCGGCGTCAGCGTGCGCGAGATCACCAGTGAGAGAACGAGCGCCACGCTCACCGTCATCGCGAACTCGCGGAACAACAGCCCGACATAGCCGCTCATCAGGAACAGCGGGATGAACACGGCGATGAGCGAGAACGTGATCGCCATGACGGTGAAGCCGATCTCGCCGGATCCCTTCATCGCCGCGTCATAGGGCGAGAGCCCTTCCTCGATGTGCCGCGTGATATTCTCGATCTCGACGACGGCGTCGTCGACGACAAAACCGACCGCAATCGACAGCGCCATCAGCGACAGGTTGTCGAGGCTATAGCCCATTTCGTAGAGGATCGCGAAAGTGCCGACCAGCGACAGCGGCACGGTGACGGCCGGGATGATGGTCGCCCAGAAGCTGCGCAGGAAGATGAAGATCACCATGACGACTAACCCGATCGTCAACAGCAGCGTGAACTGCACGTCGGCGATCGATGCGCGGATGGTATCGGTGCGGTCGGAAATGACATTGATCTTGATGCCCGCGGGAATCGAGGCCTGCAGCACCGGCATCATCGCCTTGATGCGCGCGACCGTGTCGATGACATTGGCGCCGGGCTGACGCTGGATCGCCAGCAGGATCGCCCTCTGATTGTTGTACCAGCCGGCGATCAGGTCGTTTTCCGGCGCGCTGATCGCGCGTCCGATGTCGCGGATGCGGACGGGAGATCCATTGCGATAGGCGACGACGAGATCGGCGTATTGGTCGGGCTTGAACAGTTGATCATTGGTGTTGAGCGTGTAGGTCTGGCGCGGGCTGTTGAGCGTGCCCTTCGCCAGATCGACATTGGCCTGGCCCAGCACCGTCCGCAGATCCTCCAGATTGATGCCGCGGGCGGCCAATGCCTCCGGGTCGACCTGGATGCGGACGGAGGGCTTCTGCTGACCGCCGACGCCGACGAGGCCGACGCCGGAGATCTGCGAAATCTTCTGCAGCAGGATGTTTTCGGAATAGGCGTCCACCGTGGTCAGCGGCAGGCTGTCCGAGGTGATGCCGAGCACCAGGATCGGCGTGTCGGCCGGATTGACCTTGCGGATCGTCGGCGGATACGGCAGGCCCGTCGGCAAGTAAGGGGAAGCGGCGTTGATGGCCGACAGCGTGTCGCTCACCGCGCCGTCGATCTGGCGGCTGAGATCGAACTGCAGCGTGATCTGGGTGTAGCCCAGCGCACTCGCCGACGTCATCTGGGTGAGACCTGGAATTTCGCCGAACTGCAGCTCGAGCGGCGATGCCACCGAGGACGCCATGGTCTGCGGATCGGCGCCCGGCAACTGCGCGGTCACCGTCAGCGTGGGGTAGTTGACGTTCGGCAGTGCCGCCACCGGCATCAGCGGATAGGCGACCAGTCCAGCTACGAACAAGCCCACCATGAGCAGGGCGGTCGCGATCGGCCGTCGGATGAACGGTGCGGAAATATTCATGGGATTGGCGTCTGCATTGCGTCCTGCGCGGCGGCTTCCTCGGCCGCCTTGCCATGGAGTGCGATCACATGTGTGCCCGGCTGCAGCTTGTATTGGCCGTCGACCACCACCCGCTCATTTGCCGAGAGTCCGGAATCGATCAGCGCCTGTCCGTCGCTGATTTGCGCCACCTTGACCTGGCGGATCGCAACGGTGTTGTCGGGATTGACGACCCACGCATAGGCTCCGTTCGGACCTTGCTGGATCACCGCCGCAGGCACAGTGAGGCCGTTGTGTCTCGTGTCGAGCAGCAATCGCGCGTTGACCAGCTCGCCCGGCCAGAGCTTGTTCTCCTTGTTGGAGAAATTGGCCTTGAGCTGAATTGAGCCCGTGGTCTGCAGAATCTCGTTGTTGACGAGGCCAAGCTGGCCCTGGCCGAGCTCGATCGTGTCGTCCTGGTTATAGGCGAGGACGGTGAGCGGCGCCTTGTTGATTTGCTGCTGCTTCTGGATTTGCGGCAGGACCGTCTCCGGAAGTGTGAAGATCAGCGAGATCGGATCGAGCTGGGTCACCACGCAGAGGCCATTCGTGCTCGAGGGGCTGATGATGTTGCCGACGTCGATCTGGCGGATCCCGACCACGCCGTCGATCGGTGAGGTCAGGCGCGTGAAGCTGAGCTGCACCTTCGCGGCCTCGATCAGCGCCTTGTCGGTTGTGATCGCGCCGTCCAACTGCCCGACTTGCGCCTTCTGGGTTTCGATCAGTTGCGGCGTCGCCCAGCCTTTGGCCCCCAACTGGGTGTAACGGACGAGGTTGGCATTGGCGTTGGCGAGCTGTGCCTGATCGCGTTCCAGTGCTCCGGTGTATTGATCGATTAGCGCCTGATAGGGGCGCGGATCGATCTGCGCCAGCAGGTCGCCGGCATGCACATGCTGGCCTTCGGTGAAGTTGATGGCGAAGATCTGCCCCTGGATCTGGGCGCGCACCACGTCGGTGTTGTAGGCGATCACGGTGCCGACGCCGGTCAGATAGATCGGCACGTCGTGCTGGCTGACCGTTCCGGCGACGATCGGCACCGGGGACGGCCGGGCCGGCGCTGCGGCGGCCGTCTCGAACGGGAAGTCATGCATGGCGTAGAGCAGAGCGCCGGTCGCCACTGCGGCGGTCAGCATGACGGCACCGACAACGATCTTCTTTTTCATGGTCTGGGCTTCGCTGAGAGAGTTGTTAGCAACCCGGAATAGCTGCCGATGACGTGACACTGCCCGCAGTGAGGATTGAGCACGCACTGCCTGCCATCGTGGAGGTGGAGGCGGTTGGAGCGGGAGTGAGAACCGTCGGCACGGTCGGGAGGGCCGCAACCGGTCCTACGACGCCTGGAAGGAGCGATACGCCGGGTGTCGGCACCGGCGCCGCCGAGCTGACGCCGAGGTTGCCGATCTCGGTCGAGTCGAGGGGAATGCCGGTTCGATTGACACCGCCCATTGTCGTGGGCGAGGTCGATGACGGTGTCGATGATGCAATAACGCTCGTCGAGCCCGAGCCGCACATCCCCGACGTTCCCGACGTGTCGATGATGCCGGATGCTGTCGCCATGCCCGAGCTCTCCAGCGTGCCTGACGTCGTCGACACGCCCGATGTCGGTGAAATCACTGGCGATATGCCCGGTGTCGCGGCCGTATTGCCCGCCATGGCCGCGGTTGCAGGCGCGGTCGATCCGACCGCCATTCCGGCGCCGTCGAAGGTGGCGGTCGATCCGAACATCTGGGTCGGCGCTGTCCCAACCGTCGAACAGACCGTGCCGCTGCTTGGAATGGCAATCGTACCCGTCGCGGGAGCCGCGAGCGGACTGACTCCCGCGGATGAGAGCTCGGTCGCGCCCAGCGGAATTCCCGTTGGCGAGACCGGCGCGCCCGCGCTGCCTAGCGGAGAGGTTGCGTCAAGCGTCGGAGTCGGGGTCGCCGCACCGGTCACTTGCGCGACAGCGGCGTTCGCTGTGAATAATGCAGAAAGAAGGGCGGTCGCCAGGATCGCTGTCAATCGTCTCATCATGACACTTCCTCTCCGTGAATGAAGCGCCCCGCCTCGAATGCACCAGCCGAACCGGCCGGGTTCTCCGACGCGTTGAACGTAGGCGCGTTCGGCGGCACATCCACTAAATTCGTCTTTAGGAATGCAGTGAGATATCGCTTGGGATTTTTTTTGCGCAGCGCTGCGCGGTGCGCAGCAATAGCGCAGCGCTAATCCACGGATGCGCGCATGCGCAGGACAGCGGGATTTGAATCTACGATACTACCAATAAAAAAGCGGCCGGGACCGCACAAGCGGTCCGGCCTCTTCAGTTTCGACCGTCAGCTCGACTGACAGGATACTCGTTCAACGGTGGTCCGAAGCGACCGGATCAATAATAGCCGTAGCTGTAATAGCCATAGCCGGTGCCGGGTTCACAGGGAACGTTGCCGTCGGTCCAGGGCTGCGAGGCAAACGCGCCTACCCGCGGGGCGGGAACGCAGCCCGGTCCGCCGACATAGACCTGCTCCGGCGCCGCAACGGCAGCGGCATTGGCACGCAGAGCGTGGCGCGTGTGTTCGCGAGCCATCGCGGGAGTTGCAAGCGTCGCCGCAGCGACCAGCGCGATCGACAAGAGCTTGATTGCAGACATGGGTGTTCTCCATCAGGAAGCGGAGCCAATGGAGCGTGGCTCCCCTTTCGAAGTGCGGATCGCGACACCCTGTTTAAAGAGCGCGTCTTCTCACGTTCTCTCAATGCCGCGTGAGCACATTCGTGCGCAGGTTGCAGGCGGAAGCTGCCCGCTCACAACGACGTTACACAACTCAGAGCATGATCCGGACCCGGAGGGCCGCGTTAGCGCAAAACGGGATACAGGTTCTCCGAAAAGATCATGCTCAAACAAGAAGATAGAGCGCGATGATGGTTCGAGGAAAAATCATCCCGCGCCAGCAGCTTGGTTTCAGTTGAAGCTAGACGGCCGTCGAAAGCGTGCGCATTTCGGCCTGCCACGGTGCTATCGTATGTTGCGCGGTGGCGATCGCCACGACTTCATTCCAGCGCGAAAGAAAGGCGTCGACGCAGGCGGGATCGAATTGGCGCGCCTTGTTGTCTTCGAGGTAACGACGCGCGTCCGCAAGCGGCATCGGGTCCTTGTAGGGACGCTTCATCGTCAGCGCATCGAAGACGTCGGCGACTGCGACGACGCGGGCCGCGATCGGAATGTCGGTTTCCCTGAGCCCGTTGGGATAGCCGCTGCCGTCCCAGCGTTCGTGATGAGCGGCAGCGATCTCGGCTCCAAGCTGGATCAGCTCGCAATGGCTGTCGGCGAGAATGCGTCCGCCGATCACGGCGTGGGTGCGTATGATCGCGATCTCCTCCGCATTCAGCCGGCCCGGCTTAAGCAGGATGCTGTCGGGTATCGCGACCTTGCCGACGTCGTGCAGGGGGGCCGCAAGATAGATGTCGCGGATGAGCCGCGACGGCAGGCCGAGTTCTTCGGCGATGATGCGGCTGTATTTCGCTACCCGAAGTGTGTGCTCGCCGGTGTCGTTGTCGCGGTACTCGACGGCGAGCGCCAGACGAAGGATGATCTCCTCCTCGCGCTCCTGCAGCTTCTGCGTGGCACTGGCAACTTCCCGGACGAGATCGGCTGCGCGGTCGTTCAGTTGCCGAACGGCAATGCCGAGCCGGATGAGATTTCTCAGCCGGACCCTGGTCTCCAGAGTTTGCGGATGTTTCGGCAGGAAATCGGTGGCGCCGGCCTCGAGCGCCTGCATGCGCACGTCGTCCGTCTGTACCGAGGTGATCATCACGATCGGAATATTGCCGAAGTTCTCGATCGCACGGAGTTCGCGGATGAATGTGACGCCGTCCATTCTCGGCATCTCGTAGTCAACGAGGACGATGTCATATTGGCGCTGCATCGCCGATGTCATCGCCTGCAGCGGACAGGTGTACGCCGTGACCTGCACGGTACCGTCGGCCTCCAGGAGCCGCGTGAGGAAGTCGAGGACAGAACGACTGTCGTCAACGAGAAGCGCTTGTGTAAGCATCTGACGTCCTGGTACGCACGGTCGGTTGTACGAGACCAAGAGCTACTGTGCAGGCTCTTAACGTCGACCTAAGCCAGACAATCGCCGATTGCACCGCCTGTTCGATGCGCGTGAATGCAGGCGCGAATCCTACCAGGCTACCCGTCGAATCCTGCGCACCGTAATCCTACGGTCATCTTGCACGGAATCGCGGTTGATTAACATCTTAATCACCATCTCTGCCGATACTTCGGCCGAAAGAGATTCGCATTCCGGCTAAAGCGAATCTCTGGGAATGCGGGGGCGGTGAATGGCTGACGTGACAGAGTCCAAACGGTGGCTGCAGTTGCCACCGGACTGCAGCATCGCGTCGATCCGCCAGGTCTACGACACGATCCGCGAGGCCTTCAGCCGCAATGATCGGCTCGAGATCGACTGCTCCGCTGTCGACAAGGCCGACGTCACCTCGATCCAGCTTTTGCTTTCCACCGCGGAGACCGGCAAGGCGCAGGGCCGCCCGGTCGTCCTGACTGCATTCTCGCAAAGCCTCCGCAATACCCTTCGCCGCGCAGGCTTCTCCAGCGATGCGATGATCGACCAACATTTTCACAACAAGGATGGCGCGTGATGGCTACGGTCCTGACGGTCGATGATTCCCCCAGCATCCGCCAGATGATCAAGGTCGTGCTCGAGCCGGCCGGTCACAACGTGATCGAGGCGGGCGACGGCGCGCAGGGCCTGGCGAAGGCGCAGGCGGGCAAGCTTGATCTCGTGATCACCGACCTCAACATGCCCGTCATGAACGGCCTCGAACTGATAAGGGCCCTGCGCAAGCTGCCGTCGCAGGTCGGCCTGCCGATCGTTTTCCTCACCACCGAGTCCAACGACGCGGTGAAGCAGGAAGCCAAGAGCGCCGGCGCCACCGGATGGATCACCAAGCCCTTCAAGCCTGAGCAATTGCTCGCGGTGGTCAACAAGCTGGTGCGGTCATGAGCAGCATGGACCCGACGGAGATATTCCGTCAGGAGGCGAGCGAGCTTTTCGAAACCCTCGAAGGCGCCCTGCTTGATCTTGGCCTGCGTCCCGATGACCGCGAACTGGTCGACTCGGCGTTTCGCGCCCTGCACACCATCAAAGGCTCCGGCGCCATGTTCGGCTTCGACAAGGTCGCCGCGTTCACCCACGAATTCGAGACCGCCTTCGAGCTGGTCCGCAAAGGCGAGATCAAGCCGACCCAGGAGCTGATCGCGGTCGCGCTGGCGGCGAAGGACTATATCCGTGCCCTGATCGAAGCGCCCGATGACGTTGATTCGATCATCGGCGACGCCATCCTGGATGATCTGAAGCGCTTCGTTTCATCTGTCGAGCAGGTCCTGCCGGTCGAGTCTGAGATCGACACCCCGCCGGCAAGCGAGAGCCGACCGGCGGGCTGGCAACTGCGCCTCGAATTCGAGTCACATATTCTCCGCAACGGCTCCAATCCGCTCGACCTCCTGGATGATCTCTGCAAGCTCGGTCCCTGCTTCGTCGTGCCGGTCACCGATGGCGTGCCGCTATTGGACGAGCTGGAGCCCGAGGACTGCTACCTGAAATGGGACGTCACGCTGCATAGCGGTTGCGACAAGGACGCTATCGACGACGTCTTCATGTTCGTGCAGGACGAGATGAAGCTGACGCTGGTGCCGCTGGCGCAGGTCGAGCGCGCGGCGCCGACGTTCGCAATGGCGGAAGCCGAGCCGGTGGCTCCTCCGGCCCCGGCGCCGACCGCTTCCTCGGTCCCCGCTGCGGCGGAGCCGACGACGCCGCCGGAACGGAAGCGCGAGGAGCCGAAGCGGACAGAAGAGCGCGGCATCGCCACCGTCCGCGTCCAGGCCGAACGGCTCGATGAGTTGATGGACCGGGTTGGAGAGCTCGTCATCGCCCAGGCGCGGCTCAGCCAGTTGGCCGCAGCCGGCTCCGATCTCTCGATCAAGATGATCGCCGAGGAGATCGAGCGGCTGGCGGCAAGCCTGCGCGACACCACCATGGGCGCACGGATGGTCCCGATCGGCTCGCTGTTCGGACGCTTCCGAAGGTTGGTCCACGATCTGTCCCGCGACCTCGGCAAGCCGGTCGAATTCGTCACCTCGGGCGAGGATACCGAGCTCGACAAGACCATGATCGAATGTCTCGCCGATCCGCTCGTGCACCTGATCCGCAATGCGATCGATCACGGCATCGAGGATTCCGCGACGCGCGCGGCGGCCGGCAAGACCGAGCAGGGGCGGATCGAGCTCTATGCGATCCATTCCGGCGCACAGGTTCTCGTCACCGTCAAGGACAATGGCGGCGGGCTCAACACCGCGCGCATTCGCGCCAAGGCGGAAGAGCAGGGGCTGATCGCGCCCGGTGCCGCGATGTCGGATCATGAGATCCATCAATTCCTGTTCCATCCGGGGTTCTCGACCGCCCAGACCATCTCCGCGCTGTCCGGCCGCGGTGTCGGCATGGACGTGGTCAAGCGCACCATCGAGAACATGCGCGGCTCGATCGATCTGTCGACGAAACCCGGCGCGGGAACGTGCGTCACGCTGCGCCTGCCGCTGACGCTTGCAATCATCGAGGGATTGCTGATCCGGGTCGGCGAGGGCCGCTACATCATTCCGCTCCCGGCGGTCGAGGAGTGCGTCGAGCTCACGGCGGACGACGAGCGTTCGCGTGGGCGCAATTTCCTCAACGTGCGCGGCAACCTCGTGCCCTTCCTGCGGCTCCGCGACATTCTCGATGTGTCGGGTATGCCCGGACAGCATCAGAAGACGATCATCATCTCGACCGGCGAGACGCGCGTCGGGCTGGTTGCCGACCAGATCATCGGCAATCATCAGACCGTCATCAAGTCGCTTTCGAAATTGCATTCCGACGTCACGATCTTTTCCGGCGCGACCATCCTTGGTGACGGCACGGCCGCGCTTATTCTCGACGTGGCGCAGCTCGTCGCGCTGGCGCAGTCGCGTGCGGAGAAGCAGCAGATGAGCGAGGCGGCATAGATGGCGACAGATCGGCAGCAGGACGCCGGGACCGTCCAGGACGGTTCGATGCAGGTGGTCATGATCGGGCTCGGCGACGAGAAATTCGCGCTCGATGCCGGCCTGGTGCGCGAGATCATCGATCCGGTTCCCGCGACGAAAGTGGCCGGCTCGCGCTCGTTCGTGCCCAGCGTGATCAATGTGCGCGGCAATGTCATTCCGCTGGCCGACCTGCGCATCCGTTTCGGGATGCCGCAGACCGAAGCCTCCACGGAGACACGGATCGTCGTGATCGAGGTCGGCATCGACAATGAGCCGGTCCTGGTCGGCGTCACCGCCGACAAGGTCTACGAGGTCACCGAGATCTCGCGGACCGACGTGCAGCAGACGCCGCGCGTCGGCATGCATTGGAAGCCGGAGTTCATCCGCTTCATCACCAAGTGGCGTGAAGAGTTCGTCATCGTACCGAATATGGAACGTATCCTGAATTGAGGACGTCTCGGGGGCGAGACTTGAGGGGCTGAAAATGAGATTTACTGTCAAGGCGAAGTTGGCCTGTGCCTTCGGCGCGATCATCCTGCTGTCCGCGGTGAGCGGCGCCGTGGCCTATATGAAGCTCAACGACATGGTGGAGACGACGGACAGCCTTGTCGCCCGCGCCGGCCGGATGGAAAAGGCAGCCGAGCTCGAGAAGGATGTCCTGTTTCAGGTCCGGGCCGAGAAGAACGCGATCCTGGTGCCCGAAGGCGACATGGACCGGTTCTTGTCCGAGATCGACAGGACTCGTGGATCCACCTTGAAGCTCAAGGACGAGATTCAGTCCGGCGCGAGCGAACAGGGCAAGCGGCTGATCGAGAACTTCAGCACCGCCTACGCCAAGATGAATTCGGTGCAGGACGAGACGCTCAAACTCGCAAGAACCGACAAGGCCAAGGCCGCCGAGCGATCGATGACCGTTGTCCGCCAGGCGGTTGTTGAGTCCATGGAGGCGGCCGATGCCTATATCGGCTACGCGAAGAAAGCCATGGCTATGCAGGCCGAGCAGGCCAAGGAAGAAGGCCGCCGCGCGACCGTCATGCTGGCAAGCCTGGTTATCGCGTCGCTCGTTGTCGGGCTCGGCGCGGCGCTCTGGATCGCATTCAGCATCGGCCGCTCGCTGGGACGTGCAGTCGGCCTGGCAGGCGCAGTCGCCGACGGCGATCTCAGCCAGAAAATCGACGTAGTCAGCAACGACGAGATCGGAGATCTCGTCAAGTCGCTGAACGTGATGGTCGAGAAACTGCGGCAGATCGTGTCGGAAGCCCTGACCGCGGCGCAGAACGTCTCGGCCGGCAGCCAGGAGCTTTCGGCCAGCGCCGAGCAGCTCTCGCAGGGCGCGACCGAGCAGGCATCCTCGGCTGAAGAAGCCTCCTCCTCGATGGAGGAGATGGCGGCCAATGTGAAGCAGAACGCCGACAACGCCAACCAGACCGAGAAGATCGCGGCGCAATCGGCCAAGGATGCCGAAGCCAGCGGCGCCGCCGTCGGCCGCGCCGTCGAAGCGATGCAGACGATCGCCGAAAAGATCACGATCGTGCAGGAGATCGCGCGGCAGACCGATCTGTTGGCGCTCAATGCCGCGGTCGAAGCGGCGCGCGCCGGCGAGCATGGCAGGGGCTTTGCCGTGGTCGCCTCCGAAGTGCGCAAGCTCGCCGAACTCAGCCAGGCGGCCGCCGCCGAGATCGGCACGCTGTCAACGGAGAGCGTGAAGGTCGCGCAAGAGGCGGGCAGCATGCTCGCGAAGCTCGTGCCCGACATCAAGAAAACCGCGGACCTGGTCCAGGAAATCACGGCGGCCTGCCGCGAGCAGGATGTCGGCTCGGCCCAGATCAACCAGGCGATCCAGCAGCTCGACAAGGTCGGCCAGCAGAACGCCAGCGCATCCGAACAGGTTTCCTCGACCTCGGAAGAGCTGGCCTCCCAGGCCGAGCAGTTGCAGTCGACGATCGCCTTCTTCCGCATCGACCAGGGTCGCAAGGCCGCCGCCGCGCCGATCGACAAGGCGGTCAGCCAACTGCGCTCGAAGGCTGCGACAATGGCGGCCGCCGATCGCGGCGCCAGGAAGCCGTCGGCCGCCGCGGCGAAGCCGCAGGGCCGTCGCGCCCTCAAGGTTGCCAATGGCGGCGGCTTCGCTTTCGAGCTGGATGAAGACGGGGACGACCGCGACGCTGATTTTCAGCGCTGAGGAGTGAAGCGTTGGTGGGCTGGCAGGTTGGATTGATTGCGGTCCGACCAACAATTCGAGCATTCTCTTGGGGGCTGAAATGAGACTTACCGTAAAAGCAAAATTGGCCGGCGCCTTTGGCCTCGTCATCCTGTTGTCCATGGTCGCGGGCGCGGTGGGCTACGTGAAGCTCAGCGACATGGTCGGCACGGCCGAGAGTCTCGTTTCGCGGGCCGGACGCATGGACAAGGCCGCCGAACTCGAAAAGGGCATCCTGCTTCAGCTGCGGGCCGAGAAGAACTCCATCATCGCTTCGGAAAAGAACTATGACCAGTTCGTTGCCGACCTGGCGAAGATTCGCGAGCCGCTGCTCAAGACCAGGGACGAGATCTATGCCGGAGCGACCGACCGGGGCAAAAGGCTGATCGATGCTTTCTCGGCCGCCTACGTCAAGATGAATGCCTATCAGGATGAGACGGTCCGCCTCGCCAAGGTCGACAAGGCGGCGGCGACTGATCGTTCGATGAACGAAGGTCGCAAGGTAGTGGCCGATGCGCTGGAAGCCGCAAACGCCTACATCTCGCTCGTCAAGTCGGCGATGGCCGAGCAGACCGAGCAGGCAAGGCAGGACGGGGCGCGCGCCGAGATGCTGTTGGTCATCCTGGTGCTCACCTCGCTCGTGATCGCGGTGGTGGCGGCGACCTGGATTGCGCTCAATATCAGCCGCGGACTCAGCCGTGCCGTAAACCTTGCCGATGCGGTTGCGATCGGTGATCTCAGCCAGAAGATCGACGTTGTCAGCAACGACGAGATCGGCGACCTCGTCAAGTCGCTGAATGCGATGACCGTGAACCTGAACGGAACGGCGGCTGTCGCCAACGAGATCGCGCAGGGCAATCTCACCGTCGACGCCAAGCGCCTGTCGGACAAGGATACGCTCGGCATGGCCCTGGAGCGCATGGTCGAGAAGCTCCGCACGATCGTCGCGGAAGCGCTGACGGCGGCGCAGAACGTCTCGGCCGGCAGCCAGGAGCTCTCGGCCAGCGCCGAACAGCTCTCGCAAGGCGCGACCGAGCAGGCCTCCTCGGCCGAAGAAGCCTCCTCCTCGATGGAGGAAATGGCGGCCAACGTGAAGCAGAACGCCGAGAACGCCAACCAGACCGAGAAGATCGCAGGGCAGTCGGCGAAGGATGCCGAAGCCAGCGGCGCCGCGGTCGGCCGCGCCGTCGAGGCAATGCAGACGATCGCCGAGAAGATCACCATTGTGCAGGAGATCGCGCGGCAGACCGACTTGCTCGCCCTGAACGCGGCGGTCGAGGCCGCGCGCGCCGGCGAGCATGGCAAGGGCTTTGCAGTCGTCGCCTCCGAAGTCCGCAAGCTCGCCGAGCGCAGCCAGGCGGCCGCAGCCGAGATCGGCACGCTGTCGGCGGAGAGCGTGAAGGTGGCACAGGAAGCGGGCAGCATGCTGGCCAAGCTGGTGCCTGATATCAAGAGGACGGCGGAGCTGGTGGAAGAGATCACGGCGGCCTGCCGCGAGCAGGATGTCGGCTCGGCGCAGATCAACCAGGCGATCCAGCAGCTCGACAAGGTCGGCCAGCAGAACGCCAGCGCATCCGAGCAGGTCTCCTCGACCTCGGAAGAACTGGCCTCCCAGGCCGAACAGTTGCAGTCGACGATCGCCTATTTCCGTATCGACCAGGCAAAGGACAGGCCCGCGGCTGCGATGCCGATCGACCGGGCCGTCGGCCAGCTCCGCGCGAAAGCCGCGAGCATGGCAGCCGCCGAGCGCAAGCCCGTCGCCAAGCCGGCACGTGCGCTCAAGGCCGCCGCCGGCGGTGGCTTCGCCTTCGCGATGGAAGACAGCGACGATCGCGACGCCGATTTTCAGCGCTAGAGCATGATCCGGAAAAGTGGGGAACCGGTTTTCCGAAAAGATCATGCTCAGAAAAGAAACACGCGGGGCCCGGCCTTCGAGGCGAGTCCCCGCGATCTCTGACCGGAAGGACGCAACATGGCCGGCACCGCTCAATATCTGACGCTCGGTCTCGCCGGGGAGACCTTCGGCATCAGCATCTGCAATGTCCGCGAAATCCTCGACATGCGGCCGATTTCGCGTCTGCCGCACGCGCCGCATTTCATGCTCGGCATGATCGACGTGCGCGGCAGCGGTTATCCGATCGTCGACCTCCGCCTGAAGCTCGATCTGCCGAGCGTGCCGGCGACGGAGGCGACGCGCATCATCATCCTGGACGTGCCGATGAACGACCGCCTGGTTGGCGTCGGCTTCGTGGCGGACTGCGTGTTCGAGGTCACCGACATCGACGAGGACTCGATCGGTCCCGTGCCCTCGGTCGGCGGACGCTGGCAATCCGACTACATCGCGGGCATCGGACGCAAGGGAGAAAAGTTCGTCATCATCTTCGATCTCGCACGACTGATGGCCGACGCGGAAGTGTCCGCCGACGAGGCCCGCGTCGACGCATCAGCCGCAGCCTAGACTTGCGACATCGGCGATGCTGGGAGCCGGGGTACATTTATCCGATCGTCAATTCCGCACGATCGCTGAATTGATCGAGGGGCAGGTCGGCATCAAGCTGCCTGCTGGCAAGCGCCTGATGCTGGAAGGGCGGCTGCACAAGCGCGTCCGCGCGCTCAACTATTCCGGGCTCAACGAATATGTCGAGCATCTGTTCGACAATGGCCTGCCCGACAACGAGCTGACCCATCTGATCGATGTGGTCACGACCAACAAGACGGATTTCTTCCGCGAGCCGGCGCATTTCACCTTCTTGAAGGAGGTCGCGGTGCCGGCGCTCCTGAAGCCCCGCGGTCGCGGCTCGCACGGGTTGAAGATATGGAGCGCGGCCTGCTCGACCGGCATGGAAGCCTATACGACCGCGATGGTTCTCGACGACATGACGAGGTCTGGCACAAGGTTCCAGTTTCGCATCCTCGGAACGGACATCTCGACTGCGGTGCTGCGGCTTGCCAAAGCCGCCATCTACACGCGCGACGTCATCGCGCCGGTCCCTTCCGAGTTCGTGAAGCGCTACTTCCTGTCGTCGAAGGACCGATCGAGCAACGAAGTCCGCGTGGTGCCGGAATTGCGGCGACTGACGAATTTCATGCGGATGAATTTAATGGATTCCAGCTATCCTGTGGACCGTGACGTCGACATCATCTTCTGCCGGAACGTCCTGATCTATTTCGACAGGAAGACGCAGCGCAAGGTCGTCGATCAGCTTTGCTCGCACTTACGGCCGGGAGGCTATCTGCTGGTGGGGCATTCCGAATCGATGATCCACAACACGGTGCCGACGTTGAAGCAGGTTCAGCCGACAGTTTTTAGAGTCTAGCGACGTGGAGCGCACGGCAATGCCAAAGCAGAAACTTCGCGTGCTGATCGTGGACGATTCGGCGTCGGTACGCCAAATTCTCACGACCATCCTGAGCGAGGATCCGGATATCGAGGTGATGGCGACCGCCTCCGATCCGTTCGCTGCGGCGCGGCGGCTGCAGAACGAATTGCCCGACGTGATCATCCTCGACATCGAGATGCCGCGCATGGATGGGATCACGTTCCTGCGCAAGATCATGGCGCAGCGCCCGATCCCGGTGATCATCTGCTCCTCGCTCACCGAAGAGGGCTCGGACCAGATGTTCGAAGCCTTCGAGGCCGGCGCCGTCGATATCGTTCCCAAGCCGCGGATCGATACCCGGCAGGCGCTGCTGGAATGTTCAAACCGGCTGCGCGAAGCCGTGAAATCGGCCGCGCGTGCACGCGTGCGCCCACGCCAGCAGCGGCGCAGCATCGAAAAGAAGCTGACCGCGGATGCCATCATGCCGCCGCCGATCCAGGGACGCTCGCGCCCCACCACCGAACGGATCGTCTGCATCGGCGTCTCGACCGGTGGCACCGAGGCGCTGCTCGACGTGCTGGAGGCGCTGCCGCCGAGTTGCCCAGGGATCCTGATCGTTCAGCACATGCCGCAGGGCTTCACCGCGGCGTTCGCGCGGCGTCTCAACGTCGCCTGTCAGATCACGGTGAAAGAGGCGGAGGATGGCGAGCCGGTGCAGCCGGGCTGCGCCTATATCGCGCCCGGCGCGCGCCACATGCTGCTGCAACGAACCGGCCTGCGTTACAGCATCGCCATCAAGGACGGCCCGCCGGTGTCGCGGCATCGGCCCTCGGCCGACGTCCTGTTCCGTTCGGCGGCCCAATATGCCGGCCGCAATGCGCTCGGCATCATCATGACGGGAATGGGCGACGACGGCGCGAGGGGCCTTTTGGAGATGCGCAAGCTTGGCGCGGCGACGCGCGCGCAGGACGAAGAGAGCTGCGTGGTGTTCGGCATGCCGAAAGAGGCGATCGCGCACGGCGCCGTGGAGAAGGTGGTTTCGCTCAACCACATCGCGCGCGAGATCATGCTCTGGCACCAGGCCGGACAACCTGCCCTGACGGAATGATGCAATGATCTCTCCCGACATCCAGACCGACACGGTTACTGCGGCAGTTGCCTCCATCGAGGAGGTGTCGTCCCGCATCGAGGATAGTTTTGCCAAGGTCGGCAATCATCTCGGGCGCGGTCACGCCCTGTTCAAGGAGCTCGAGGGCGCGCTCACCGGCCTCTCGCGCGAAATGTCGGGCGCGGAGATCGAAGGCGCCTCGACCGCGCTTCAGGATATCGCCGGCTGCTTGAACGCGCTGGCCGAGGCACTGCCGGCGGAAAGCGCGCTTCTCGGCCGGATCGGCGAGGATGCCGAGGCGGCATCCGCGCAGATCGCGCCGCTCTTCAAGCATATCCAGATGATCTCCATCATCGCGCGGAGCGCGCGCATCGAGGCGGCGTCGCTGGACGGCGAGCGCGACAGCTTCCTTGATTTCACAAAGGAGGTATTCGAGCTCGGGCAATCGGTGCAGCATTCGATCGAAGGCTGCGCGCGCGATCAGAAGCTGCTCTCGGTAGCGGTCGAAACTGCGCTCAACAGGCAGAAGGAATTCGAGAAGCTCTATCGGGGGCAGCTTCTCTCGGCGAGCGCCGGTCTGATCTCGGCCTATAGCGGGATGCGCGAGCAGCAGGACAAGAGCGTCCATCTTGTCGAGCTGGCGGGCAGGAGCACCAAGAAGATCGCCGATGCCGTCGGCAGCGCGATCATCTCGCTGCAGTCGGGCGACAGCACGCGGCAACGTCTCGAACATGTCTGCGGCGGCTTGCGTCGTGTCGCTGTCGCAGCGGTAAGCACCGTTCCGGCGCTCGAAGCGGATGCCAGTGCGCGAAGAGCCCAGATCATCTGCCAGCTCCAGGCCGCGCAACTCAAGGATGCGGATCGCGAGTTCGGCGATGATATCGGCGCGATCGTCCGTTCGCTGAATGCCATCCTTGCCGATGCGACCGGCGTGGTTGCGCAAGGTCGCTCGGTATATGGCGGCCATGACGGCGAGGCCCCGTCATTCCTTGCCGTCATCAAGCAAACGCTGGCGCAGGCCTCGGAGCTGATTGCGACCTGCGAGAATTCGGGCAGATCGGTCGATGCTGCCCTCTCCGTCGTCGAGGATACGCTCGGCAAGTTTCGTCTGGCGATCGCGGGCCTTGGCGAGGCCGTCGTCGACATCATCCTGATCGGCATGAATGCCAGCCTCAAGGCCGGCCATCTGGGCGTGAAGGGCAATGCGTTCGTCGTGATCGCCAACGAGCTCAAGATGACCGCGGATCAGGTCTCCGCCGGCGCTTCCAGGCTGAAGCCGATCCTCGACCGCATCGAGCGCGCTGCCGGCGATCTCAAGGAGTTGCGCGCTCATGGAAATCCCGCGCAATTGGCCAGGCTCGAGCCGTCGATTCTGCAAACGCTGCAGGAGATCGAGGCCGGCAACGCGCGGCTCGATCGGTTGATGGACCGGCTCGTCCACGAGGGTGCCGAATTCGAGGCCTTGATGGGTGGTGCCCACGATCTGATGACCACGCTCGGCGAGGCATCCGCGTCCCTCCCGGCTGCTGCCTCGCGCCTTGAGGCCTCGAGCGCAACGGTCGGAAAGCTGTCGCTGACTTCGAGCGATGAGGCGGTGCTGGACGATCTGTTCGCGCAGTACACGATGGAACGGGAGCGGCAGGTCCATCGGGACGTCCTGCAGCGCCTCGGTGTGATGTCAAAATCCACGCCGCACCGGCCCGAGCCGGAGGTGCACGACGACGGCGTGCTGCTGTTCTAGAGCATGATCCGGAAAAGCGTGAAGCGGTTTTCCGGATCATGCTCTAGCCATCTCATCACGCTCGAATAGGCCTCGCCGGGAGCTTGGCAGGAATAGATTTCTGTCACAAAGAGGCTATATGAGCTAGCTTCCGGCCGAAGCCGCGCCCGCTTGCGAGCCGCTTTGCGGGCCGGATGATTCCACGGAAGACAGGCACGAACGAGATGACCGGATGCTGGCGCGGGGTTCGCTATTGGGCGCGCATGTCGGCGCTGAAGCCCCTCAGCCCGTGCGCGCGATCGTCACGGTAAGCACTGCGCGATGAAATCCTTCGTGACCGATGACGATCCGGATGCCTCGCTGTTCGGGCAGGGCTTTCGGCTGATGCTGTTTCCGGCGATCGTCGGGTTACTTTTCGTGGGCGGCGTGTATTGGCTTCACCTTCAGCTCCACAGGGCTGGCGGGCAGGCCGAGCCGACGGCAGTCGTCGAGGTCCGGCTGTTGCCGCGTCCGGATCCGCTGCCGATTCCCGTGAACCAAGCTTCGCAGTCAACGGCCGTGAACGCAGCAAACCCGGGCAAGGCTCCGACTGAGACGCCGGCCGAGATGTCGCGCAACAATCTCGCGGCACTCCCGGTCGAAGAGACGTCGTCTTCCGAAGCGGCCGTTTCGAGCAGGATCCCGCTGCGTTCCGCGGACGCCGTGCCAACCCCCGCGAAGCTGCAGTTCAGAGACATCCTGGTGCGTCATATCGACAAATTCCAGCGCTATCCGCGGGCCGCCAAGCGGCAGCATCTGCAGGGAACGGTGCTTGCGGTCTTCTCGGTCGGCCGCGATGGGAAATTGCTCGGCGCCTGGGTCAAGACCAGCTCCGGTCAAGCCGTGCTCGATCAGGCCGCAATCGATACCATTCGCCGCGCCCAGCCGCTGCCGCAGATACCGCCGGCTCTTCCCGATTCCATGACAGTGGAAGTCGCGCTCGGCTTCGATCCGTCGTGAGATCCGGGGCTACCTAGCCCCGTGACGCTTCCGCCGCATCGAACGCCGATCTCGCCATCGCGATCTTGGTCTGGCTTGTCTCCGCCCAAGTGACGAGTTGGGCCACGGGTTCGAGCAGGGATTCGCCGAGCTCTGTCAATCCGTACTCCACGCTCGGCGGCTTGGTCGGGAACACGCGGCGCGTGATCATGCCGTCGCGCTCGAGGTCGCGAAGCGTTTGCGTCAGCATGCGCTTGGAGATGTCGGGGATCGACCGCCGGATCTCGCTGAAGCGATGCGGCCGCTGCGCGAGCACGATCAAGATCAGCGTGGTCCACTTGTCGCCGAGACGATCCAGGATGCCGCGGACCGGGCAAAGCGCGAGGTCGAACTCGCCGCCGCGCCAGGTCTGGAAGCGCTGCCCCAGGCACTGCTGGGCCGACCCAAGGTTATTTTCGCGTAACCCTGTCACCAAAACCTGCCTCCTTCCGCGATCTCCGGCGGCCTCGTATCTAGGCCTGGTCTCTATTTTAGACCAGGAAGAGGAACATGACAATTTCCGAACGTATCGCCATCACCGGGGTAACCGGCCAGTTGGGCCGCCTCGTCATCGCCGAGCTCTTGCGGATCGCCCCCGGTGCGCATCTGGTTGGTATCGTCCGTGACCCCGTCGCCGCCAAAGACCTGGCGGAGCGCGGCGTCGAGCTTCGCACAGCAAATTATGAAGACCCCGGCGCCCTTAAGGCTGCGCTCACAGGTGCGGACAAGGTGCTTCTGATCTCCTCGAGCGAGATCGGGCAGCGCGTTCGCCAGCACGGCCATGTCATCGATGCCGCGAAAGCGGCGGGCGTGAAGCTGCTCGCCTACACCAGCATCCTCCATGCCGACACCAGCCCGCTGGCGCTGGCGGAGGAGCACCGCAAGACGGAAGCGCTGATCCGCGCATCCGGCGTGCCCTTCGTGTTCCTCCGCAACGGCTGGTACACCGAGAACTACACCGGCAATATTGCCGCTGCCGTCGAGCATGGGGCCGTACTGGGCGCCGCAGGACAGGGCCGCTTCTCCCTCGCCGCGCGCGCCGATTACGCCGCGGCCGCAGCAGCCGTGCTCGCAGGCCGCGATAATCAGGCGGGCCAGATCTACGAGCTCGCCGGCGATAATGGCTATACGCTCGCCGACTATGCCGCCGAGATCGCCAAGCAGTCCGGCAAGCCCGTCGTCTACAAGGATCTGCGGGAGGCCGATTACAAGGCTGCGCTGGTGTCGATCGGCCTGCCGGAAGCCTTCGCGGCGCTCCTGGCTGACAGCGACGCCAAAGCGGCGAACGGCGCACTCTATGACGCCTCCAGGCAATTGAGCGCGCTCATCGGTCACCCGACGAGGCCATTGGCCGAATCGGTGTCAGCAGCGCTCGCGCGATAGAGGGCCTGTAGCCCGGGTGGAGCGCCAGCGTAACCCGGGGCCGCTCTCGAGCTCAGCAATAACGGCCCGTCATTCCGGGGCGCGCGCAGCGCGAGCCCGGAATCCATCAGGCAGCAGGTAACAGTGGAGAAATGGATTCCGGGCTCGATGCTGCGCATCGCCCCGGAATGACGGCAGTGGGCGTGGCGGAACCGGAATCAACTAACTCCGGCCGCTGATCGAACGGGCTACGATGCTGCCGCATAGCCCTGCGGCAGCGTCACGCCCTCAAGGTCCGGACCGCCTGGGCATCTATTGCGCTGTGTCAAACGATTGCCCGCCGGCCCGGCTAGGGTCGCCTCCGGACTTCCGGAGGTATCATCTTGAACAGTGCCCCTGACCTGACCATGGATGACGGCGCGGTCCGCTCGCTCCATCCGCGTGGCGCGTGGACGGTTGCCAATGTCGAGATTCTGGAGCGGCTGTGCGCGGGCATCCAGCCGCGGCTTGCGCATGGCATCCGCAAGATCGACCTGAGCGGGATCACGGCGCTGGACACGGTGGGCGCCTGGCTGATCGAGAAACTGGCGCGCGGCGGAACGACGCAAGCGAGCGAAGCCGAGATAACCGGTCTTTCCGCCAGCTATTCCGGATTGATCGGCGAAGTTCGGAAATTGAACCGCAGGCCGCCGGCGGCCGCGCGGCGCACCAACGCGCTCGCCGACCTGCTCGAGCGGGTCGGACGTGGCGTCATTGCCGAGACCATGGTCTTCCTCGATATGCTCGGCAGTGTTGGCATCGCGCTGTTCCGGACGCTGCGCCATCCGCGATCGTTTCGCTTCACCTCCACCGTCTATCAACTCGGCCAGGTCGGCTGGCGTGCGATCCCGATCATGGTGCTGATCACGTTCCTGATCGGTGCCATCATCGCCCAGCAGGGCATTTTCCATTTCCGCAAGTTCGGCGCCGATTCCTATGTCGTCGACATGGTCGGCATCCTGGTGCTGCGTGAACTCGGCGTCCTGATCGTCGCGATCATGGTGGCCGGACGTTCCGGCAGCGCCTACACCGCCGAGATCGGCTCGATGAAGATGCGCGAGGAGATCGATGCGCTCACGACCATGGGACTCGATCCGGTCGAGGTGCTGATCCTGCCGCGCGTGCTGGCGCTGGTGATCGCGCTGCCGATCCTCACCTTCTTAGGCTCGATGGCCGCGCTCTATGGCGGCGGGCTCGTCACCTGGCTCTATGGCGGCATGGGCCCGGCGATCTTCATCGCGCGGCTGCATGAGGCGGTCTCGATCAACAGTTTCGAGGTCGGCATGATCAAGGCGCCGTTCATGGCGCTGGTCATCGGCCTGATCGCGGCGAGCGAAGGGCTTCGCGTCAAGGGCAGCGCGGAATCGCTCGGGCAGCAGACGACGTCCTCCGTCGTCAAGTCGATCTTCCTGGTCATCGTGCTCGACGGCCTGTTCGCCGTGTTCTTCGCCTCGATCGGAATGTAGCCGTGACCGAAGAACGCATCGCCATCCACGTGCAGGATCTGGTCGTCGGCTTCGGCCGCAGGATCGTGCTCGACCATCTCAATCTCAATGTCCGTCAGGGCGAAATCCTGGGTCTCGTCGGCGCGTCCGGCGGCGGCAAATCCGTGCTGATGCGCACGATCATCGGATTGCTGCCGAAACGCGGCGGCATCATCGAGCTTGCCGAAAACGGCGGCAGGAGCGGCGTGCTGTTCCAGCAGGGCGCGCTGTTCTCGGCGCTGAACGCGCGGCAGAACGTGCAATTCCCGCTGCGCGAGGCCGCGCATCTGTCGCCGTCGCTGCTGGACGAGATCGCCAATGCGAAGCTCGAGATGGTCGGCCTCACCGTCGATGATGGCGACAAGTTTCCTTCCGAACTTTCCGGCGGCATGGTCAAGCGCGTGGCGCTGGCGCGTGCGCTCGCGCTCGATCCTGCGCTCCTGTTCCTGGACGAGCCGACGTCCGGATTGGACCCGATCGCCGCCGGCGAATTCGATTCCCTGATCAAGACGCTGCAGCGGACGCTCGGCTTCACCGTCTTCATGGTCACCCACGACCTCAACACGCTCTACGCGGTCTGCGACCGCGTCGCGGCGCTGGCCGACGGCAAGATCGCCGCGCTCGGTCCGCTGAAATCGGTGTTGGAATCCGACCATCCCTGGGTGCGGGCCTATTTCCACGGCGCGCGAGCGCAAATGCTTCATCTCAACGCTTAACGGAACGACATCAATGGAAACGCGCGCACCCTTTATCGTTGTCGGCGCCTTCGTCCTGGCGGCGATCGTCGCCGTGTTCGGCTTCGTCTACTGGCTCAACAACACCGGCGGCATCGGCAAGCGCGAGACCTACCAGGTCGTCTTCAATGGTCCCGTTCCCGGCTTGCTCGTGGGCGCTGCGGTGTTGTTCAACGGCATCCGCGTCGGTGAAGTCACCTCGCTTGAATTCGTGCCCGACCGGCCGCGCGACGTCCATGCCACCATCGCCGTGCTCGAGCACACGCCGGTGCGCGCCGATACCAAAGTCGGCCTCGATTTCCAGGGCCTCACTGGCGTGCCCGTGGTGGCCCTGGAAGGCGGCGAGCGGATCGATGCCCCGCGCGTGCAAGGGCCGCTGATCGCCGAGAAAGGGGCAGGGCAGAGCATGACGCAGGCCGCGCGCGATGCGCTGCGCAAGGTCGATACGGTGCTCAGCGAAAATTCCGCAACCCTGCATGACGCGATCGGCAACATCGGCACCTTTGCGGACGGGCTGGCGCGCAACACCCCGCGCCTGGACAATATCATCGCCGGTCTCGATCGGACCATGGGCGGCGGTGGCGCCCCAGCGCGCAAGACGACTTTTGACCTCAGCCCCGCCAGCCGGTTCGATGCGCCGGTCCGCCCCTTCAAGGGAACGCTTTCCATTGCCGAGCCGACGGCGATCACTGCGCTGCAGACCCAGCGCTTCCTGTTCGCGGGCGGCGAGGACAAGGATTTTGCCGACGCGCAATGGAGCGACGCCCTGCCGCAGCTCGTGCAGGCGAAACTGCTGCAGAGTTTCGAGAACTACGACATCGCCCATCCGCCGTTCCGTCCCGACGCCGCGCCGGAAGGCTCGTCCCGCCTGCTGCTCGACCTGCGCCAGTTCGAGATCGTCACGGCGCCACAGCCGCACGCCGTGATCGCGCTGTCCGCCAAGCTCCTCGATGCGTCAGGACATCTGCGCGCTGCGCGCGTCTTCCAGCAGGAAGCGCCGATCGAGACGCTCGCCCCCGCCCCGGCGGCGAAGGCCTTCAACGCCGCCTTCGATGCACTGGGGCGCGAGTTGATCCCATGGACGGCGGCCCACGAAGCCGAAGCATCCAGGTAGGTCCTGCGAAGCCGATGTGACCGCTATCGTTGCAACAAACAGCGGATCAGGCGGCTGTTGGTGCGGCGGGCGGCTCCCTGATCATCAGGACGTCGCATGGCAGTTCGGCCATGAGATGCTTGCCGACGCTTGCAATCAGCATTTCGGAGAGCGCACCGCGCCCCTCGGTGCCGAGCACGACAAGGTCGATGTCCATATCGCGCACGCCTCGGCGCAGCACTTCATCCGGCGTCCCAAGTTCGATGAACGAACGTGCACGCCGCCTGATCGTCTCGCCGCATGTCATTGTCGTGAGGAAGGCCTTGTAGTCCCGCTCGACAGCCTGCTGACATTGCCGTCGATAGGCAGCGGAATCGTGGGCCAACCCACTCATCGGTATCTCGTAGGCGTGGAATATCATGAGCGCCTGGTCGGGGAAGCAGCGGACCGCGGCCTCGAGTGCATGGCGTGATGAATCTGAAAAGTCGATCGCTGCGGCGATGCGGCCGTAAGCCCGCTGTCCCCTTTTCTTCACGATCAGGATCGGTGTGTGCGAACTGCGAAGCAGGCGATCGACCGTCGTGCCAAGGAAAAGTCGCCCGAACGGCTCATCCCTTGCAACCCCGGTGATGATGAGATCGCATCCTTTCTTTTCGGCGGTGCGCACGATCGCCTCGGCCGGGTCGCCTTCATCGATCACGATGTCGGCCATCTTCGCCAGCGGGCCGATATCGGCCAGCAACTGCTTTGCCGCCACGCTGACGGGATCGGGGGGGCGTCGCCAGGATGGAACGCTCGGATCGAAATCCGCATCCCGAAGTTTTTCGAGAACGTGCAGGATCACGAGCTTCGCCTGCCATGACTGCGACAGCAGCACGGCGCGATCGAGCGCGCGGTCGCAGCGGGGGCTGAGATCGGTGGCGAGCAGAATTGATCCCGGCGGTTCTTTCGTCGCGCTTGCTTCGCTCATGTGACGGTACCTTTCAGCCATGCGGCCGCTTCGATCGTCCGGGTTCCGGCGCGAGACCGCAACGATCTTGGCTGCGACATTTCGTTCACCCGCATTCTGCAGCGCCGATCGCGTCGTGTCGATTGACATGGATCATCCCGACAAGCGCGGTTCCCGGTACCAGGAAACGTCGTCGCAACGTATCATTGCAGCATGCACAGAAAATCCTCCGATCCGACGATGCACGAGGCGCACCGGCAGACGGCGGCGGAGACGGTGGCCGCCCTGCATACCGATGCCGAGCGGGGTCTGAGCAGTGCGGAGGCCGCCCAGCGCCTCGCGCGCGATGGCCGAAACGAATTGGACACAGTGCCACCGCGTCCCGAATGGCTGAAATTCCTCGATCAGTTCACCGACGTGCTGGTGCTCCTGTTGATCGCGGCGGCGGTGATCTCGATCGCGATCTGGCTGAATGAGCACGAAACCGCGCTGCCCTACGAGGCCATCGCGATCCTTGCCATCGTGCTGCTCAACGCGCTCATGGGCTACATCCAGGAGGCCCGGGCGGAGCGCGCCGCAGCCGCGTTGCGTGAGATGTCCGCCGCGCACTCCAACGTAGTCCGCGATGGCGAGCGGCGCAACATCCCGGCGGCGGAACTGGTGTCGGGCGATATCATCGTCATCGCGGAAGGCGACACCATTCCGGCCGACGCCCGGCTGATCGTGTCAGCCGCGCTGCAGACGGCGGAAGCCGCGCTCACCGGCGAAAGCCTGCCGGTGAGCAAGCACGTTGCGCCGCTGGCTGACAAGGCCGAGCTCGGCGACCGGCACAACATGATCTTCAGCGGGACCACCGCGGTCTACGGGCATGGCCGTGCGGTGGTCACCGCGACCGGGATGAAGACGCAGATGGGCCGGATCGCCGGCATGCTACGGGAGGCGCCGCAGGAGACCACGCCGCTGCAGCGCGAGCTCGCGCGCGTCGGCAAGGTGCTTGCGATCACGGTCGTGCTGATTGCAGTGGCCATGATCGGCACGATCTTTCTCGTCAGCGACATCAACGGCTTCTCCGAGATTTTCGCGGTGCTGCTGCTCGGCGTGGCGCTGGCCGTCGCCGCGGTTCCGGAAGGATTGCCGGCGGTGGTCACCGCCGTGCTGTCCATCGGCATGCAGCGGATGGCGAAGAAGAATGCCATCATCCGCCGTCTCGCCGCCGTGGAAGCGCTCGGTTCGGCGACCGTCATCGCATCCGACAAGACCGGCACCTTGACCAGGAACGAGATGACGGTGCGCCGGGTCGTGACGGCGAGCGGTTGCACCAATCTCTCCGGCACCGGCTATGCGCCGGAGGGCGACGTGCATCTTGCCAGTGATGCGTCGGACAATGGCGCGCTGCAGTTCGAGCTCGAGCGCACGCTGACGGCGGCCGAACGCGCGAACAACGCGCTGCTGGAGGAACGTGATGGCGCCTGGATCGTGCAGGGCGATCCGACCGAAGGCGCATTGATCGTGGCCGCATGCAAGGCAGGCCTGCTCCCTGCCGCGCTCGATCAGCGCTTCGAGCGGATCGGCGAGATTCCGTTCTCGTCCGAGCGCAAATTGATGAGCACGGTGCATACCGATGCGGAGCGGCGCGACCGCCTGATCGCGGTGACCAAGGGCGCGCCAGATGTCCTGCTCGCGCGCTGCACCCACGAACTTGTCGGACGAGATGCAGTCGCGCTCACCGATGCGCGCAAGGCCGAGATCATGGCGAGCAATGATGCGCTGGCCGCGAAAGCGCTGCGGACGCTTGGCGTCGCGTTCCGATCGCTACCGGCGGAAAGGTCGCAGCATGATGCATTCGATGAGAATGTGGAGCAGGACCTCGTCTTTCTCGGCCTGATCGGCATGATCGATCCGCCGCGCCGGGAAGCGCGCGATGCGGTCGCACGGAGCCGGGCAGCAGGCATCCGCCCGATCATGATCACCGGCGATCACCCGAAGACCGCGGCGATCATCGCCGCCGAGCTCGGCATCATCACGTCAGGCCAGCGCGCGGTGTCCGGCGCCGAGCTGGAGGCCATGACGGAGCAAGAACTCGACCGCGTTGTGGAGGAGGTCTCGGTCTATGCCCGCGTCAATCCCAGTCACAAGCTGCGCATCGTGCGGGCGCTACAGCGGGCAGGGGAAACCGTGGCGATGACCGGGGACGGCGTCAATGATGCCCCGGCGCTGAAGGCGGCCGACATTGGTGTCGCCATGGGGGTTACGGGCACCGACGTCTCCAAGGAGGCGGCCGACATGGTGCTCGGCGACGACAACTTTGCCACCATCGTCGCGGCGGTCGAGGAGGGGCGCGCGATCTTCGACAACATCCGGAAATTCCTCCGCTATCTGCTGTCGTCGAATATCGGCGAGGTCTTGACGATGTTCTTCGGCGTTGTGCTGGCCGATACAATCGGACTTTCCGCCGCCAGCGGTGTCGTCGTGCTTCCACTGCTGGCGACGCAAATCCTCTGGATCAACCTGGTGACCGACGGCGCGCCCGCGCTCGCCGTCGCCGTCGACCCGGCGGACCCCGCCATCATGCAGCGCCCGCCGCGCCCGCGCGACGAGGGTGTCATGACGCTGACGATGTGGGGCGGGATTTTCCTGGTCGGGATCATCATGGCGGGTGGCACATTGCTGGTGCTGGACGCCTCGCTTCCGGGCGGCCTGATCGAAGGTTCAGGCACGATTGCCTATGGGCGCACCATGGCCTTCACGACGCTGGTGCTGTTCCAGCTTTTCAACGTCTTCAACGCCCGCTCCGACGAGCTCAGCGCATTCCATGGCCTCTTCACCAACGGCTGGCTCTGGGCGGCAGTCGCGCTTTCGCTCCTGCTGCACGCGCTGGTTGTCTACGTGTCCTTCCTCCAGGAGGCGTTCTCGACCGTCAGCCTGAGCGCCGGCGACTGGCTGTTCTGCGCGGCGGTTGCAAGCTCGGTGCTGTGGCTGCGCGAACTGAGCAAGCTCGCGATCCGCGGGTTCGGCGGCCGTTCGAGCTCCCATTCGGCGCCCCGATAATCGGCAAACACGCAATGTAGCCGCAATCCAGCGGCTCTATGGAACCAGGTCAACTTGAATTGCCTGGGTCAGGGTGGTGCGAATACTTCTGGTTGAGGACGAAGACGAGATGGCGTCGGCCTTGTCTGCGGTCCTGAAAAGCTACGACATGCTGGCCGACCGGGTGACCTCGCTGATGGAGGCCGCGGAAATCATGGTGGCGGGCGCCTATGACGCGATCCTGCTCGACCGCAACCTGCCTGATGGCGACGGCATCAGCCTGATCCCGAAGCTCCGCGCCAAGGCGATCCCGACCCCCGTCATCGTGCTGACGGCGCGGGGCGAATTGTCGGACCGCGTCACCGGCCTCGACACCGGCGCCGACGACTATCTGGCCAAACCGTTCGCGGCCGAGGAATTGCTGGCGCGGCTGCGGGCGGTGTGGCGGCGGTCCGCCGACCTGCAGCCCGATATCGTCAGGCTCGGGCGGCTGAGCTTCAACCTGAACCATTGCGAGGCCGAGGTCGACGGCCGCCTCCTGGAATTGCCGCGCCGCGAACTGCTGGTGCTGCAAACCCTGATGCGGCGGATGGGGCGCACGGTCGTGCGCTCGTCGCTCGAGGCTGCCGTCTATTCGCTCGACGAAGAGGTGCAGTCGAATGCGCTGGACACGCATGTCTCGCGCCTGCGCCGCAAGCTCACCGAGGCCGGCGCCGGCGTCGAGATCCACGGCATCCGCGGCGTCGGCTATCTCCTGCGGGCGGCATCATGAAGTCGATGAACACGGCGTCGCTGCGCTCCCGCCTGATCCGCCGATTGATCCCGCTGCATGCGGTGCTGCTCGTCGCTTTTGTTGTTTTGCTCATTGCAACTCTGTGGGCGTCCGGTTGCGTGTATCGGCGCGACGATGGGCGCGGCATCGATGTGCTGCGCGACGCGGTGGCACGCAGCGCCGACGGAACGCTTGTCCTGCGCGAGACCCCGGCGCTGAAGGAGCTGCGCGGCGATACGCGGAATTTGTGGTTCGTGATCCACGACAAGTCCGGCCATTCGCTCTCCGAGGGAGACGTGCCGCCGGAGTTTGCCCGTCTCGGCGGCGGGCTCGGCGATATCGATGGCGAAATTCGCAGTTGGGATCGCGCCAGTGACGATTCGCGTCATATCAGCGGACAGATGAAAGTGGTCGAGACCGCAGCAGGCCCGGTGCAGATCATCGTCACCAGCGAGATCAGGATCTCGGATGCGCAGTCGCTGCTGCAGATCACGCTGGCTTTCTTCGGGCTGATGTTGCCCGGCTTTGCCCTGATGGCGCTGACGACGCTGGTGGCGACCCCGCTCGTGGTGCGCAACGCGCTCGCGGGTCTTGACGAAGCCGCGCATCAGGCCGGCGAGATCGATATCGACAAGCGCGGCGCCCGGCTGCCGGTTGGCGCCGTCCCCACCGAGATCGCGCCGCTGGTGAGCGCCGTCAACGACGCCTTGGGACGGCTCGATGAAGGCTATGAACGGCATCGACGCTTCCTCGCCGATGCCGCGCACGAATTACGAACGCCGATCGCGATCCTCACCACGCGCCTGGAAGGCCTGCCGCAAAGCGCCGAGAAGGCGCGCCTGATCGAGGACGTCTCGCGGCTCGCGACGCTGACCGAGCAGTTGCTCGATCTGCAGCGGCTCGAGCAGCGGCTGGCGCAATCGTCCGCCATCGATCTTGCAGGTCTCTGCGCACAGGTGATCGCCGATCTCGCGCCGCTCGCGATCGCGGCCGGCTATGAGATCTCGTTGCAGCATGAGGGTGCGCGGATCGACGTGTGGGGCGATCGGGGCGCGCTCGAACGTGCCGTCGTCAATCTGGTGCAGAATGCGATCCAGCATGGCGGTCATCGCGGCGCCATCGTCGTTGCCGTCAGCGCACCGGCGACGGTCGAAGTCCGCGACCAGGGCCCCGGCATTCCGGCTTCAGAGCGCGAGCGCATCTTCGAGCCGTTCCACCGCCTGCAGCCGCGGCACCGCGGCGCGGGCCTCGGCCTCAACCTCGTGCGCGAGATCATCCATCTGCATCGCGGCGAGGTGAGCGTCACCGAACGAAGCGGCCACGGCGCCTGCTTCCGCATCTCCCTCCCACCGATCGCGCTCCCCGCCTTGGCCGTGAGTTGAGAGCCAGTAGCCCGGGTGAAGCGAAGCGCAACCCGGGATATCTCTATCAAAATCGACGACCGGTCCCGGGTGACACTGACGCTCCACCCGGGCTACGGCACCGAAGGTTTCGCTCGGCGGCCGGAGCTAATTTACTCCGGCTTCGCCACGCCCGCCGCCGTCATTCCGGGACGATGCGCAGCATCGGGCTATGATGTGCAATTGCACATCAGAGAATCCATTTCTCCGCCGTCGCCCGCGGCCTGATGGATTCCGGGCTCGCGCTGCGCGCGCCCCGGAACGACAACCGGTTATTGCTGAGGTCGAGAGCGGACCCCAGGGTACGCTGACGCTCCACCCGGGCAGCGGCCCTGAAGGTTTCGCTCGGCGGCCGGAGCTAATTTACTCCGGCTTCGCCACGCCCACCGCCGTCATTCCGGGACGATGCGCAGCATCGGGCCCGGAATCCATTTCTCCGCCGTCGCCCGCGGCCTGATGGATTCCGGGCTCGCGCTGCGCGCGCCCCGGAATGACAACCGGTTATTGCTGAGGTCGAGAGCGGACCCGGGGTACGCTTTCGCTCCACCCGGGCAGCGGCCCTGAAGGTTTCGCTCGGCGGCCGGAGCTAATTTACTCCGGCTTCGCCACGCCCACC
>NZ_JBVBEF010000046.1:0-67473 GCF_055456055.1 Bradyrhizobium sp. LeoB3
ATGCCGCCCTTGCCTTCCGAGTTGCCGGGATACCAGTTCTGCACCGTCGAATATTTGATCTCGGCGTCATCGAGCGCGACCAGTTCGACCACGGCAGCGTGCAATTGATTCTCGTCGCGCTGCGGCGCGGTGCAGCCTTCGAGGTAGCTCACATACGAGCCCTTGTCGGCGATGATCAGCGTGCGCTCGAACTGACCGGTGTTGCGCTCGTTGATGCGGAAATAGGTCGACAATTCCATCGGACAGCGCACGCCCGGCGGCACATAGACGAACGAGCCGTCGGAGAACACGGCCGAGTTCAGGGTGGCGAAGAAGTTATCCGACGTCGGCACCACGCTGCCGAGATACTTCCGCACCAGCTCAGGGTGCTCGCGGATCGCTTCCGAGATCGGCATGAAGATCACGCCGGCCTTCTTCAATTCCTTCTGGAAGGTGGTCGCAACCGACACCGAATCGAACACGGCGTCGACAGCGATCTTGCGCTGCTCCGACGGCTCTCCGCCCGGAGGCGGCTCGACGCCCTCGAGGATCGCGACCTCCCTTAAGGGAATGCCGAGCTTCTCGTAGGTCTTGAGAATCTCCGGATCGATCTCGTCGATCGACGACAACGTCTTCTTCGGCTTCGGCGCCGCGTAATAGTAGAGGTCCTGGTAATCGATCTTGGGATAGTTGACGCGCGCCCAGGTCGGCTCGGTCATGGTCAGCCAGCGGCGGTACGCCTCCAGGCGCCATTCCAGCATCCAGGCCGGCTCGTTCTTTTTCTCTGAGATGAAGCGGACGATATCTTCCGAGAGCCCCTTGGGGGCCTTTTCGGATTCGATAAGCGTCTCGAACCCATATCGATACTGATCGACGTCGATCCGTCGGACACGGTCGACCGTCTCCTGTACAGCAGGCATTCAATCCTCCGCTCGCGGTTTCAAGGACCGCGGTGGATCAGTTCTAAAGAGTGGTACGGTTGCTTAGTGGACGAAAAACCCGCTTAGAACCGTTCAAGCTGTGTTTCGTCCCACTCTAAGTAAGGTATCGGCGAGCTTTAGCCAAGCCTTTACGGCCAAATCTATGTCTGTGGTGGATGTAGACCAGCCAAGACTAAGCCGCACTGCTCCCTGGGCGAGGTCCGGCCGGAACCCCATCGCGGCTAGCACATGTGACGGCTGGACCTTTCCCGAGGAACAGGCGGAACCCGAAGATACCGCGATTCCAGCTAGGTCGAAGCCGATCACGGCGGTTTCCGCCTTCAAACCTGGGACGGTGAATAGCGTGGTATTGGGCAGCCTCGGCACGCCGTCCGAGAATACAATAATACCACTTACTTCTCTCAGGCCAGCCTCAAGTCGGTCCCTCAGGGCCCGCAGCCGGACTGCGTCGGTCTCGAGGCTCGCCATCGCGGCCTTGGCAGCCGCGCCAAAGGCCGAGATGCCGGCGACGTTCTCCGTACCGGCGCGGCGCCCGAGTTCCTGGCCGCCACCGCGCAACAGGGGTTCGAGCCTCTCCACTCCCTCCGCCAGGACCACGGCCCCGACGCCCTTGGTGCCGCCGACCTTGTGCGCGGACAGCGTCACCAGATCCGCCTGCAATGATTCGAGAGCGAAGGGAATTTTCCCGAAGGCCTGGATCGCATCAACGTGGAGCAGTCCGCCGGCAGCATGAACGATCTCAGCTGCCTCCTCGACCGGCTGCAGCGCGCCGGTCTCGTTGTTGGCTAGCATCACCGACACCAATGCGGGCGGGCCATCGGCAAGCTTGCTACGGAGGTTATCGAGGTCCAGCACCCCTGACGATGTCACGGCCACGGTCTCGATCGCTTCAGTCGCAAAGCGCCCGCCTGATAGCACCGAGGCATGCTCGATCGCAGACACCAGGAGCCGCTGGACGGGAGCACTACCGCTCCGTCGCACGCCAGGCGTCAATGCCAGCACGTTCGCTTCCGTGCCGCCTGAGGCAAACACCACGTCCTGCGCCTTAGCGCCCACCGCCGCGGCGATCGCGCTCCTGGCGTCCTCGACCAGCCGACGTGCTTGCCGCCCCTCGGCATGCACCGAGGACGGATTGCCGCACAGCTCCCATGCCGCCGCCATCGCCGCCTTCGCCTCGGGGCGAAGCGGCGTGGTCGCATTCCAGTCGAGATAGACGCGATTCGTCATGGAGTATTATAATACCTCAAAACTTCTTACGGGCCTTGCCTGCAATCTTCGCTCGAATCCCTAGGCCAGTTGGTGATTGCCGCGCCGCCCGCAATCACCGGCTAACGCATTGAACACGCTTGGCGTTGTTCAAGATGCTTGCTTTTTGCCCCTCGCCTCATGCTAGAACGCGGGCCTCAAAAACCAACCGAGGCGTCGTTCGTTCGCGGGAAGCCGCCTGACGGCGCCGTTCACGGTAAATCCAGCCACTTTATCTGCCGGGGGCCGATGAAGTCAGCACAACTCGGTTGATTGCCCAGCGCCAACCAAGGGTCAAGCGTAGGATCACTCAAGGGATCACTGATGCCTGAAGTTATTTTCAACGGCCCGGCGGGCCGTCTCGAAGGCCGCTACCATCCGGCCAAGCAGAAGAACGCGCCGATCGCCATGATCCTGCATCCGCACCCGCAGTTTCACGGCACGATGAATCACCAGATCGTCTACCAGTGCTACTATGCCTTTGCGCATCGCGGCTTCTCGGTGCTGCGCTTCAACTTCCGCGGGGTCGGCCGCAGCCAGGGCTCGTTCGACCACGGCACCGGCGAATTGTCGGACGCAGCCTCCGCGCTCGATTGGGCGCAGAGCATCAATCCCGAGGCACGTGCCTGCTGGGTCGCGGGCTTTTCGTTCGGCGCCTGGATCGGCATGCAGCTCCTGATGCGCCGGCCCGAGGTCGAGGGATTCATCTCGATCGCGCCGCCGGCCAATCTCTATGACTTCTCGTTCCTGGCGCCCTGCCCGTCCTCCGGGCTGATCGTGCATGGCGACAAGGACGCCGTGGTGCCGCCCAAGGACGTCAACACGCTGGTCGAGAAATTGAAGACACAGAAGGGCATCGTGATCGATCAGCAGATCATCCCCGGCGCCAACCACTTCTTCGACGGCAAGCTCGAGCCGTTGATGGAAACCGTCACCGGCTATCTCGACATGCGCCTCGCCAACGTGCGCTAAGGCAGTGCGGCCCGTGTAGGATGGGTAGAGCAAAGCGAAACCCATCACTCGGGCCGCGTGTCGTGAAGGCGATGGGTTTCGCTTTGCTCTACCCATCCTACGGCGCTGCGGCGCGTTACGCCGCAAGCTTCAACACATGCGCGTCATGCTGCTTGAGGAAGGCGCGCAGCAATTGCGGATAGTCGGCGCCGACCGCGGCCTTCACGCTCGGACGCTTCGCCAGCTCCGCGCGCCACTTCCGCACCTTCGGCATGTCGTTGAACACCGCAAGGTCGATGAATTCGTCGAACACATCGAAATAGCGGAAGATCGGCGCGAACACCGCATCCACCAGGCTGAATTTCTCGCCCGCAAAGTACGGACCCGCGCCGAGTGCCGCCTCGACGCGGGCGAATTTGGCGGTGACCGCCTCCCGCTTGGCCTCGAAGGTCGTGGCATCCTTGGCAATCTCGAGGCCCCAGAGATCGCTTAAGGTGGCAGAGCCGAATTCCATCCAGGCGCGATGTTCGGCGCGCGCCAGCGGGTCCTGCGGATGCAGCTTGGCTCCGGCTTGCGTCTCCTCGATATATTCGCAGATCACGTTGCTCTCGAACAGCGCCACCTCGCCCTTGTCGGTCGCAACCGTCAGCACCGGCACCTTGCCGAGCGGCGATATCTTCAGGAACCAATCCGGCTTGTTGGCGAGGTCGATATCGATCCGTTCGAAGGCGACGCCCTTCTCGTTAAGCGCGATCACCGCGCGCTGCACATAGGGACAGAGCTTGTGGCTGATCAGTTTCAACGCGGCCATGGCGAACTCCTCGCTGGTTTCAAGCACTCGCATGCACCTAAATGCATTTGCATGAAACAGTCAAGAAAGGATGCAATTGCATCTAACGGCCTAAGGTCGCACGATGATGCCCCCGGTCATAGGAATAGGCACGCCGGTCGTGGCGGGATAGCTGAGCGGTAGGCCCTTCATCCCGCGCACAGCGAGGAAACCGAAGGCCTGCGCCTCGATCGCGTCCGGCGACCAGCCGAGCGCATCGGCTGCTTCGACGGTCGCGGGCGCAACCCGCTCGCGCAGCATCCGCAGCATGGTCAGATTGCGCGCGCCGCCGCCGGCAACGATCCAGCTCTTCGGCACCTTCGGCAATAGCGGCAGCACGCGGGCGATCGTGGCCGCAGTGAAGGCGGTCAGCGTCGCCGCGCCGTCGGCGGGCGTGACGTCCCCGAGCTTCAATGCGGCGAAATCATTACGGTCCAGCGATTTCGGCGGCGGCAGCGCGAAAAAGGGCAATTCCAGCGCGCGCGCAATCCAGGCCTCATCGGCCCTGCCCTGCGCGGCAAACCGGCCGTCGCAATCGAACGGCTGGCTCATGACGCGGAACATGTAGTCGTCGAGCAGCGCGTTGCCGGGACCGGTGTCGCAGGCGATCAGCGTGCCGGTGCCGTCGATATAGGTGATGTTGGAGACCCCGCCGACATTGACCACCACGGTCGGCCCCTCGCGCTGCACGGATTGCACCAGTGCCCGGTGATAGACCGGCACGAAGGGCGCGCCTTGCCCGCCGGCCTCGACATCGGCGGCGCGAAAATCATGCATCACGGGAATGTGGACCATTTTCGCCAGCGCCGCGGCATCGCCGATCTGCACCGTCAATCGGCGCTCCGGCCGGTGCAGCACGGTCTGGCCGTGGAAGCCGACAATGTCGATATCTTCCGGCGTGATGCGATTCTGTGCGGTGAAGGTGGCGACCGCCTCGGCATGCGCCAGCGTCACGGCGCGTTCGGCGTCGGCCAGGATCCCGGGCCGGGCATCGCGGTGCGCTAGATGGACGGCCTCGGTAAGTGCTTGGCGCAGCAGGCTGCGCTCGGCGTTGGTGTAGGGCCGGTAGCCGGACGGCCCAAACGACTTGACCCGCTTTCCGTCGGTTTCGATCAGTGCAACGTCAACCCCGTCGAGCGAGGTCCCGCTCATCAGACCGAGTGCGGTCAACATCATGCCTGCAGCCTTCGACGCCTCTTGTCCTGCCCTGACGCCCGGCTTGTATCAAACAAGCACATCTTATAATGCCACAGCGCCCCCTGCGGCGGCAGTCCGTTCGGTCGGGGTTCCCCAACTGGATGCAAATACCGTAAAACAAGCATGATCAGAGTCGCCGACAAATGACTACATTTAAATCGGATTTTATGAATGAGCTGCAGTGGCGCGGCTTCATTCATCAGGTGTCGGACGCGGCGGGCATCGACGCGCTCGCCGCCAAGGGAGACGTCGTGGCCTATGTCGGCTACGACTGCACGGCCCCATCCCTGCATATCGGCCATTTGTTGTCGGCCATGATGCTGCACTGGCTGCAGGAAACCAAAGGCGGCAAACCGATCACGTTGATGGGCGGCGGCACCACGCGCGTCGGCGACCCCTCGGGCAAGGACGAAACGCGTCAAATTCTCTCCATCGAGCAAATCGACACCAACAAGGAATCCATCAAGCACGTCTTCAAACGCTTCCTGACATTCGGAGACGGCAAGACCGATGCCGTGATGGCCGACAACGCGGAGTGGCTGACCAAGCTCAATTACATCGAAATGCTGCGGGATATCGGTCGGCACTTTTCCGTGAACCGCATGCTTTCCATGGACTCGGTCAAGCTCCGTCTCGATCGCGACCAGGAAATGAGCTTCATCGAATTCAACTACATGATCCTGCAGTCCTACGACTTCGTGGAACTGGCACGTCGCTACGGTTGCAATCTACAGATGGGCGGCTCCGATCAATGGGGGAACATCGTCACTGGTGTCGACCTCGGCCGCCGCATGGGCACTCATCAGCTCTACGCATTGACGACACCGCTGTTGACCACGGCCTCCGGCGCCAAGATGGGCAAGACCGCCGCCGGCGCGGTCTGGTTGAACGCCGACCAGTTCAGCCCCTACGATTACTGGCAATACTGGCGCAACACGGAAGACGCCGACGTCGGACGATTCCTGAAACTGTTCACGACGCTTTCAATGAGCGAGATCGGGAAGCTGGAGGCGCTGCAGGGCTCCGAGATCAACGAGGCCAAGAAGGTGCTGGCGACGGAAGCGACCGCCCTGCTCCATGGCCGCGATGCCGCAAACGAGGCGGCTGAAACCGCGCGACGCACCTTCGAGGAAGGCGCGCTGGCCGAGACGCTGCCCACGGTCGAAATTCCGCGCGGCGAGCTGGATGCCGGCATCGGCGTGCTGGCTGCCTATGTGAAAGCCGGCCTTGTCGCCTCTAACGGCGAGGCGCGGCGCCAGATCAAGGGCGGCGGATTACGCGTTAACGACGTCGCCGTCACCGACGAAAAGATGCTGCTGACGCCGTCGGATCTCACCGCGGAAGGCGTGATCAAGCTGTCGCTCGGCAAGAAACGGCACGTCCTGTTGAAGGCTGCATAGGCGCATTCGCTTTTTGCGACTTGTGGGGAGCTGCGGAAACGCGCTCCCTCTTCGCATGGACAAGAACACGCCCGGGGAGGAAGTTGCAGCGAAGCCGCCGACGCGCGTCGCGCTCAACGTGCTCGCGCTGTGCTTTGTGCTCGCGCTGATCGGCCGCGGCCTCGGCGAAAGCTTCACTGTCTTCTTGAAACCAATCTCTGAAAGCTTCGGCTGGGACCGCGCACAGACCGTTTCGGTCTATTCGCTGACCTGGCTTGCCGGCGGCCTGACCGCGCCACTGATCGGGCGCCTGTTCGACCATTCGGGGCCGCGAGCCGTCTATGCGTTGGGACTGCTGCTGCTCGGCGGCTCATTCCTGGTCGCGGCGCATGCGCAATATCTCTGGCAGTTGCAGTTCAGCATCGGCCTCAGCGTCGGAATCGGTATCGCCTTCATCGGCAATGTGCCGAACTCGATCCTGCTCGGCCGGTGGTTCGGACCTCGCCTGCCGACCGCGATGGCGGTGGTTTATTCCGCGGCCGGCGCCGGCGTGCTTGTGCTGCTCCCGGCCTCGCAGCTTTTGATCGATGGCGTCGGCTGGCGCGGTGCCTACCAGATCTTCGGCATCACGGCGCTGTGCCTGCTGGTGCCGCTATTGCTGTTGCCGTGGCGGCGGTTCTCGCGCGGCTCGCCGCATGTGGTGAAGAAGGCCGATCCTGACGTCGTCGACCAAGGCTGGACGCTGCTCGGCGCAATGCGTCATCACGCCTTCTGGGCGCTGTTTGCGACCTTCTTCTTCACCGCGATCGGCATGTATGCGATCTCGGCGCAAATCGTTGCCTATCTGATCGACGCGGGCTTTCCACCGCTGCAGGCCGCGACCGCCTGGGGCTTCAGCGGCGTCGTGCTGCTGTTCGGCATGCTCGGCGTGTCCGAACTCGACAGCATCATCGGCCGCCGACCGTCGGTCCTGCTCAGCTATGCAATCTCGATCGTCGGCATCATCCTGCTCTGGCTGCTGCAGTGGTATCCGAACTTCTGGCTGCTCACCGGCTTCGTCGTCACCTTCGGCAGCATGATCGGCTCGCGCGGCCCGCTGATCACGGCCACCGCGATGAAGATCTTCCGCGGCAAGCGGGTCGGCACGATCTATGGCACCATCTCGATCGGCAGCGGGCTCGGCTCCGCGTTCGGGTCTTGGGCCGGCGGCCTGATTCACGACTTCGCCCACAGCTACAACCCGGTGATCGCATTCGCGCTGGTCAGCGTGATCCTCGGAATGATCCCATTCCTGGTCGTGCCGGCGCTGCGCCGCTGATCAAGGGCGTCTCAGAGGTATCCCCTTGATGGCGCGCTGTATTCACTATTGGTAAGACAGTTCCTGCTATGCCTCGGGACACGATTTTCCGCAGAGGCCGCAATGAACATTCTCAGTCGACTGACGATCCGCACCAAACTCGCCAGCATCGTGGCTCTCGCGGCACTGACCGTGTTCGCGATCGTCGCGGGATCGGCCTGGCTCAGCCGAAGCCGCATGCTGGACGATCGCGTCGCACAGATGCGGACGGCGGTCGACCTGCTTTACGGCGTGGCGCAGTCGCTGCAGGACGAGGTCGCCGCAGGGAAGATGACGGTCGCCGAGGCCAAGGTGCAGTTTCGCCAGCGCGGCCGGAAAATGACCTTCAACAACGGCCAAGGCTATTCCGTCACTTACAATGCCGACACTTCGATCTTGTTGAACGCCGCCAATCCCCAGCTCGAAGGCAAAATCACCGGTGCAATCGATTCCAATGGCGTCCTGATTGCCGACGCCATTGTAGGCGCCGCCCGGCAGAAACTGGAAGGCGGGACCACATCCTATCTTTATGCACGCCCCGGCGGGACCGTGCCGTTGCGGAAAATGATCTTTGCCCGCGGCTTCGAGCCGTGGAACATCGTCATGAGCTACGGGCTCTATGTCGATGATATCGACGCCGATGTGAATGCGCTGCTGCTGGAGCTCGGCGCGGTCGGCGGCGGTCTGATGCTGCTGATGGGGCTGCTGATGGGGCTGTTGTCGTGGCTGATTGCCCGCGACGTGGTCGGAGCCCTCGATCGTCAGAAGAGCCGGATGCAGCGCATTGCCGAAGGCTCGCTCGACGAAGCGGTCGAGGAGACCGGCCGCGGCGACGAGATCGGCCGCATGGCGGAAACGCTCGAGGTGCTGCGGCAGACCGCGATCACCGCACGGGCGCTGGAAGCGGAACAGGATGCAACCAAAGAGCGGAGCGAGAAGGAAAAGCGCGCCGCCCTGATCGCGCTCGCCGATCGCTTCGATGCATCGGTCGGCCAGCTCGTCGGACTGATGGCGTCGGGATCCAGCGAATTGGAGGCCACCGCAAAGTCGATGTCCGCAACCGCCGAGGGCACCAATCACCGGGCCTCGGTGGTCGGCTCGGCGGCAACGGAGGCAAGCTCCCGCGTGCAGACCGTGGCCTCGGCGGCCGAGGAATTGTCCTCGTCGATCTCCGAATCAGCCGCCAGGTGGCCCAGTCGGCCAATGTCACCGGCCGCGCCGTCGCAAGCGCGCGCCGCACCGATACCATCGTGCGGGCGCTCGCCGATGGCGCCCAGCAGATCGAGCATGTCGCCGAGTTGATCTCCAGCATTGCCGAACAGACCAACCTGCTGGCGCTCAACGCCACCATCGAAGCCGGGCGTGCCGGCGAAGCCGGCCGCGGCTTTGCCGTGGTCGCCTCCGAGGTCAAGAGCCTCGCAAGCCAGACCGCGGAAGCCACCAAGGAGATCGGCACGCGCATCGCGCAGATCCAGGGCGCGACCAAGGAAGCCGTCGAGGCGATCGACGGCATCACCGCCACGATCGAGGAAGTCAGCACCATCGCCACCTCGATCGGCTCCGCGATCGAGCAACAGGGCGCGGCAACCGCCGAAATCGCGCGCAGCGTGTCGCAGACGGCGGAAGCGACCAAGGAGGTCACCACCAATATCGGCGGCGTCAGCGCCGCCGCCAACGAGACCGGCAACGCCGCGGGCCTCGTTCTGACCGCAGCCAGCAACCTGTCCAAGCAGGCCGAACAGCTCTCCGGCGAAGTGTCGACCTTCCTCGCCGGCGTTCGCGCCGCGTGAGCCAGTCTCGTTGCGAGGAGCTAGAGCGAAGTCCAGACATCTAGAATGATGTGACTTCGCCTACTCGCTCGACAAGATGCGCACGCGAGGGTGCAGGGTCAAATCGATCGGCGAAATATTGTGTTTCGTGGGCCACCAGCCCTTCGCGGAATTCCATGATACTCACCGTGTAGGACGGTATGCCGTCATAGGTAAGTACGAATTCTGTGATCCAGAGATCGCCGCTGCCGACAATTCGACGGACCGTAAAACGCTTCTTGTTTGGCTGGAGGAATCGGCTGTCTTGAATGTTGTGCCGTCCGCGGATCCGCTCGCCCGATTGCGGATAATCAAGCACAGCGTCCTCATGATAGATTTCATGCTCGACCTGGAAATCGCCCGCGTCTGAAGCATACCAATGGCGCTCCAACGCCGTCCGCACGGTTCGATCATTCATCTCGATCTCCCACCTGCGCAAAGCACGTCTAATTGCTCCAGTGTAACTGGCCTAAACCAAATTCCACAATACGCTAGCGGTGCGTGCGATCAGACAGGTGAAAGCTCGAGCACGGTTTGGCTCAGGGCCCAACTCGGATGTCAGCGCCCCGCAAGACTTGGTCTCATTTCTCCGGGTAGCGACGTCACTCAGCCTTTGACTGGCTTCCTGCGCAGCACAGAGATTGGAACATGTTGCGTGGTGCTGATCACGATCTGGGGTTCACCATCCGATGCGTGGCTTCTCAGCGTCTCCAATACCAGAAAGAACTTCTCGGCAAGCATAGCGTAAACCTCGCTGACCTTTGCATTTTCCGGATTTCAACGAGTCGAATTGCCAAATAACTCAATCACTCGCATCGAATGGCGGCAAATGGATTTCGCGCGGCAATTCGGCTTTTGGCGGTTTTCCTCCTTTTGCAATGTAGGCTGCGTTCCGCGAGCGATGAAAGCTCAATCCAGCAGTATCGGCCGCTGCTGTCCGACTTGTGCGACGATGCGTCGGTTCCATCGGGAGGACCGGACTGATTTCGAGCGCGAAAAACCCGCTTGATCTGGCTCACCCAAACGGATGAGGTCTCCAGGTAGATTGATGTCGTTCTTCCTTTTGGATGGCGGTGCGATGTGTTATCGAATCGTCACCCAACCGTCACACAATCGTACATGTCAGAAACTGATACGCCAGAGCCCGCCCGGGAAAGTGCACGCGCCGCCCACGGGCTTGATGGCACCATTGCCACACAGGACAACAAAAGGCCGAACGACTCTGTTGCCGCCGGGCAACACGGCGCCGTGGAGGCCCGTTCGCAGGAACCGCCGAACGATCCACTTCATCAGGCGCAATATCAGAGGAATGACGTAGCGTCAGAAATCCCTGCGCAAAATGGTGCTACGCCCGGCGGCAGCGAGATCGAGCTCAAGCTTCTTGTTGATGCTGATCGCATGGCGGATTTCAACGCCGCTCCGATCATCGCGACGAACGCACGCAACAAGGGCACACGAAAACACCTCAAGTCCGTCTATTACGATACGCCCGAGCAGACGCTGAGACGAAATGGATTAAGCCTGCGGGTTCGTCAGAACGGCGCACGGTTCGTGCAGACCGTGAAAGCCGAACTCGGAGACGATCCGCTCCGGCGCGGCGAGTGGGAGGCAAATATCCCTTCCATTGCTCCCGATGTCGAACTGGCGATCCCCTTCATCCCACCCAAACTTCGCTCGGACCTTAGACGTCATCAGCTCGAGGCAATCTTCACCGCGGATATCCACCGGCACACGCGCATCGTTGAGCTGCCATCCGGAACGATCGAGGTCGCTTTCGACCAGGGAGTGCTGAAGTCAGGCGATCAATCGATGCCTGTGAGCGAGATCGAATTGGAGCTCAAGGCTGGAAGCGCCAGCGCGATTTACGACCTCGCACTTCGGCTCGCGGACTATGGGTCCGTGCGACCGTCAATCCGCAGCAAGTCGGCGCGCGGCTTTGAGCTCGCGGCCAACGCGTCCCCCGCCCTGCGGAAGCCACGAAAGCTTCGCCTCGATCCGTCAATATCGCTCGATGAGGCCTTCGCAAAGATTCTGCGCTCCTGCCTCCACCATCTTCTTGGGTCTCTCGCGGCCGCCGAGGACGGTCGCGATCCTGAGGGAGTCCATCAGCTTCGCGTGTCGCTGCGCCGCCTTCGCGCGGCTCTGGACTTGATGCGATCCGTTGGGCCGCTGAGCAACCTCGACTCGTTCCGGTCGGAAGCAAGGTGGCTGGCACGAAACCTTTCCCCTGCACGCGATTGGGATATGTTTCAACGGGGCACGCTGCCGACCATCGCGCAGGCCTGTCCCTCGGTCGCGGGCTTTGATGCCCTGGAACAGCTCGCAGAGAAACGCCGATCTGCCGCCTACCAGAAGGTACGTCTCGCGCTGGCTGACCGCCGCTGCTCAAGTTTCCTGATCGGCCTCGGCGGCTGGATTGAGGCCAGGGGGTGGCGTAGCGACGTCTCACCCGAAGACCTTGGACGACTGGTCGAGCCCGCCATCAACTTTGCCGGACGCATCCTGTCCGAGCAGCATGCGAAAGTGCTCAAGCGCGGCCGCCGCTTCAAATCGCTTCCGGCGGAAAAACTGCACCGCTTGAGGCTCGCTGCGAAGCGACTGCGCTACGTCGCCGACTTCCTGTTACCGCTCTATGGAGAGCGAAAGTCCGTCAGGCGATTCTCTCGCGGGCTGGCCGACCTGCAGGAGGAACTTGGTTCCTTTAACGACATGGCGATCACAGACGGTCTTTTCGCTGAGCTCGGTGACGAGTTCTCCCAAAGCGGCACCGCTGCAGCCGCCATAACCGGCTGGCAGGCACACGCATCGATCGGCGTTGAGGCGCGCCTGCGAAACGCGTGGCAGGATTTCAGGAAAACAAAAGCACCCTGGTTGAGGGCAGCAGAGGCGTGATTGCTTCTCACCTCCGCCCGGGCGTTTAGGCCGCGTCCGTTTCCGGTTGCTGTGGCCTATCTCCGTCATCCAGGCTCGCTCACCTTCTCGAAACCGGCCGAACGGCCACCGGATGCTCCCGTGTCAGCTCCACCTCTTGCTTCTCGTGGCGGATCACGAGGCGTTCACCTTCACGCAACGCGTACTCCACCGTCTCCAGGCCAATTTCGACCTCCAGCAACTGGTCACGGTAGGTTATGGGGAATCGAAGGATTGCGTTTTCCTCGGGCGCACGGCGTGGCCAGAACGATAACGTTCCATCATCGTCCCGCATCCCGCCAAAACCGTAGGTGAGCATCATCCACGTGCCGCCCATAGAGGCGATATGGCAACCATCCTTCACGTTGCCTCCCACATCGGCCAGGTCCATCAGCAGGGCCGCCATGCCGTACCGGATTGCTTTGTCCATGTCGCCGACTTGGGCGGCAATGATTGCCTCGACGCAGGAGGACAGTGACGAGTCGCCTGTCGTCAATGGATCGTAGAAATCGAAGTTGCGCTTCTTGACTTCTGACGAGAAGGCGTCGCCCAACAGGAACATCGCCAACACCACATCTGCCTGCTTGATCACCTGCTTTCGGTAGATGTTCAGCGGGTGATAAAACAGCAGCAGCGGATAGTGCTCGCGCGGTGTGTTGCGGAAATCCCACGGCTCCCTGTCGAGAAAGTTGTCATCCTGAAGAATAACCTTCAGCGTTTCGTCCGACGGCACATACATGTTCTCCGCCGCTCGCATCCATGCGCTCACCTCGGAGAGATCGAGCGCGGTTTTTCGCGCAAGCTCGTCGTATGCGTCTGGTTCTGCTGCACGTAGAACTTCGACAACCTCGGCGGCGTAACGAAGGTTTTCGCGAGCCATCAAGTTCGTATAGGCGTTGTTGTTTACGACCGCGTTGTATTCATCAGGCCCAGTGACACCGTTGATGCAAAACTGTCCCCCCTTTGCGTCCGAATAGAAGCCAAGGTCCAGCCACAGTCGGGCTGTTTCAACGAGCATTTCGGCTCCATACTTTCGCAAGAACGCGTCGTCACCCGTCGCCTGCACGTACTTGCGCACTGCGTACATAATGTCGGCGTTGATGTGATATTGCGCGGTGCCCGCGGCGTAGTATGCGGATGCTTCCTCTCCGCTGATCGTGCGCCAGGGGTACATCGCCCCTCGATGGCCCAATTCTCTCGCGCGTGCCCGCGCCTGAGGGAGCATTTTGTAACGAAACGCCAGAAGGTTCCTTGCGATCCGCGGGGACGTATAGATCAGAAACGGCAACACGTAGATTTCCGCATCCCAGAAGTAGTGTCCTTCATAAGCCTGTCCGGTAAGTCCTTTCGCCGGCACGCCCGCTCCCTCCGCGCGAGCGGAGGCTTGCAGAATATGAAATAGATTGAAGCGGATCGCTTGCTGGATCTCTACGGTGCTGCGCTTTGCTCGGTGTTCACTGATGTCCTTGATATGAACATCGCTTCGGCGCCAAAAATCGTCCATGTACTGCCCTTGAGAGGCCAGCAGCGGCTGGAATCCCTGGGTCACGACCCGATCCAATGTCCATTCAGCGCGGCCGCAGAGCTCTTCGGCCGATGCCGTCTGGGAGGTGTGATAGACCATGTACTTGGTGAGCTGGATCGGACAGCCGGGCTTGGCATCGACCGTGTAAGCAACCTGGCCGAAGTCAGGGGTGCAGGCGGCCTTATGCGAGTGCGAGCAGGAACTCTCCATCGTGTGGTCCGTCGCACATGCCAACATACAGCGGCTCTTTTCCGTCGCATGGCACAACACGATGCGCTGATCTTTGGAGTAGTTGGTTTGTGGATGAAGTACTCGCCCGGAAAACGCCCTTGCCAGGCGCGGATCATCGCGATTGCCGCCGTCGCTTGGTTTATTGGTAGCCATCTCCGAGGAAATTGCGACAAATGCCTGAGCATCGACGAGTGTCACACGATACGAGATAGCGACCACATGCCTGTTCGCGAAGGAGACCAGACGCCGGGACGTGATCGACACCTGCTTGCCGGAGGGTGTCTCCCAGAGCACGGTCCGATCGAGTGTGCCGGCCTTCATGTTGAGACGCCGGTCGTAAGCCAGGAGCTGTGCATCGGGTAACCAGAACGGTTCGTCGTCCACGAAGAGCTTGATGATCTTGCTGTCCGTCACATTGCAGATCGTCTGGCCAGTTTTGGCGAAGCCAAAAGCGTCTTCTCCGTAGACGATAGGCCAGGTTTCATAAAACCCGTTGATGAATGTGCCGTTCTCGACGTTCGGGCCGCCTTCCTCCGGGCCGCCGCGCAGGCCAACATATCCATTGCCGAGAGCCAGCATCGTTTCGAGCTGGGCCAGAAAATCCGGTCGAAAGGACCTTTCGATAACGTTCCACTCATCGGCCGGATAATCGCGCGATGGGGGCCGGAGCCGTTCATGGTGTAGCATCGGGCTGTTTCTCCCAAGGCAGCATTTGGCATTGATCAATCGGTTAGTTCGGCCAAGTCGCCGACTACCAGATGAGCACCATGATGCTTCAGCTCATCCGCATTTCCCTTGCGAGCGACACCGATCACCAGCCCAAAGTTTCCATTGGATCCGGCTTGGACTCCCGAAATGGCATCCTCGATCACGATCGTCCGTATCGGTTCAACGCCGAGGAGCCTTGCCGCGAGCAGGAATGTGTCCGGAGCCGGCTTTCCGGAGAGACGTTGCTCCAGGATCACGTTGCCGTCGACCCGCACCTCGAAGAACTCGTCCAGCCCAGCCGCCCTCAGGACAGACGCGCAGTTTTGACTCGAGGTGACTACAGCAATCTTGAAGCCATTGCGGCGGAGCTGATGGATGAATTGCAGACTTCCGGCGTAAGGCTCTACGCCAACCTCCACGATCGCGCGGTCCACCAGGTCGTCCTTGCGGTTTCCGAGCCCGTACACTGTCTCGACTTGTGCAGGGTCCCCTGGGTCTCCCTCGGGAAGTTCGATGCCGCGCGATCTCAGGAAATCACGCACGCCATCGTAACGGGGCTTGCCATCCACGTGCAGCCGGTAGTCGGCGTCGATGTCGAACGGACGAAATGCTGTCCCCGTCTGCCTCGCACGCTCCAGCAGATACTCATCGAACATCTGCTTCCAACAGGTCGCGTGGAGATTGGCCGTATCCGTCAATACACCATCGAGGTCAAAAAGGACGGCGTCGTACTGGTCGCGGTTGATGCGTTTGCTCTCGGGTTGCGGCATGGATCACCCTCCTCTTGACCCAAGGACCTACCCGCCGGAACCGCCCGGCGGGTCTTGTGAGACGACATCGCGAACACCTTCACGTTCGTCTCCCGCCGACCGGGTTAGACGTTATCGGCCTCTGTGGAACGAACCGCGGTGGACGCTGCCTCTTTCCCCCATCTCCAGCCCGTGATCTCGGGCATATCGTCCCCATACCGGGCAATGTACGCCTTGTGATCGATGAGCTTGTCGCGAATGGCCTGCTTGGCATAAGCCGCCCGCGATCCGAGCTTTGGCACACGGTCAATGACGTCAGCCACGAGGTGGAAGCGATCGAGATCGTTGAGCACGCACATGTCGAACGGAGTCGTGGTGGTACCCTCCTCCCTGTAGCCGCGCACATGGAGATTGTCATGGCCGGTGCGCCGGTAGGTCAATCGGTGAATTAGCCAGGGATAACCATGGAAGGCAAAGATGATCGGCTTGTCCGTGGTGAACAACGCATCGAAATCCTGATCCGAGAGACCGTGCGGGTGTTCGCTCGGTGGCTGCAGTTTCATCAGATTGACAATGTTGATGACGCGCACCTTGAGATCGGGCGCATGCCGTCTAAGCAGGTCGACGGCGGCAAGCGTCTCCAGTGTCGGCACGTCACCACAACAAGCCATCACGACATCGGGCTCGCCACCCTTGTCGTTGCTGGCCCACTGCCAGATGCCTAATCCAGCTTCGCAGTGCTTGACCGCCTCGTTCATTGTCAGCCATTGAGGAGCAGGCTGCTTGCCCGCGACGACGACGTTGACGTAGTTCCGGCTGCGCAGGCAATGGTCAGTGACAGAGAGCAGACAATTCGCGTCGGGTGGCAGATACACCCGGATGACTTCAGCTTTCTTGTTCACGACATGATCGATGAACCCGGGGTCTTGATGGCTGAAACCGTTGTGGTCCTGGCGCCAGACATGGCTGGACAAAAGATAGTTCAGGGAACCGATAGGGCGTCGCCAGGGGATGTGGCTGCAGACCTTCAACCACTTGGCGTGCTGGTTGAACATGGAATCGATGATGTGGATGAACGCCTCATAGCACGAGAAGAAGCCGTGCCGACCGGTCAGTAGATAGCCCTCGAGCCACCCCTGACACTGGTGCTCGCTGAGCATTTCCATTACGCGCCCATCCGGCGCCAGATGGTCGTCCCACGGATAGGTTTCCGCGACCCAGGCACGGTTGGTGACCTCCAGCACGTCTTGCCATCGGTTGGAGTTGTTCTCATCCGGACTGAAAAGCCGGAAATTCCGATGCTCCATATTGAGCTTCATCACGTCGCGCAGAAACCGCCCCATGATCCGTGTTGACTCTGCGATAGCGGCGCCGGGCTCGCGCACCTCGACTGCATATTCGCGGAAATCCGGCAGTCGCAGTTCACGCAGCAGTAATCCGCCATTAGTGTGCGGATTGGCGCTCATGCGACGCGTTCCTCGAGGAGCAAGGTCGGCCAACTCGGGGCGAAGCCGGCCGCTGTCATCAAAAAGCTCCGCGGGTCGGTAGCTCTTCATCCACTCTTCAAGCAGGCGGACATGGGCGTTGTTCTCGTGCATCGCGCCCATCGGCACTTGATGGGAGCGCCAGTAGCCCTCGGTCCGCTTGCCATCGATTTCCTTCGGACAAGTCCAACCCTTGGGGGTGCGCAGCACGATCATCGGCCAACGTGGCCGCTCCCTAAAGCCGCTGCGTCGCGCATCCGCCTTTATCCGCTGAATTTCGTCGGTGATCTTGTCCAGCGTGGAGGCCATCAGTTCGTGCATTTTTTCCGGCTCATCCCCCTCGACGAAATATGGCGTGTAGCCGTAGCCGCGAAACAACTGATCCAGCTCTTCATGGCTGATGCGGGCGAGAATGCAGGGATTGGCAATCTTGTAGCCGTTCAAATGGAGGATCGGCAAAACCACCCCGTCGGTCGCCGGATTCAAGAACTTGTTGGAATGCCAGCTCGTTGCCAGCGGTCCCGTCTCCGCTTCGCCGTCGCCGACAACGCAGGCAACAATCAGATCTGGATTGTCGAAGGCAGCCCCATAGGCATGCGACAGCGCGTACCCGAGTTCGCCGCCTTCGTGAATTGAACCCGGGGTCTCCGGCGCCACATGACTAGGAATACCGCCAGGGAACGAGAACTGGGTGAACAGCCGCTTCATGCCCTGCTCGTCGGGCGAGATGTTCGGGTAGACCTCGCTGTAGGTTCCCTCGAGATAGGCATGCGCGACCAGACTGGGGCCGCCGTGCCCGGGGCCCGTGATGTAGATCATGTCGAGGTCGTGTTTCTTGATGATGCGATTCAAGTGAACGTAGATGAAGTTCAAACCGGGTGAGGTCCCCCAGTGACCGAGAAGCCGCGGCTTGATGTGTTCCTTCGTGAGCGGCTGCTTAAGCAGCGGGTTGTCGTAGAGATAGATCTGACCGATCGAAAGATAGTTGGACGCTCGCCAATACGCATCCATCATTGCCCGCTCTTTATCAGACAACGTGTTTGCCATCGTTTCCTCCTGACTCCGTCTTATCGAGTGAGCCGATTATCAATCGGCGCGGCAGTCTCGGTGCTGTAGCGCAGCATTGTCGCCCGGCGTTCGCCGCCGCGCTCAAATCCGCAGGGGCGATAGAGAGCCTTCTCGCTGGAAACTAGGTTCTCGTCCCGCCAAGGCGCAGGTCCGGCGCCGGATCCTGAGGGGCTGCCCAAGAGAGAGAACCGCCGCGGCATGGCCTTCATTGATCCAGATCAACGCATGTCCGCTTAGAGACATCTGGTCGGTGCAGGCATATCCGCCGCACGTCCCGGTTGGGCGTGTGGATTCCGGACATTCTGGCTCAAGCGACGAAACGCGCGGCTTGAGCTCGGCGGGCCAGGAACGGGAGGCCGCAAGCCGCTCAGTTGTTCGGCGGGAATTCTATCTGGTTGTTCTGCTTGCCGGTGTTGAATTCCATGATCTTCCGCGTCACGCCGGGAAAGATCGCCGAGATGGGATTGACCCGCAACACCGGTTGCGCCGGTGTGCCCACGACCTCGTAGGTCACGCCGATCAAGCCCTCATTGCTCCCGCCGCCGAGGACCAGGCCGATCACCGGCAACTGGCCGAACATGTTGTTCAGCCCGTACATCGGCACGAAGGTGCCGCTCATGCGCACCTGGTTGGCGTTGTTGTCGATGCTGCCTTCGATGGTCGCGCCGATCGCCGGCCCCTTCACGACGCCATCGCGGATCGTGAGCAGTCCGCTCTGCCGCGTGAACTCGGCGCGCAAGGCGCTGAACGCGACACCGCTCGTCGTGCCGGGCGCACCGCCGGCTGCAATCCGGTCGAGCTCGGGTTGACCTTTGACGGAGAAGTCACGGATGTTGATCAGTCCTTCCTTGGGGCTCGGCTCCGCCGCCGGCGGCTCCATCGCGAGCGTGAGCTGGCCACCCACGATCTTCGAATAGAAATCGGTGAAGCGGAAGAACGCGCCGGCGTCATTGGTCTGCAGGTAGACCACCTCGCGCCCCTGCTGGCGGCCGCGCAGATCGGCGGTCACGGGCGTATCGCGCCCGATCTTGCCTGTCAGCGCAAAACTCTTGAAGGCGCCGTTGCGCTTGGACACCTTCGCATCGACGCTGCGCAACGCTTCGCCATTGAAGCCGGCAACCGCGCCGAGCTTGAGGTCGATGTCGTAATCGATATTCTTGGTCTTGTTCTTCGGGTCATCGCGGCCCGAAATCGCCGTGCGCAGGAAGCCGCGGCCATCGAACACGTCGCCGCGCATGGAGACCTTCAAGACGCCGTCGGGCCCGCGGTCGGCGCGCAGCGTGGTCTTGTCACCTTCCGAGGGCGAATAGGTCGGGAAGTTGACGTTCATGAGATCGCCGTTCTGGTCGACCTCCACCGATCCCTTGATCGACGCGCCCGCGCCATCGACGACGATGTCCTCAAAGCGCGTCGATTGCGGCTTCTGCACCACGTTGAAGGTGACCTTACCCGACTTGCCGGGACTCTTCACCCAACCCGGCAGGATGTTGTCGAGCCGGAGCTGGGTCAGATCCGCCTCGACGCCGAGCTTGGTGTCGTGATCGCTGCTGCTCGCAATTTTGCCCACGACCTTCACCGGGATTGCGCCGCTCACCGCGGATCCGAGGTCGAGCCCGAGTCGCGCGCGGCCGGCATCGTCAAGCGTTGACTGCAGCTTGATATCGGCATCGCCCTCGCTCGGCTTGCGGTAATCCAGCGAAGCCGGCTGGCCGTTGATCTTGACGTCGCCCTTGACCTGATAGCCCGCATTGTTGGCAACGACCTTCAGCGCGTTGGCCTCGAGCTTCTGGTTCATCACCAGCCTGTCGATCGCGACGCTGCCGAGATCGGCGGTGACGGCGTAAGTGGTGTCCTCCTTGGTCAGCACGCCCTTGACCGGCAGGCCGAGATTGATCGTGGCCGAGACCGTTCCCTTGCTCGCATTGGGATCGACAAATGTCGTCCCCGAGACATCGCTGAGGCGATCGGAGGCGAGGATTTCAGCGCAAGCCGGCACCGAACAATCGACGCGGAACCGGATCTTCGCCGGCGAGGGTTTCGGCACCATGTCCGGGACTTCGAAAGAGAAGTCGGACAGCGTGATCTTGCGCCCACCCGGCGTGTCGACGATGCCCTGGGCGATATTGACGGTGGCGGTGCGGCCCGTCACCCGCGCCCGCAAATCCGCGTCATGAACCACGGGCATCTCGTCCACCGGACGCACCGCTACACCGCTCGCGACGATGTTGACGGCAAGCCCGTCATCCGGGATCGGAGGCCCCTTGCGCGACAGGTTGCGCACCGGCGAGTTGACGCCGATCTCGATGCGCTGGAGCGTGCCGCGCTCGATCCGCTCGATTACCCATTCGCGCAGTTCCGGCACGACTAGCGCGGGCCAGACTCGCTTCAGCGCGGAGGCCGACATCGGCGTGCCCGCAAAACCGAGCTGCAGCCGCGGTTCGCCGGAATAGTCGATGCTGCCGGTGCCGGCGATGCCGATCTCGCCATTGCTGATATCGGCCTGCGTCAGCAGCACACGCTTCTTGTCGGTGTCGAAACGGAAGCCAACGGCGATGCGGTTGAAGATCAGCGGCGGCTCGTTGTCGATGCCCGCGAGCAGGATGGTGCCGCCGCTCAGGCCAAGCTGCCAGTCGTTGATGTCGTCATTCGGCGGCTCGAGATGAGCGAGCAGCGTGACGCGGTTGGCGCCGGAGACGATCTTGAACGGCGCCAGCAGCACGCGGCGTCCAGCGTCCCATTCGACATTCACTTCGGCCGAATCGATCGCCATCGGATAGTCCGGTGTATCGGTGTCGATCAGGTTGCCGGGGCCGGCGGTGATCTTGCCGCGGAAATAGGTCGGCAGGCCGTCGCGCCCGAGTTCACCCTTCAGGTCGCCGGACAGCGGCAGCTCGGCATCGTAGGTGAGATCCTTCACCCTGAGCGCCAGCAGGATATTGGCGGACGGCAGCTTGTCGGCGCGCAGGTCGACCGCCCGCACGCCATCCCTGAGCGGTCCGACCGCGACGCGCAGCGACCATGGACGGGCGCCCTCTTCGCCGACGCTCAGCGCCACGCCGCCGCCGCTCGGCCGCCGCAGGCTCAGGCTGATATTTTCGAAGGTCCATTTGCCGCCACGCTGCTGATCGTCGACAACAAGGTTGCCGTTCTTCAGGCCGATCTCGTTGAGGTTCTGGCCGTCGAGACCGGTCAGGCTGAGGCTGTCGAGCCAGTCGAGGCCGGCGAGCAAACCGCTCTGCGCGCTCTCAGACGGCGCCGGGACGCTGACGGACGGCGACGAAGGTGGCGATAACGGCGGCGGTGGGGGCACCGGACGCGGGAATGTCGGAGGCAGGCCCGCCTCATGCTTGGAAGCGACACCGGTCGCGAGCGGCTTGGCGGTATCGCCGGCGGAAACGGTCACATAGCCGTCCGGCGTGATCCGGATCGCGAGTTCGGCATCAACGAGGTTGAGGCTTTCAGCGCGGAGCTGGCCCATCAGCAGCGCGGTGCCGGACAGTTTGACCTCGGCTTTCGGCGCGCTCGCGACGATCGCATGGTCGCGGTCGCGTACGATGATGTCGCGGATGCGCACCGCGATTCGAATTGGACCGGCGCGCTCGATCTGGGTGCCGCCGACCTCAACCGTGTTGCCGTGGCCGATATTGTCCTCGATCGCAGCCGCGAGCCACGGTGTCGCCATATCGAGATTGATCGGCCCTGCCCCCAGCCGCCACCAGAGCGCGCCGAAGCAGCTCATGAAAATCGCCGCCAGCACGCCCAGCACCAGGGCGATGCGCTTGACCCAGCGCCCGCCGTGAGTCGATCGCCGCCTGGGGCCGAAGAAGTCACCGATCCGGTGCAGGCCGGAATCTGAGCGCGACAACAGCCGCCGCGCGCGATGGCCGGCAGCCTCGTCATGCTCCTCCCAGCCGACATCGTCGCCCCAGCCGCGATACTGGGCGTCGGCACGCGGATTCGGGCTGTGACCTTGGAGCGATCCTTGGGAGCTCGATCCTTGGGACGACGTATTCTTTGCCATTGCCTCTCGGTGCAGGCGCTGAGGTTGATCGCCGCCCAAGGCACGCCCATCGATCTGTATCGAGCGCTCCTGTGCCGGCATCGCTGCCAATCCTCGCTTAATACTGTTAGTCGCCCTCAGCCCCAAGTGAACATTTGAGCGAACATTCAAAGCAGGTTAGGCGAGCGGACGGATGACGCATCGAAATCCTTGTGACCATACTTCCGCGCCATCACACTTGCCCAGCAGTCGGCAGAAATCCGATCGCCGCCGACAAGCGCCGCACTGATACAATGGTTGAGCTCCGGAAAGCGACGAAAGGAAGGCGTATGTCCAAGAAAACGCGCAAGAAATCCTCCAAGACCACAGCCAAATCGTCTCCGGCCAAATCGTCTCGGGCCACGGCAGTCCGCAGTAAGGCCGTCGCATCGGTCAAGCCGCCCGCGGCAAAGGCCCGCAAGGCGGTCGCAAAGAAATCCAGCAAAGCGGCCAAAACCGCATCCACCAAACCGTCCCACAAGGTTGCATCGAAATCGTTAAAATCCGCTGCGTCGGCTGCGACCAAATCGACCACTCTGCTTGAGGGTGCCAAGGCGCCCGACTTCCGCCTGCCCCGCGACGGAGGAAGTGAGGTCTCACTCACCGACTTCGCGGGCAAGAAGCTGGTGCTGTTCTTCTACCCGCGCGCGGATACGCCCGGCTGCACCAAGGAGGCGATCGATTTCACCCGACTGAAGGATGCGTTTGCCGAGAGCGGCACCGAGATCCTCGGCGTCTCCGGGGACACCGTGAAGGCGCAGGAATCGTTCAGGAACAAGCATCAGCTCGCCATTCCCCTGGGCTCGGATGAGCAGCACGAGATGCTGGAGGCCTATGGGGCCTGGGGCGAGAAATCCATGTATGGCAGGACCTTCCTTGGGATTCTTCGCACCACGGTTCTGCTCGGCGCCGACGGCCGGATCGCCAGGATCTGGCGCAATGTGCGGGTCGACGGCCATGCCGACGAGGTCCTGGCCGCCGCGAGGTCGCTCTGATCCAACAGGCTCCGTTTCCAGAAAATTAACCATGACCGGCTCAAATCGCTCCCGAACTGAGGCCGTACGGAACTTGATCCGACCGGCGCGGGAGTGCCGATGTCCTATCGTTCCGGTCACCATTTCGACCATCACCAGCAGCACCATCATCCACGAGAGCACGGGCGGACCTCGCCTCGCCGCCCTGCACCCCATGCCGCGGCGTCAGCAGCCGCGCAGCCCGCGAACGACTACACCCTCGTCCATGCCGGCAAGCAGGTCCGCATTGGCCCGGTCCTGTTCTGGGCTGCGGTCGGCTCGGTAGTCCTGCTCGGCATATGGTCGGCCGCAACCGCGACCTATTTTGCGTTTCGCGACGACGTCCTGACCCGGCTGCTCGCCCGCCAGGCCGAGATGCAATTTTCCTATGAGGACCGGATCGCGGAATTGCGCGCCAAGGTCGACCGCACCACCAGCCGGCAGCTCCTGGACCAGGAGCAGTTTGATCAGAAGCTCGAGCAGATCATGCGCCGGCAGACGGCGCTCGAAGCCCGCGCCACCGCGCTGGGCTCGATGCCGGATGTCGCAACAACCGGCTCGATCCGGCCGCCCGCCCGCAATGCCGCGCCGGAATCGACGGCGACGCCAAAGCCCTCGCCGATCAGCGACACCGTGATCTTCGTGGCGCCACCGGATCGTGAGGCGCGGTTGGAATCCCGCGCCCCGATCAAGGCGGCGCCGCCGGTAAACCAGTTCGCCAAGCTCCAGGGTTTTGACAATGTCCTGGTCCGCCTCCAGACCTCGCTCGACCAGGTCGAGCGACGCCAGATGGCAGCGCTAAGCTCGGCCGAGGAGACGATGGAATCGCGCGTGCGCCGGATGCGCGGCGTGATCACCGACCTCGGTCTCAACATGTCACAACTCGAAGCCGCCACCCCGCGCTCGGCGATCGGCGGTCCCTTCGTGCCCGTCAAGCTTCCTGCCGACGCCGGTCCGTTCGAGCGACAACTCAACCGCATCAACATCACCCGCGCGCAGATGCAGCGCTTGAACGCCACGCTGACGCTGGTGCCCTACCGCAAGCCCGTGATTGGTGAAGTCGAGTTCACCTCGGGCTTCGGCGTCCGCACCGATCCATTCCTCGGCCGTCCGGCGATGCATACCGGCCTCGATTTCCGCGCCGCGATGGGCGATCCCGTCCGCGCCACCGCCAATGGCAAGGTGGTGTCATCGGGCTGGGCCGGTGGTTACGGCCGCATGGTCGAGGTCGATCACGGCAACGGCCTTTCCACCCGCTACGGCCACCTGTCCGAGATCAACGTCAAGGTCGGCGAAACCGTCAAGATCGGCCAGGTGATCGGCGCCGTCGGCTCGACCGGCCGTTCGACCGGCCCGCATCTCCACTACGAGACACGCATCGACGGTGACGCAGTCGACCCGCAAAAATTCCTGCGCGCCGGCGTGCGCCTGAGTGCGGGCTAGGCAGCCGCTCGCTCCGACCCGCTCGCCATTGCGAAAGCGGCAGAACGGGAAATGTAATCTCTGGCGATACTCCATCGTCATGCCCGGGCTGGCGGGGACTCCAGCGGCGGCATCTCGGTTCAAGCCGCCTCAACGAAACAGCATTGTTGTGCGCTGGCAAGTGTGATTGATGCATCGGCAATCGCACTGACAGAGGCGCTGGACTTGGAACCGAACACGCGAATTGGTCCGCGACATCGCAGGCTCGCCGCCGCAGGCTTTCGCGCCGCGCGGTGGCTGGCGGCGAAGACGATGGGAGCGGCTGGCTTCCATCAGCTCGGCTCCAACTTTGCGAACGCGCGGATCACAGCCGTGCGCGACAAGCTCGCACGCGGTGAGACCGTTTATCTTGCGGGCTTAGGTGCTCCCGGCACGCACAATTCAGGCATCGCACTCGTCGAAGTGACGCAGCGGGACGGTCCGCGCCTGATCGTCAATAACGAAGAAGAACGGTTTTCCGGCAACAAGCACACTACGGAGTATCCGCAAGAATCGATCGACGCGGTTGTCGCGACGTTACGCGGCACGGGTCACGACGTCGGCGCGATCGACGCCTGGCTGACAAGCTGGGACTATCCGACGCTCGCCGGCACGCTGGCGCGTTCGGTGCTGGAAGAATTGCCGCAAAGCCTGAAACTGCTCCGCACCACGCAGGCCGCCGGTTTCGACAGCCGCCGCCTCGAGCAGATGACGCGGACGCCGAAGATCATCGCGCGCCAGCTCAAGCTTGCCGAGCGCGTGCCTTTGATTTGCCTGCCACACCATGACAACCATGCCTGGTTCTCCTTTGCAGCTTCTCCCTTCAGGGACGACAGCGAGTCAGTCGCCATCGCCGTACTCGACGGCACCGGCGATCTCGGCTCGGTCTCGCTTTATGTCGTCGAGAAAGGCGCGATGCGCCGGCTCTACTGCAACGAGAGCATGTTCGATTCACTCGGCGCGTTCTACAGCGTGATCTCCTCGACCCAGGGCGGCTGGACCTGGCTGTCCAGCGAGGGGCGCTACATGGGCGCAGCCGCCTGGGGCGACATGAGCCGATCGGGCAATCCCTATTATCGGCGACTCCGCAAGGTGCTGCATCTCGGCGCCGACGGCGAAGTCTGGCTCAATCGCGCGATGGCGAACTGGTACTGCGACCCGTTCGATAATCCCTACAAGGCCGCGTTGACCGAGATTCTTGGCGAACCGCTCAAGCCGGATCAACTCTGGAATCCCGACGCGATGCTGCGCGTCGAGGATATCAAGCACCGTCCCGACACGCAGGATCGCCTCGACAAGGCCGCCGCGGCGCAGCTCGTGTTCGAGGACGCAATGATTCATGTCGTGGATCACCTGTTGCGGGTGACCGGTGCCCGTCGGCTGGTGCTGACCGGTGGCGTCGCGCTCAATGCCGTCGGCAACATGCGGCTGATCGAGCATTTCGATGAGAGCTGGTTTGCCAATGCGCAGGGCCGGCGCGCGCAATTGCACCTGTGGGTGCCGCCGGTGCCCGGCGATCCCGGCGTCACCATCGGCGCCGCCTGGCTGTTCGCCCATCTCGCCGGTGCTCCGCGCGGCGCGCCAATGACGCATGCGTTCTACTGCGGCACACCGCCGGCTTCTGACGACATCATCGCTGCGCTGAAGGCGGACGACATCGCCTCAGAGCGGATCGGCGACATTTCGACTCCCGAGGGACGCGACGCCGTTGCCGACCTGATGGCATCAATGGTGGCACAGAACGGCGTGATCGCGATCTATCAGGGCGCGGCCGAGACCGGGCCACGCGCGCTCGGCCATCGTTCGATCCTCGCCAATCCCTGCGATCCCGGCACGCGCGAGCGCCTGAACCAACGCGTGAAATATCGCGAGGCGATCCGACCCCTGGCGCCGATGGCCACGCTGGAGGCGGCGCAGTATTATTTCGAGCTGCTACCGGGCGCTTCCGACGACGACTACAACGCCTATAACTACATGGTGCTGACCGCCCGCTCGAAGCCGCACGCGCGCGACAAGATCCCGGCAGTCATCCACGCCGACGGCACCGGCCGCATCCAGATCGTGCGCGAGCAGGACGATCCCCTCACCTACGCCTATCTCAAGGCGCTCGGCCGCCGCATCGGTGTCGAGCTGTCGGTCAACACGTCGTTCAATGTCGCAGGCCCGATCGCGCAGACGCCAAGCCAGGCCATCGAGACGCTGCGCCGCTCCAAGGGGCTCGACGCCGTGATCATGGTCGCAGGCGACGGGACCGTGTACGCCGTGTGGCACGGCGGCGAGCGCGACAGCGGCCGGTTCACACGATGGTTCTCGGAATGGAAGAGCGCGCAGCCGGTTGCCCGACCAAGCCGCGCGCCCCATTAATCGACGTCCTCGATCGCGCCAGCGGTCGTGCCGAATGCCTTTTGCGCCAACGTAGCCGCCATGAACTCATCAAGGTCGCCGTCGAGCACGCCTGCGGTATCTGAGGTCTGCACGCCTGTGCGCAGGTCCTTCACCATCTGGTAGGGCTGCAGCACATAGGAGCGGATCTGGTGGCCCCAGCCAATATCGGTCTTGGCGGCCTGATCCGCGGCCGCCTGCTCCTCGCGCTTCTTCAATTCGATCTCGTAGAGGCGGGCGCGCAGCATGTCCCACGCTTGCGCGCGGTTCTTGTGCTGGGAGCGGCCGGCCTGGCAGACCACGGCGATGCCGGTCGGAATATGCGTCAAGCGCACCGCGGATTCGGTCTTGTTGACGTGCTGACCGCCGGCGCCGCCGGAGCGCATGGTGTCGGTGCGCACATCCGATTCCTTGATGTCGATCTTGATGCTGTCGTCGACCACCGGAAAGATCGTCACGCTCGAGAACGAGGTGTGGCGACGCGCGTTGGAATCGAACGGCGAGATCCGCACCAGGCGATGCACGCCGGCTTCGGTCTTCAGCCAGCCATACGCGTTGTGGCCGCTGATCTGGATGGTGGCGGACTTGATGCCCGCCTCTTCGCCCTGGGATTCCTCGAGATACTCGACCTTGAAGCCATGGTTCTCCGCCCAGCGCGTGTACATCCGCAGCAGCATCTGCGCCCAGTCCTGGCTCTCGGTGCCGCCGGCGCCGGCATGGACTTCGAGATAGGAGTCGAACTTGTCGGCCTCGCCTGACAGCAGCGCCTCCAGCTCGCGCCGGGCGACTTCCTTCTTGAGGTCCTTGAGCGCCTTCTCGGCTTCCGCGACGACGCCCTCATCGTTCTCGGCCTCGCCGAGCTCGATCATGCCGACATTGTCCTCGAGCTCACGCTCGACCTTGCTGATGCCGGACAGCGCATCCTCCAGCGAGGTGCGCTCCTGCATCAGCTTCTGGGCTTTCTGGGGATCGTTCCAGAGATCGGGATCTTCGGCGAGCTTGTTCAGCTCGGCCAGCCGTGCCGTCGATTTCTCGACGTCAAAGATGCCTCCTCAGCAGCCCGACTGACTGCTTGATCTCTTCAACTAGGCGTTCGACTTCCGCGCGCATGGTCTTTCTGGTCTGAATTATGAATGTCTTGTGAGGGATGTAGCGGCCGAAGCGCGGAAGCGCAATCGGCCGCGGGCCTGTTTCCCGATGATTTGGAGCCTCAAGGCGCTAATACAATCCGCCGGGACGCATGATCGCGCCCGCGTCGGGCGCAACGGCCGGCGGCAGCCGGCCCTCAGCATCGGCCACGCCGATGGCGGAGTAGCTATCCGGCGGCGCCGTGCCCGGCTTGAAGGCTTCCAGGATGGTGCGTCCACCCTCGCCCGGGCCAGCGCGCATGCCGCTCTTGGAATCGACGCGCACGAGCTTGATGCCGGCCGGGATCTTGAACGGCGTCGCCGGCTTCTCCGCCAGCGCAAGTTTGAGGAAATCGCGTGCGACCGGCGCGGCCAACGCGCCACCGGTGGCTTTACGACCGAGATTGCGCGGCTTGTCGTAGCCCAGATAGACGCCAACCACGAGATCCGGCGAGAAGCCGATGAACCAGACGTCCTTCTCATCGTTGGTGGTGCCGGTCTTGCCGGCGATCGGCTTGCCGACCTCCTTCACCGCCGTGGCGGTTCCGTACTGGACCACGCCTTCCATCATCGAGGTGATCTGATAGGCCGTCATCGGATCGAGCACCTGCTCGCGGCGATCCACGAGCTGCGGTTCGGGCTGGTTCTTCCAGCCTCCAGGTACGTCACAGCCGCGGCATTCGCGCTGGTCGTGCCGGTAGATGGTGTGCCCGTAACGGTCCTGGATGCGATCGATCAGCGTCGGCTTCACGCGGCGGCCGCCATTGGCGAACATCGAATAGGCGGTGACCATCCGCATCACCGTGGTCTCGCCAGCGCCGAGCGCGTAGGAGAGATAGTTCGGCAATTCGTCATAGACACCGAAACGCTTGGCGTATTCGCCGATCAGAGGCATGCCGATGTCCTGCGCCAGCCGCACCGTGACGGTGTTCAGCGAGCGCGCCAGCGCATTGCGCAGCGTGGTCGGACCGTAATACTTGCCGGTCGAATAGTTCTCCGGACGCCAGACGCCGGCGCCCTGCCCCTGGTCGATTTCGATCGGCGCATCGACCACCACTGTGGACGGCGTGTAGCCATTATCCAGCGCCGTCGAATACACGATCGGCTTGAACGACGATCCCGGCTGCCGATAGGCCTGGGTGGCGCGGTTAAACTGGCTCTGGTCGAACGAGAAGCCGCCGACCATGGCCAGCACGCGGCCGGTCCATGGATCCATTGCGACCATGGCACCGGAGATTTCCGGCAATTGCCGCAGCCGGTACTGGCCTTCGACCGCCGTGCCCTCCTTGGTCACCAGGGGATCGGCATAGATGACGTCACCGGGCGCGAGCACCTGCGACACCGCCGTTGGTGACCGCCCGCGCGCCGCGCCGGACGTGGGCCTTGCCCAACGCATGCCATCGAGTGTGATAAGGCCGGTCTGCCGCTGCTTGCTGACGGCGCCGCCGAGTTCGCGGCCGGGCTGGAATCCGATGCGCGCCGACTGGTCACTGGTTTCGAGCACGACCGCCATTCGCCATGGCGAGATGTCCGAGAGCGATTTGACGTCGGCGAGTTTCACGCCCCAGTCGCCGGAAACATCGAGCTTGGTGATCGGGCCCCTCCAGCCCTGCCCTTCGTCGTAGTTGACGAGGCCGGCGGCCATGGTCTTGCGCGCCATCACCTGGATCTTCGGATCGAGCGTGGTGCGCACCGACAGGCCGCCCTCGTAAAGCTTCTTCTCGCCGTAGCGCTCGAAGATGTCGCGGCGGACTTCCTCGGCAAAATATTCGCCGGCGAAGGTATGTGAGCCGTTGCTGCGGTTGGTGACGACCAGTTGCTCCTTGCGCGCCTTGTCGGCGTCGGCTTGCTTGATCCAGCCATTTTCGAGCAGGCGGTCAATCACGTAGTTGCGGCGCTCGATCGCGCGGTCGCGGTTGCGCACCGGATGCAGCGCCGCCGGCGCCTTCGGCAGCGAGGCGAGATAGGCGGCTTCGGCGACGGTCAGTTCATTCACCGACTTGTCGAAATAAACCAGCGAAGCGGCGGCGATGCCATAGGCACCAAGGCCGAGATAGATTTCGTTCAGATAGAGCTCGAGGATACGATCCTTGGAGTAAGCGCGCTCGATGCGCATCGCGAGCAGCGCTTCCTTGATCTTGCGCGCGAACGAGACCTCGTTGGTGAGCAGGAAGTTCTTGGCGACCTGCTGGGTGATCGTCGACGCACCCTGCGGCCGGCGGCCCGAGCCATAGTTCTGCGCGTACAGGATCGCCGCGCGCGCCATGCCGGAAAAGTCGATGCCGCCGTGCTCGTAGAAATTCTTGTCTTCGGCCGCGAGGAACGCGTTGATGACCAGCTTGGGCACCGCCTGGATCGGCAGATAGAGCCGCCGTTCCTTCGAATATTCGCCGAGCAGCGAGCCGTCGGACGCATGCACGCGCGTCATCACCGGCGGCTCATAGTCCTGAAGCTGCGAATAATCCGGCAGGTCCTTGGAGAAATGCCAGATCGCGCCCGCGACGCCGGCCACGCCAACCAGGAACACGACGGTCCCCGCGGCGAACAAGAAACCCATGAACCGCACGAGCAAGCGCATTATCGAAGTTCCGTTCCAACCCTATTGCGCCGGACCAGCCGGCGACACTTCCTCGTTGCGAATGCTCCCGGCCCTAACAGCCTGCCGGTGCTTGAGGCGAACAATACAGCGCTCCGCGGACAAAATCGGCCGATTCCACGAGGCCCCCGACAACGTCCTATACCGTTGCCGCTGTGGCCAAACTAGGGCCTCCCGGTTCCGAGCGGCGCCCTTTCTAGTCCAGGCACTGTCACTTGTCCGGTGTGGCCGTCGCGAGTCGCTTGGCAAAAAAGGCGTCAATGGCCTGCAGCATCGATCCCACCGCTTTGTTGCGCCAGTCCTCCGATACCAGGTGTTCGAGGTCGCCTTTGTTGGAGACATAGCCGAGTTCGACCAGGACCGAGGGCACGTCGGGCGCCTTCAGGACCCGAAAGCCCGCCGATTTCAGCGGGTGCTTGTGCATCCGCGCGGTCGTCTTCATCTCGGACACCAACAGCCGTGCAAAACGGTTGGAGAATGTCTTGGTCTCGCGGCGGGCGAGATCGATCAGGATATCGGCGACCTCGGTCGGCTCATCGGACAGGTTCACGCCGGCGATGGCGTCCGCCTTGTTCTCGGCTTCCGCCAGCCGCTCCGCTTCCGCGTCGGAGGCCTTGTCCGACAGCGTATAGATGGTCGCGCCCTGGGCGTCGCCTTCCCGGCGCGGCAGCGCGTCGGCATGGATCGAGACGAACAGCGCCGCCGACTGGCTGCGGGCGATTTTGACCCGGTCGTTCAGCGGGATGAACGTGTCATCGGTGCGGGTCATGACGACCCGGTATTTGCCCGACTTCTCGATCCGGTCGCGCAATGCGAGCCCGAAGCCGAGCACGAGGGTCTTTTCCAACTCGCCGTTCGACTGGGTGCCGTTGTCGATGCCGCCATGGCCGGGATCGATCACGATCAGGGGCCGCGAATCCACCGGCTCGCCTGGCTTTGCGTTGGGCGTTCCCTCGGCCGGCAACGCCGCCTTGGCTTCCGCTATGGTCTGCTTCAGCTCCGGCCGGTCGTCCGGCGCAAGCTGCTGGGTGAACGCGTTGCGGTCAACCTGCTCCAGTTCCAGGACCAGGCGCGGCGGCTGGCCGTTGGCCGCGTCCAGCACGTAGGAATTGGCGATCTTCGCCGGCCCCGTGAGGTCGAAGACGATTCGCGACCCGCCCGGCATCACCAGCCCGTAGCGGAATGCCTTCACCAGCCCGCGCCCGGAATTTCCGGTTCCGGCGGGGAGCTGGAACGTCACCTGGGGAATATCCACGACCACCCGGTAGGGATCGGCGAGTGTGAAGGCGCGGAATTGAATCTTCTTGTCGAGGTCGACAATGAACCGGGTCTGCTTGGCGTCTCCGGCAAGCCGGGCTTCAGAAACGACAGGAAAATCGCTGCCGGCAGAGGGACTTGGCGGCGTTGCTTCAGCCACCCTGGAAACAGCAATCGGGCCGCACGCCAACGCTGCGGCGCACAACAGTCTGCACCCCAGCGAAGTCCATCGATTTACGCGGTCCGCCACGATTCGGCGCCCTCCGAGCCGTCGTCATACCGCATTAGAACCACAGGGTTAACGAGACCCTAATACCGCACGGGCGAAATGGTTCGACTGTTGCCTCGCCGCGACGCTCCCTTGCGTGCAGCGACCAATCCACGTATGTACGGAGTGCTGACGGCTAATACTCCCAGTTGTGTCGCGTTCAGCCTCCCGGTGCAGCGGTGGAACCTTCGAGCCTGAAGGTGCCAGCGTTTTTTCCCGGTCCCTCCCCAGCCAGCGCTGCGCGCGGCTGACATGGAGTGGCGGTTTGAGCCCGAGCGGCGTTCAGCCCCAGACACATTCTGTGTGGCATGGGGCGAGACACGGCAGAACTGATTATTCGGCCCCAGAGCATGATCCGGAAAACTGGACACCAGTTTTCCGAAAGGTTCATGGTCAAAGAAGGGGCCCAATATGCGATTGGCCGGCGAGCGCTTTGGCGCCGCGCCGGGCCTTCAGCGAAAGATGCGGCGGTATTGTTTGCCGCCAGAATATGTTCAGACGGGCCAACCGCTTGATGCGCCAGACTGTGTTGCCGACCAACACCCCCGAGACGATCGCGACCACGCGAGGCGAAAGCTCCGCACGTCGGTTTGTTCCGGTGGGGCCGGGCTTCGCACGGCGCTCCGATTTGCGTTTTGGCCTTCCCCTCACCCCCGAATCAGGTGGACCGTCGCGTCACCGGGCGGCGCAATCTGCGCGCGCCATGCTACGCGCCCGCCGCCTTCAAGAGCTCCAGAATGCCCAACAAGATGTTGATCGATGCCACCCACCCGGAAGAGACCCGGGTCGTCGTGGTCCGCGGCAATCGCGTCGAAGAATTTGATTTCGAGACTGCCCAACGCAAGCAACTGCGCGGCAATATTTACCTCGCCAAGGTGACACGCGTAGAGCCGTCGCTGCAGGCGGCGTTCATCGAGTATGGCGGCAACCGCCATGGCTTCCTTGCCTTCAGCGAAATCCATCCAGACTATTACCAGATCCCGGTCGCCGACCGTCAGGCGCTGATCGAGGCGGAAGAACGCGCCCATCGCGAGGCCGAGGAGGAGAGCGAAAGCCGGCCTCACCGCCGCCGCTCCCGGCACCGCAATGCCCGCCGCCGCGGTCATGGCGAGCGCGTTCAGAGCGAGGTCGTCGAGGGCGCCGAGCCGCTCGATCCGCAGGCCGATGAGGATCACGCGCTTCATGCGGAAGCCGAGCAGCACGAGCTCGGCGCCGATGCGCATGAGCACCATGAGCACGAAGCACAAGAGCATGCTGACGAGCACGACCGTCATGACGAGCACGATCATGACGGGCACGAGCACGGCGAACACGAACATGCCCGTGACGACCGTCATGCTCATGACGACCATGATCATGCGCCTGCTCTGAGCGAAACCGCTGCAGCGGACGTGCAAGCCGACCCGGTTGTCGCCGCGGTCGAGGCATCGGCCGCCGCTGCCGCTCCGGATGTCGGGGCCGAGATCGAGGTTAATCACGAGCCCGAGCGCGCGCGAGAGGAGCAGGTCGAGGAAAACGCCGCCCACGCCGAGGATGCGCAACCGACCGCGGAACCCGGCGAGGAGCATCCAGCGTCCGATGAGCATGCCCCCGCGGAACTCGTCGCGGAGGCTGCGCCGCATGACGAGCATGGCGCCGAGCCGCTCGGCGACGAAGCGCATGACGATGAGGACGACGAGGAAGGCGAAGACGGCGAAGAAGAAGAGGAAGTCGTCGAATCCGTTGGCGGCGACGACGCGCTCGAGGAGGTGCCGGAGCGCCCCTTCCGCCCGCGACGCCAGTACAAGATCCAGGAAGTCATCAAGCGCCGGCAGGTGATGCTGGTGCAGGTCGTCAAGGAAGAACGCGGCAACAAGGGCGCGGCGCTAACGACGTATCTTTCGCTCGCCGGCCGTTATGCGGTGCTGATGCCTAACACCGCGCGCGGCGGAGGCATCAGCCGCAAGATCACCTCGGCCCAGGATCGCTCGCGGCTCAAGGAAGTGGTGCAGGATCTCGACGTGCCCGAGGGTATGGGCATCATCCTGCGCACGGCCGGGGCCTCGCGTTCGAAGCAGGAGATCAAGCGCGATTTCGAATATCTGATCCGCATGTGGGAAACCGTGCGCGACCTGACCCTGAAGTCGCAGGCCCCCACCCTCGTCTACGAGGAAGGCTCGCTGATCAAGCGCTCGCTGCGCGACCTCTACAACAAGGAGATCGACGAGATCATGGTGGCGGGCGAAGCCGGCTACCGCGAGGCGCGCGATTTCATGAAGATGCTGATGCCGGAGAATGTCCGCGCGGTGAAGCAGTACCGCGACGGCCAGCCTCTGTTCTCTCGGATGTGCGTCGAAAGCCAGCTCGACGCGATGTTCTCCCCGACTGTGCAGCTACGCTCTGGCGGCTACATTGTCATCAACCAGACCGAGGCGCTGGTCTCGATCGACGTCAACTCCGGCCGCGCCACGCGCGAGCATCACATCGAGGACACCGCGCTCAAGACCAATCTTGAGGCAGCGGAGGAAGTCGCGCGACAGCTCCGCCTGCGCGACCTCGCGGGCCTGATCGTCATCGACTTCATCGACATGGACGAGAAGCGCAACAACCGCGCGGTCGAGCGCAAGCTCTCCGATTGCTTGCGGCAGGACCGCGCACGCATCCAGGTCGGGCGCATCTCGCATTTCGGCCTGCTCGAGATGTCGCGCCAGCGCATCCGCGCCAGCGTGCTCGAGAGCTCGACCGAGCCCTGCCCGCATTGCGGCGGCTCCGGGCATGTCCGCTCGGTCTCGTCGGTGGCGCTGCAGCTCCTGCGCGGCATCGAGGAAATCCTGATGAAGGGCGCGACTCACAATCTCGTGGTGCGCACCCGCACGGACGTCGCGCTCTACGTCCTCAACCACAAGCGCGGCCATCTGCGCGATCTCGAAACCGCTTTCAAGGTCCAGATCTCGGTGGCGGCGGATGCGACCGTGAGCGGCCAGCAGTCCTACATCATCGACCGCGGCGAGCAGGTGCACACGCTGGAAGCCGCCAAGGCGCTGCTCGCGGCGCAGGCCGCGTCCGCGCCGCCTCAGCTCGAAGAGGCCTATGACGACGAGGAACCGTTCGACATCGAGGCGGAGATCGAGACCGAGGAAACGGAAGGCCTGAGCGACGAAACGAGCGCCGGCGAAGAGGCCGACGGTCCGCGCCGAAGGCGGCGCCGGCGGCGTCGCGGCCGCGGTGGCGGCGGCGAAGTCCGCGAGGGCGGTGTGCCGCGCGAGGATGGCGAGGCGTTGCCGCTTGCGCCCGAGACCGACGACGGCATTGCCGCCGAGGAAGTCGAGACCGACGAGGACGAGAGCGAAGAGCAGTCGGCTCGTGGTGAAGGCCAGAACGGCGAACGCCGTCCGCGCCGGCGTGGACGGCGCGGCGGACGCCGCCGCCGTGGCGGCCATGGTGCGGATGAGGGTCTTGCCGCCTCGATTGCCGACGAGCTCGGCCCGCGCGCGGAGCCGGAAGCCGCGGACGCCGTCGCCGATTTCGACGGCGGCTCGCCCGAGCCTGCACAGACATTGGTTCAGCCCGAACCGGTCGCCGAGCCCGAGTTCGAGCTGGAGCCGGCCAAGAGCCCGCCCCCTCAGCCGGAGCCGGTGAGCGTCGCCGCGCCCGAGGCCGAGGAGCCTGCGCAGGAGAATGATCGCGCGATGCGTCGCCGCTCGACCGTGCGCGAGAAAGTGAGCTTCGCCTCGCAGCCCGAGCCCGTGCCCGTCGTGGTGCAAAGCGAATCCGAGCCGATTCCGCCGGCAGAGCCCGCTCCCGCGCCGGCCGCCGAACCTGCGCCTGCGGCCATCGCGGAACCTGCGCCTGCAGCGGCGACCGAGGCTCCGGCGCCCCGCAAGGCCGGCTGGTGGTCGCGCCGCTTTGGTGGCGGGGGCTAGGGCGTTTTCGAGCGAAGCATGCCCTCGGACTTGATCCGAGGGTGGACACCGGTTCGCATAGCAATCAAGTTTACGCAGATTGCGTAGACTTATCTGCGCAGAAAACGCGTCAAAATTAGAATCTAGAGTTCGGTTCTGATTCCATCAGAACCGAAAAATGCTCTAGCGAACGCCAGCAACGATCAAGCGCGCTCCCGCATCGGCGAGGCGCTTGCGCTGCTCGTCGGATGCGCCGAGATCAGTCACCAGCGTCCAGCGCGGCGGCAGCGGCGCCCAGGCCATTTGTTCGGCGCGGCCGAGCTTGCTGGCGTCGGCGAGAACGATGACTTCTTTCGACTGCTGCATCATCAGCGACTTCAGTGCGACCTGCTCGAGATCCGCTTCGCACAGGCCACGGCCATCCACCACGCCGTCGGCGCTCATGACGGCGCGGTCCGCGGTCATGCGGCGCAGCGCCTCGTTGGCGAGCGGCCCCATGGTGCTCATGCTGGTGGTGCGCAGCGCGCCGCCCAGCACCACAAGCTCTATGGTCGGAGCCTTGGCGAGGAAGGGCAGCAGCGCGAGATTGTTGGTGATGATGCGCAGCCGCCGCTGCTGCAGCAGTCGGCCGAAGGCTGCGACCGTCGAGCCGGCATCGAGAATCAGCGTGTCGCCGTCCTCGATCAGATCGATCGCTGCGTGCGCGATCGCCTGCTTCTGTTTGCCCTGGACCGCAAGGCGCTGCTCGAGCGTCGTCTCGTTTGCGTGGGCGGTGAGAATGGCGCCGCCATAGGTGCGGCGCACGACATTGTTCTTGGAGAGATGCTGCAGGTCGCGCCGCACGGTGGAGGCGGAGACGTCGAAGCGCCGCGCGAGATCGTCGACATCGATCTCTCCTGCGTTCAGTGCTTCCAACAGACGAGCGTGACGCTCCTTGCTGCGCATCGACATCGAACCTCAGCCCACAGATTCATTGCGTCAGCCGAGCTCGACCGTATCGGCTCCGCGGCACGGCCGATGGATACCACGATGGATCGGCCGCGCAATACAAGCGCTTAACCCACATCGAGCTCCTCATCCGGAGGAGCCCGCGTACCGGGCGTCTCGAACGATAAGGCCCAGCCCCTCAAGCCGCCTTCTTCGGCGCGAGATCGACCGCCTGCCGCAGCGCCTCGATCAGGCTGCGTTCGTCGGCGATGCCCTTGCCCGCGATGTCGAAGGCGGTCCCGTGATCGACCGAGGTGCGGATCACCGGCATGCCAACCGTGATGTTTACACCGGCTTCCAACCCAAGCACCTTGATGGGTCCATGGCCCTGATCGTGATACATCGCGACCACCATGTCGTAGTCGCCGCGGCCGGCCAGGAAGAACAGCGTGTCGGCAGGCAGGGGGCCGCGCACGTCCCAGCCCTTGCGCTGACAGGCTTCCACGGCCGGCGTGATCTTGGCGGCTTCCTCGCCGCGACCGAACAACCCGTTCTCGCCGGCATGCGGATTGATGGCGCAGACGCCGATCTTCGGATTGGCGATGCCGGCGCGCACCAGCACGTCATATCCGCGTGCGATGACACGCTCGACGAGGCCGGGCTCGATCTTCTCGATCGCATCGAGCAGGCCGATATGCGTGGTCACGTGAATGACGCGGAGTTTCGGCGACACCAGCATCATCGACACTTCCGGCGTGCCGGTCAGATGCGCCAGGAGCTCGGTATGGCCGGGATATTTGTGGCCGGCCGCATGCAGCGCTTCCTTGGAGAGCGGCGCGGTGCAGATGCCCTGAGCGAGCCCTGCCTGCACCACCTGCACGGCTTTCTCGATGTAGCGATAAGCCGCCTCACCTGCCGTTGCCGAAACCTTGCCGAACGGCAGATCGTCCGGCACCAGCTTCAGGTCAACGCACTGCACCGCCTTCGACGCAAAATTCGCCTCCTTCGCGTCGCTCAACGCATCGACCTCAAGCGAGAGGCCGACGATCTGACCGGCCTTGCGCAAACGGTTGGCATCGCCGATCACCAGCGCATTGCAGATCGCCTGCACCTCCGGCTGCGCCAGCGCCTTCATGATCACCTCGGGCCCGATACCGGCCGGATCTCCCATGGTGATCGCAATGGTCGGACTGGTCATATGAAACTTCCTCTGGTTCGGACGGCGCGAAGGCGCTCGCTGATGCGGATGAGGCTGTGCTCGTCACCGAACGCGCCCGCTTTGGTGGCGATCGGAACGGATAATCGGCCAAGAGTGAGGCCGAGCGACACGCCCGGCTCGATTTCGTCGGCAAGACGGATGCCGTTGACGCCGAAGCGCGACAGCAGCGCCGCGGCAGTTTCGCCGCCCGTCGCAGCAAAGGCGCCGATCGCGGGTGCGACGGCCTCTAGAGCGTCGGCAAGACCCTTGGCGAGCTGTGGGCCGAGCGACATGTCGGGATGATCATCCATGATGATCTCAACCAGTGCATCGCCGCCGCCGGCAAGTCGTTTCATCACGTCCGCGGCGAGCGCCGCCCGGCCGGCACCATCGTTGAGCAGCGTCTCCGGCGCGACCGGGAAATGCACCACGGTGCCGGTCGCCTCCAGCCGGCGCGCGGCAGTGCGAGATGCGCCGGCGAGCGAGCCCACCACGATCAGGGTGCCGGATGCGCTCGTCGGAATGCGCAGTGGCTCGACGATATGGCTGTCTTCGAGGCCGGCCAGCGCATGCGCGAGGCCGGCGCTGCCGATGAAGAAAGTTGCGGGCGATGCATGCAGGCTCGCCTCCGCGATCAAATGCAGATCGTGTTCGGTCTCGGCGTCGCAGGCCGCGACCACATCGCCCTCCCCGGCCAGCCTCGCGAATGTGGCTTTGAGATCGCCACCGCGCACGGCAGCGAGCTCGACCTTCTCACCGCGAATGCCCGCGGTCGCGAGAACGTCGACAAGATCGGCATTCGAATAGGTGTGGTCGCGCCGCCAGACCTCGGCCTCCTCGAGGGGGCGGCCTTTGACCAGGATGCGCCCGTCGATTGTGGTGCGGCCGGTGGCCGGAAAGGCCGGCGCGAACACGCCGAAGGCCGGACCCGACCGTGACTTGAGATGCGCGATCGCGGCGGCAGTCTCCGCTGCAGGTTGCCCCCGCAGCGTCGAGTCGATTTTCTTGAAAAGAATACGTCCGGGTTCGCAGAGGCGCGCCAGCACATCGGCATGGCGGGCTGCAGCGGCTCCGCCCGAAAGGCCTCTACTCGCTGCATCGTAGGCCAGGACGGGCAGCTGGTAACCCGACGCGTCGGTCACCTCACCCCACGTCACCGCAGCCGCACGCCCCCTTCTGCCGAAGGCGATCGCACAATCCGCGGCACCGGTGAGATCGTCAGCGACGATCAGCCAGCTCTGGCTTGGCGCATTTTCTTGACGCGAACCGGTATCCACTTCGCTCGAAAACGCTTTGAGGGCCATCTTCAGTGACCTGCCTCAGTGACAGCCGAGCGCACCGCGGGGGTCATGTTACCGGCAGAAGCCTGGTCCTTTTCTGCAGGCTCCTCGACGTCGCGACCAACAACGCGGGCCGTCCAGGCCGTAACGATCGGCACGAGGATTGCGGTAACCACGACGCATGCCGCGACGAGGATGGTCGCAGGCCGCGCCGCGTCCGCATAGGCCGGATTGGCCGCGGCGACAATCGCCGGGACTGCCGCAGCATTACCGGCCGTCGAGGCCGCCGCAACACCCGCGACACCATTCCCGCCAGTGATGCGATCGGCCAAGAACAGCGGGATTCCGGTCAGAACCACCACGGCCACTCCCATGCCGAGGCCGAGTAGACCGGCGTGCCAGACCTTCGACAGATCGAGGCCGGCGCCGAGCGCGAAGGCGAAGAACGGGATCATCACAGGCACCGCGCGGCTCAGGAAGTCGCGCATCTCGCGATCGAGATTGCCGATGATCATGCCCACCATCAGAGGCAAGATAGCGCCCACGAGGGTCTGCCATGGAAATGCCGAGAGGCCGGCGACGCCCAAGGTGATCATGGTGAGGAAAGGACCGCTCTCCAGCGACATGATGGTATAGGCGCCGACGTCACGCGGACGTCCATATTGGCCCATCAACGCCATATAGAGGCCGCCATTCGTGTCGTTCATGGCGGCGACGATCGCGAGAGTCGACACACCCGCGAACATGCCAGCAGCGACCGGCGCTTCTCCCAAAATGCGGCCGAAGATCAGGCCGAGGACAACGGCAACGCCAACCTTCACGATCAGTAGGGTGCCACCCTTCTTCACGATGTAGGGGGTCGCGCGGAAATCGATGCTCGCGCCCATGCAAACGTAAAACACGGCGAGAATCGTCAGTGCGCCGGAGAACAGCGCGCCGGTGAAGGAGCCAAAGAACTTCGGAGTCTCGGGAAAGAAGGTCGCAATAAGCGCCCCGACCAACAGCGGGACCACCATCATCCCGCCAGGGACCTTCTCGATCGCCCGCTTAATTGGAACCTGCATTTCTGTTTTCTCCCGCGCAAAGCGCTCATTCGATCATTTTGCGCATTTCCGCCAGAGAAACGAGCAAACGGCCGCCGTATATGCTCGCATCACGCAACATTCAAGGTTTATTGCGCATTTCGCGCAAAATGGCCATGCGGGCGATCGGCCGCCAAACGGGACCCTTGGACGGAGTGTCGGCGGGCCTGATCTTCGCCTGGTCGTCTACCGCTAGTCCTAGCTGGCTTCCTTCAGAACGATTTGCTCCATGTGGAACGGGGCGCACCATGGGAAATGGTGCGCCCCGTTATCGTTGCGTTTGCCGCGCAGAAAAGCTCGCCGGCAGGTCAGTCCGTGGTGATCGCCGTCTCGACGTCGGAGGGATCGATCTGCTTGTTCAGATTGGCGTGCAGCTTCTTGTGGTCGAGTTCGCCCTCCCACCATGAGACGAACACCGCGGCGATGCCGTTGCCGGTGATGTTGGTCAGTGCGCGCACCTCGCTCATGAACTTGTCGATCGAGAACACGATGGCCATGCCCGGCACCAGCGCCGGATTGACCACGCTCAGCGTCGCCGCGAGAGTGATGAAACCCGCCCCGGTGACGCCGCTCGCCCCCTTCGAGGTCAGCATCGCGACGACCAGGATGGTCAGTTGCTGGCCGAAGGAGAGATCGACGCCAAGTGCCTGCGCGATGAACAGCGTCGCCAGCGTCATGTAGATGTTGGTGCCGTCGAGATTGAAGGAGTAGCCGGTCGGCACCACCAGCCCGACCACCGGCTTGGAGCAGCCGAGCCGCTCCAGCTTTTCCATCAATTGCGGCAGCGCGCTCTCGGACGAGCTGGTGCCAAGCACGATCAACAGCTCATCCTTGATGTAGGCGATGAACTTGAAGATGCTGAAGCCCATCACCCGCGCGATCAGGCCGAGCACCAGCACCACGAACAGCGCGGCGGTGCCGTAGAACAGCGCGATCAGGCCGATCAGGTTGCCGAGCGCCGCGGGACCGAACTTGCCGATGGTGAAGGCCATCGCGCCGAACGCGCCGACGGGCGCCGCTTTCATGACGATGCTGATCACGCCGAACACCGCATGTGCGCCATCGTCGATGATATCGCGCAGCCGCTCGCCGCGTTTGCCCATCGCCATCAGCGCGAAGCCGAAGAGGATCGCAAACAGCAGCACCTGCAGGATGTCGCCGCGCGCGAACGCGCCGAACACGCTGTCGGGGATGATGTTGAGGACAAAATCGACCGACTTCTGAGCGTGCGCTTGATCCGCGTACTTGGTGGCGTTCGCGACGTCCGCCGCCCCGGGTTTTGCTGCGAGCCCATGGCCGATCTGGAACAGGTTGCCCATGATCAGGCCGAGGATCAGCGCAAAGGTGGAGACGATCTCGAAATAGAGCAGCGCCTTGATCCCGACGCGCCCGACCTTACTGGCGTCCTGGATATGGGAGATGCCCGAGACCACCGTGCAGAAGATGATCGGAGCGATCACCATCTTGATCAGCTTGATGAAGCCGTCGCCGAGCGCCTTGATCCAGTCATTTGTCGCGAGCGCCGGCCACAACCAGCCGACCACGACGCCGAGCACGATCGCGATCAGCACCTGGACATAGAGGATTCGGTACCACGGTTTTGATGTGCTGGCCTCGGCAGGCTCGCTCGTCGCAATCGTTGCCATGAGTCTCACTCCTACTCGAAGATGCGCAAGGTCGATCCGCCGAGCGATGCGGCGATGACCATCTCGGAAAATCAGATTGGCAGGCGCCTCGCCCGAGGCTCGCTTACAGGCGGCGATCGGCGAGCCGCCGTGCGGCCGGCAGCAGCGCGGCCCCGAGCGCGGTCTTGACGAGCGTGCCCGCGACGAACGGCACGATCCCGACCAGCCATGCCTTCTCGGCCCCCAGGCCGACACCGAAGGCGAGCCAGCTAAAACCGGCCGCGAGGATGATGATGTGGCCGAGCGCCATCGCTGCAAACAGCCGGACGACGCTTCGGTCAAAGCCGCGCTCGGCGAGCCAACCGGTGACGAACGCCGCCGCCACGAAGCCGAACAGATAGCCGGCCGTCGGCCCCATCAGCGGCGCGAGGCCGCCGACCGGTCCGGCAAACACCGGAAAGCCGATCGCGCCTTCCGCCAGATAGGCGATCGCGGTCGCCGTTCCCAGCCATGAGCCGTAGGCAGCGCCGATCGTCAGCACCACCAGCGTCTGCAGCGTCATCGGCACATAGGGCAGCGGCAGATTGACCTTGGCCGACAGCGTCAGCAGCGCTGTACCCAGGAATACCAGGACGATCCCGCGCAACAATCCGGAGAAATCACCCGACCGGTTCGGCCACAGCACCGAAGCAAGAGGAAAATGCCTGGCGGCGGCGGAAACAGATACCGATCTGACGGACAAGGTCAACTCCGGGGGTGTGACAAACTGGCGGGCTATTTAAGCCAACCAGCGATCCGCGCAACCGCTTCCTGCATCTCCTCTGCGGACCGCGCATAGGAAAAACGGATGAAGGCGCGGCCATGAATCGGATCGAAATCGACACCCGGCGTCGCCGCGACATGGGCCTTTTCCAACATCAGGCGGGCGAATTCGAAGCTGTCGGACGTAAAGTCCGACACATCGGCATAAAGGTAGAATGCGCCATCCGCGGGCAGGAACTTGGTCAGCCCCGCCTTCGGCAGCCCCTCGATCAGGATACGCCGGTTCTCCTGATAGCCGCGCTTGATCGCTTCCATCTCCTCGCGGCCATCGAAGGCGGCTTCGGCGGCGATCTGCGACAGCGTCGGCACCGAAATCGAGAGGTTCTGCTGCAGCCGCTCGATCGGGCGCACCAGCGGCTCGGGCACGACCATCCAGCCGACCCGCCAACCGGTCATGCAGAAATATTTCGAGAACGAGTTGATCACGAGGGCGTGTGGGGACAATTCGGCCGCCGTCACTGCCGGAAAGGCGTAGTCGAGCCCGTGATAGATCTCGTCCGAGATAAAGTGGATGCCGGCGCTCTCGGCCGCCGCCATCAGGCTTGCAAGAGCCTCGCGCGACATCATCGTGCCGGTCGGATTGGCGGGGCTGCCCACCAGAACGCCTTTGAGCGGCGCCTTGCGATGCGCGTCGAGCAGGGCCTCGCCGGTCAGCGCATGCCGCGTTTCGTTCGTTGTCTCGATCAGCACCGGCTCGCAGCCGAGCGCACTCAGGATATGCCGGTACGGCGGATAGCCGGGCACGGTCACCGCAACGCGATCGCCCGGCTCGAACATTGCGAGAAACGCCAGGATGAAGCCGCCCGACGAGCCCGTCGTGATCACGACGCGCTCGGCATCGACCTCGCATCCATACGTCTCGCGATAATGCCGCGCGATGCGCGCACGCAGCGAGGGAATACCGAGCGCGGAGGTGTAGTCGATGCGTCCATCGTCGAGCGCCGCGTGAGCTGCCGCGATCGCCACTTTCGGCGCCGGCGCCGCCGGTTGGCCGACCTCCATGTGGATCACATGCCCGCCGGCCGCCTCGATTCGCGCCGCCGCCGCCATCACGTCCATAACCATGAAGGGCGGAACCTCGCTCCTTCCCGAAGCGGTCAAAAGGTGATTCACGCGGTCTCTAAATGTCGCTTCGGGCATGGATATCTGCTATTTGGGCCGGCGTCGCCGGTTTCGGGTTCCGTAACGACCGGTTGCGCCCCAGACTGGCCGCATTCGGCGGTTTGTTAGGGCATATATTGTCCGTGGCCCGCCGCCAATCGCTAAGACCGCTCCATGCTGCTCCGTTTCGCGCTTCGCAAGAAGACCCTGAAATTGACCGCACTCGCCACCGCGATCGCGCTGGCGGTCGCGCCGACGATGGCGCTGGCGCAGGAGAACAAGGGCCCGCCGATCCTTCGCGACACCGAGTCCGAGCAATTGCTGCGCGACTATACGAGGCCGATCCTGCGCGCTGCGGGACTGGAGAAGCAGAACATCCAGATGGTCATCATCAACGATGGCACGTTCAACGCTTTCGTTGCGGACGGCCGGCGTATCTTCGTCAACTACGGCGCGCTCATGCAGTCGGAGACGCCGAACCAGATCATCGGCGTGCTCGCGCACGAGACAGGACATCTTGCCGGCGGCCATCTCGCAAAGCTCCGCGAGCAACTGGCGCAGGCGCAGACCCAGATGATCATCGCCATGCTGCTCGGCGCCGGCGCGATGGTCGCAGGCGCACGCGGTGGCAGCAGCAACGGCCTCGCCAATGCCGGTGCCGCGGCGGTCGCGGCGCCGCAGGAAGTGATCCGCCGAACGCTGCTCTCCTATCAGCGCCAGCAGGAAGAGAACGCCGACCGCGCCGGCGTGAAATTCCTGAACGCGACTGGCCAGTCCGCCAAGGGCATGTACGAAACGTTCAAGCGCTTCACCGACGAAAGCCTGTTCGCAACTCGCGGCGCCGATCCGTATCTGATGTCGCATCCAATGCCCGCTGATCGCGTGGCGGCGCTGGCGGAGATCGCGCGTTCCAGCGCCTATTGGGACAAGAAGGATGATCCCGCGCTGCAAATGCGCCACGACATGGTGCGCGCCAAGATCTCCGCATTCATGGAGCGGCAGGACACCGTCTATCGCCGCTATCCTTCGTCCAACAACGGCCTGCCCGCCCGCTATGCGCGGGCGATCTCGACCTATCTGCACGGCGATCTCCGCAGTGCGCTGGCCCAAATCGACGGCCTGATTCAGGCGCAGCCGAACAACGCCTATTTCTATGAATTGCGCGGCCAGGCGCTGCTCGAGGGCGGCAGGCCGGCGGAGGCGATCGCGCCATTGCGAAGGGCGGTGCAGCTCTCGGGCAACGCGCCCCTGATCGAGATGCTGCTGGGCCAGGCGCTGGTCGCGACCAGCAACAACGCCTACACCGATGAAGCCATCAACATCCTGCGCGCCGCGGTGGCGCGCGAGAGCGAGGCGCCGATCGGCTATACCCAGCTTGCCATGGCCTATGGCCGCAAGGGCGATTATGCGCAAGCGGACCTCGCTTCCGCCCAGGCCGCCTATCTGCGCGGCGACAGCAAGACCGCGCGCGAGCTGGCCTCGCGTGCCAAGACGCGCTTTGCCATCGGAACCCCCGGCTGGGTCAAGGCTGACGATATTGTGAGCGCCAAGCCGCTGCCGGGTCAGAAAAACAACTAGCCATCAACGTAAATCGTCTACAACGATTGCCAAACCTCACAAGGATTTGCACATGCGCCCGCTCCGTTTTCTTGCTCCCGCCCTGCTCACCGCAGCGCTCGCAGGCGCCTCCCTGCCCGCATCCGCGCAAGGCTTCTCCGATACGCAACGCAGCGACATCGAGAGCATCGTGCGCAATTACCTGGTCACGCATCCCGAGGTGCTCGAGGAGGCGATGACCGAGCTGACCAAGCGCCAGGCCGCGGCCGAGGCCGAGAAGCATCAGGCGAGCATCGCGAAGAATGCGGATGTGATCTTCAACTCGCCGCGCGGCGTGACGCTCGGCAACAAGGACGGCGACGTCACCTTCGTGGAATTCTTCGACTACAACTGCGGCTACTGCAAACGCGCGATGGTCGACATGATCGACCTCATGAAGGCCGATCCCAAGCTGAAAGTCGTGCTGAAGGAATTTCCGGTGCTGAGCCAGGGCTCGGTGGAAGCGGCGCAAGTCGCCGTCGCCGTGCGCATGCAGGATCCGACAGGCAAGAAATATCTCGACTTCCACCAGAAGCTGCTCGGCGGCCGTGGCGCCGCCGACAAGGCACGCGCGATGGCGGTCGCCAAGGAAGTCGGCCTCGACATGGCCAGGCTCGAGAAGGATATGGCGGGCCCGGAAGCGAAGGCGACCATCGAGGAGAACTTCAAGCTCGCGGAAGCCATGGGCATGAACGGCACGCCAAGCTACGTCATCGGCAAGCAGGTCGTGATCGGCGCGGTCGGGCTGGAGAATCTGAAAGAAAAGATCGGCATCGCCCGTTGCGGCAAGGCGACGTGCTGACATCACTGCGAGACAATCTCGGATGCGCAAAGGCCGGCTTCGCAGCCGGCCTTTTTGTTTGAGCGTTTCTGCACGCTTCCGTTCATCGCGCATTCACAAAACAAACCGCGTGGAACCGCTCTCAGCTCGGAACATCGCTCTCCTGCTTTCGTTGTCGGCGCGGGCAATGCAGGACTTTGTGAGGAGGAATCGAAATGACTAACCGCTTGTTGATTTCGGTCGCGACAGCGGCCCTGATCGCGGGAACCGGCTTTGCGAACGCGCAGGGCACCGGCATGGGTCGAGAGTCACCGTCGTCCGGTGGCGGCGCCACAACGCAGCACAGCTCGCCATCCGGTGGCGCGTCTTCGGGCACGATGAACCGTGAACACGGCACCACGGGTACGAGTGGCGCCGAGCAGTCTGGAAAGAGCTCAGGCTCGTCCGGCATGAGGTCGGATTCCGACAAGGCTGGCGCGGCCGACAGGAATGCGCAGGATACCAACGCGCCCGGTCAGAAGTCGAAGAGCATGAGCTCGGATAACGAGAGGACCAGAGGCGACAAGGACATGAAGGCTGAAGGTCGCGACAATCGTGACCGGAGCAACATGAACGCCGAAGGCCGCGAAGGTCGCGATCGCATGAATGCCGAGACTCGCGACAAGAGCGGCGGCACCGCCGCCGAAAGCCGCGACAAGAGCGGCGTGGAGACGCAGAAGGGTGCAACCGACACCAGCCGCTCGCAGACCACGACCGGTAATGCCGCAACCTCGGCAACCGCGGCTCCGCCGCCCGAGAAGCGGACCCAGATCGTCTCCGCGATCAGGTCGGAGCGGGTCGAGGAAGTCAAGAACGTGAACTTCAACGTCGCAGTCGGCACCGCCGTGCCTTCGACGGTGCGTTTCCACCCACTGCCGTCCCGGATCGTCGAGATCTATCCGGAGTGGCGCGGCTATCAGTTCATCCTGGTTGGCGGCCGCTACGTGATCGTGCGTCCCGAGACGCATGAGATCGTCTACATTCTTGAGGGTTAACGGCAGCTCCCAAACGAGGGCGGGTTAGACCCGCCCTCGTTTTTTCCTGCCCGCCGGGCGCCGCCCGTGGGGCTTTTTCCACAGAAGTTGGTTAATTAGCGTTTTCCATGAGTTAGCCGGCTTATCTGACGGCGCGAATGAGCCGCTTGAACCGGTTTCCCACAAACCTAAAGCTTTCCCTCTGGTCCGTTGTTACCTATAAACCCGCGACTTGGAGCAGGACCCGGACCCCCCGGTTTCCGAAAGGGTCCTGCCAGAACGCTTTAGCGCTATTTCTTGGAATTCCGGATGGCCCAGGTCCCTGCCGCAACGATCTACGTGCTCAACGGCCCGAACCTCAATCTGCTCGGGACCCGTGAACCCGAGACCTATGGCCATGCCACGCTCGCCGATGTCGAGAAGCTCTGCAGGGATACCGCGGCCCAGTTTGGCCTCACCGCAGACTGCCGGCAGTCCAATCGCGAGGGCGAGTTGGTCGACTTCATCCATGAGGCGCGGGCGAAGCAGGCGGTCGGCATCATCATCAATGCGGGGGCCTATTCCCATACCTCGATCGCACTGCATGACGCGCTGGTCGGGGTGAAAATTCCGACCGTCGAGGTGCATATCAGCAATATTTATGCCCGCGAGAGCTTCCGGCATCATTCCTTCACTGCTAAAGCCGCCTTTGCGTCGCTTTGCGGCTTCGGCATCGATGGCTATCGCCTCGCGATATCAGGCCTCGCCGCCAGGATCGGCGCCAAGGCGACAGCCTGACGCATTCCCCGTCATCAGACAGAGAGTTTCGGACCAAGATCATGGCGCGCCAGCCAGACGACAAATCCGCCGCAAAGCCCGGCAAAGACAACGACAAGGATGACGCCGCGCTCATCCGCGAACTCGCGCTCCTGCTCGACGAGACCCAACTGACCGAGATCGAGATCGAGCGCGCGGGCGTCCGCCTGCGTGTCGCGCGCAACGTCAGCATTGCCGCGGCCGTGCCGGCGGCCGTCGCACCGGCCCTGTCGGTGGCTGCACCCGTGGCTGCCACTGCCGCGACCGACCTCGCCAAACATCCGGGCGTAGTGCCCTCGCCCATGGTCGGCACCGCATATTGGGCGCCGGAGCCGGGCGCAAAGCCCTTCATCGAGGTCGGCAGCAAGGTATCAGCCGGACAGACGCTGCTGATCATCGAAGCGATGAAGACGATGAACCAGATTCCGTCCCCACGCGCGGGCACCGTGACGCAGATCCTCGTCGAGGACGGCCAGCCCGTCGAATTCGGCGAGCCGCTGGTAATTATCGAATAGCGAATGGCGCGTAGCGGATAGCGAATGGTGAAGAGACAACTCCACTCGCTAGTCGCCATTCGCCGCCCGCGAGCTGGAAGCACATGTTCGACAAGATCCTCATAGCCAACCGCGGTGAAATCGCGCTTCGCGTGCTGCGCGCCTGCAAGGAGCTCGGCATTTCGACGGTGGCCGTGCATTCGACCGCTGACGCGGATGCCATGCATGTGCGGCTTGCGGACGAGAGCGTCTGCATCGGGCCGCCGCCGTCGAAGGACTCCTATCTCAACATTCCCGCCCTGCTCGCGGCCTGCGAGATCACGGGCGCCGAGGCGGTGCACCCCGGCTACGGCTTTCTCTCCGAAAACGCCCGCTTCGCCGAGATCCTGGCCGAGCACAATCTGCATTTCATCGGTCCGAAGGCCGAGCACATCCGCCTGATGGGCGACAAGATCGAGGCCAAGAAGACCGCCAAGCGACTGGGCATTCCCGTCGTTCCCGGCTCCGACGGCGCCGTAAGCTCTGATGACGATGCAATGGCGATCGCCAGGTCGATCGGCTTCCCGGTGCTGGTGAAGGCCGCCGCCGGCGGCGGCGGGCGCGGCATGAAAGTCGCGCACAGCGAAGCCGATCTGGCGCTGGCCCTCTCCACCGCCGCAACCGAAGCGAAATCCGCCTTCGGCGACGCGTCGGTGTATCTGGAGAAATACCTGCAGAAGCCGCGCCACATCGAGATCCAGGTGCTCGGCGACGGCCGCGGCGGCGCCATTCATCTCGGCGAGCGCGACTGCTCGCTGCAGCGGCGCCACCAGAAGGTCTGGGAAGAAGGTCCCTCGCCGGTCCTCTCGGCCGCCCAGCGCGCAAAGATCGGCGAAACCTGCGCGAAGGCGATGCGGGATCTGAAATATCTCGGCGCCGGCACGATCGAATTCCTCTACGAGGACGGCGAGTTCTATTTCATCGAGATGAACACCCGCATCCAGGTCGAGCATCCCGTCACCGAGAGCATCACCGATATCGACCTCGTGCTTGAGCAGATCCGGATTGCCGCCGGCGGCGACCTGCCCGCGAAGCAGGACGAGGTCGCGATCATCGGCCACGCCATCGAATGCCGCATCAATGCGGAGAACCCGCAGACCTTCCGCCCTTCGCCTGGACGCATCTCGCAGTACCACCCGCCCGGCGGCCTGGGCGTCCGGATCGATTCCGCCGTGTACCAGGGCTATGTCATCCCGCCCTATTACGACTCGCTGGTCGGCAAGCTGATTGTGCACGGCAAGACCCGTGGCGAATGCCTGATGCGGCTGCGCCGGGCGCTGGACGAGATGGTCGTCGACGGCATCGAGACCACGCTGCCGCTGTTCCGCGCCCTGGTGCGCGAGCCCTCCATCATCGATGGCGACTATCACATCCACTGGCTGGAGCAGTATCTCGCCGGGCAGCCGACCATCGGCTGACGGCCCAAGTCAGACACCCAAGCCAGTTCCATTACGCATGGAACAAAGCACGGAACCGTGCGTTTGCAGCGACCGGGATGTCCCATCCCCGAGGACCGCTTGCATTCCACTGGATCCATGACACGAGGCACCCGTGACGTCTGACGCCAAGCGCCGGCGCGCATTGGGGCAGATCCTGCTGCTCGCGGCGGGGCTCGTGGTGCTGGTTGCGATCAGCGCCGGGTCGGTCCTGCTGGTGAACAAGGCGCGCCAGGATAGCGCCTGGGTGGTCCACACCGTCGAGGTGGAAAACCAGATCAATGCCGTACTGCTCGAGCTCCGCCGTGCCGAAAGCGCGGCCCGCGCCTATCTCTTGACCCGCTGGCCGGAATTCCTGACCGACCATGAACAGGCGGTGGCCAACGTCGTCCCCTATGCGGATAAGCTGGCGCAGCTCACGGTCGACAATCCGCTTCAGGTCGAGAACGTGAAGAAGATGCGCGCGGCAATCGACATCCGGCTCGATCAGTTCAGGCGCGAAATGGATTTCATAAAGCGGGACGAACCCGCCAGCGCCGCGGCGCTGGTCCGCGAGGCGGCCGCCGGCAACACCAATGCCATCATCCGCGACGTGACGGACAAGATGCACGCCGAGGAAGAGCGGCTGTTCGATTTGCGGACGGCCAATGCCGACCGCTCGCAGATACTGGCGTCCTCCGTCACCATCGCCGGATCGTGCATCGTGATTGCGCTTGGCGCGATCGCGGCGTTCCAGGTGCGCCGCTCCACGCGCGTCCGCGACGAGGCCGAGACCAAGCTCCGGGACCTCAACGTCACCCTGGAGACCAGCGTGCAGGAGCGCACCGCCGATCTGCGCGAGGCCAATGACGAGATCCAGCGCTTTGCCTATATCGTCAGCCACGACCTGCGCTCGCCGCTCGTCAACATCATGGGCTTTACCGGCGAGCTCGAGGAGCTGCGCGGCGACATCTTCAAGCGGATCGCCGCCCTGAGCCACAGCGCCTCGGAAGCTGCCGCATTGCCGCAGAACGCCACCGACAGCGCCGAGCCTGTGCTCGAGAGCGCCGACAAGCAGCTCTCCGACGATTTCTCCGAGGCGCTCGGCTTCATCAAATCCTCGATCGCCAAGATGGATCGCCTGATCACCGCGATCCTCAATCTCACCCGCGAAGGTCGGCGCGAGTTCAGTCCCGACCGGATCAACACTCGCGAGCTGATCGAGGGCATCGCCGCCACCGTGGCGCATCAGGCGGCCGAGGCGAATGCGCAAATCCGCATCGAGCCATTGCCTGATATCACCAGCGACCGTCTTGCGCTGGAGCAGATCTTCTCCAATCTCATTGACAATGCGCTCAAATATCTGAGGGACGGTGTTCCCGGCGACATCGCAATCCGCGGACGCACCAAGCTTGGCTTTGCGATCTTCGAAATCAGCGACAATGGCCGCGGTATCGATCCCAAGGATCACCAGCGCATTTTCGAGCTGTTCCGCCGGGCCGGAACTCAGGACAAGCCCGGCCAGGGCATCGGGCTCGCGCATGTGCGGGCGCTGGTGCGACGTCTTGGGGGAACCATGTCGGTCGCCTCGGAACTTCACAAGGGCAGCACATTCACGATAACACTTCCAGTCAACTGGGCCGCCAAGCGGAAGGCAGATGTATGAGCAATCCAGTCACCATTATCATGATCGAAGACGATGAAGGCCACGCGCGGCTGATTGAGCGGAATATTCGCCGATCCGGTGTCAACAATGAGATCCTGCCGTTCAGGAACGGTACAGATGCGGTCGGCTATCTCTTCGGCCCGGATGGAAGCGGCATCGACCAAAAGGGCCGCGCGCTGCTCATCCTGCTTGATCTCAACCTGCCCGACATGACCGGCATCGATATCCTGAAACGGGTCAAGGAGAACAAGCACCTGAAGTCGACCCCGGTGGTGGTGCTGACCACCACGGACGATTCGCAGGAGATCAAGCGATGCTACGAGTTCGGCTGCAACGTCTACATCACGAAGCCGGTGAACTACGAGAGCTTCGCCAACGCAATCCGCCAGCTCGGACTGTTCTTCTCGGTCATTCAGGTTCCGCCAGCAGCAGCATGAGCACCACGAGCCCCACCCTGCTCTACATCGACGACGACGAGGCGCTGGCGCGGCTTGTCGACCGCGGCCTGACGCGGCTCGGGCTGAAGGTGGTGCACGCGGCAAGCGGCCAGCAGGGGCTGGATCGCATCGCACAAGGCGGCATCGACGTGGTCGCGCTCGACCAGTACATGCCGGGTCTCGACGGGCTCGAGACGCTCGAGCAGATCCTGAAAATTCCCGACGCGCCACCGGTCGTGTTCGTCACGGCCTCACAGGATTCCGCGATCGCCGTCACCGCGCTGAAGGCCGGCGCGGCGGACTATCTTGTCAAGGACATCCACGGCGAATTCATTCCGCTGCTCCAGGTCGCCATCAACGGCGCGCTACGTCAGGCGGAATTGCAGCGGGCGCGCGACGAGGCGGAAGCCGAGATCCACGCCTCGCGCGACCGCTTCGCTGCGCTCGCCGCCGAGCGCGAGGTTTTGCTCCGTGAGGTCAATCACCGCGTCGGCAACTCGCTGCAGATCATCGCCTCGCTCCTGCACCTGCAGGCGAGTTCGGCGACACAGGACGACGTCAAGGCGGCGCTCACCAACGCGATGGGCCGCGTCGCTGCCGTCGCCCAGGTCCACCGTCGGCTCTACACCTCGCACGACCTGAAGAGCGTGCTGCTGAACCAATATCTGGAATCCCTGCTCGAAGATCTCCGCCGCTCGGCTGAAGGCAACCGGATGTCGCGGCTGACCTCGAAGGCCGAACCGATCGAGATCGATCCCGATCGCGCGGTCGCGATCGGCATCATCGTCAACGAGCTGGTGATGAATGCGGTGAAGTACGCCTATCCCGACGGCGCCGGCCCGATCCATGTGGAGCTCAAGGCCGAGGGCGATGATCTGCTGCTGGCGATTTCCGACGACGGCGTTGGCCTCAACGTCAAGGCCGACCCGCGCTCCACGGGCCTAGGCCAGCGCATCGTCAGCGCCATGGCCTCCAAGCTCGAGGCCAGCGTCGAGCGCGACCCCAACCATAGCGGCACGCGCATCCTGGTACGCTTTCCGCGTGCCAGCGGCGCAACGGCGAAATCCGCCAGCGCCGCCGCGAGCTAGCTCGGCCCCTATCGCGCCGCCCCCGCTCGCCTGCTATTCTCCAACCATGACATCGCGCGACTCCGCCGCATCCGAGATCACACCCGACGTGCTGCTGCGCGCCTATGCCTGCGGCATCTTTCCGATGGCCGAGAGCGCCGACGATCCCACGCTGTTCTGGGTCGAACCGGAAATGCGCGGCGTGATCCCGCTCGACGGCTTTCGCATCACTTCGCGGCTGGCGCGCACGGTGCGTTCCGATGCGTTCACCGTGACGGTCGACACCGCGTTCAAGGCCGTTATCGCCGGCTGCGCCGCTCCGGCGGAAGGACGCGAGGACACCTGGATCAACAACCGCATCCGCGAGCTCTATGTCGGGCTGCATCGGCTCGGCCACTGCCACAGCGTCGAGGCCTGGCAGGACGGCGAACTGGTCGGCGGTCTCTACGGCGTCAGCCTGGGGCGCGCCTTCTTCGGCGAGAGCATGTTCCATACGGCGCGCGACGCCTCGAAGGTCGCCCTGGTCCATCTGGTGGCGCGGCTGATTGCCGGCGGCTTTCAGCTGCTCGACACGCAATACGTCACTGAGCACCTGCGCAGCTTCGGCGCGCTCGAAATCCCGCGCCGCCGCTATCGCGCGCTGCTCGACCAGGCGATCTCGGGTGCGCCCGCTGATTTCCTCAAGTTGCCGACCGATCAGCCGATCAAGGGCAGTGATGCGCTCGCGATCATCGCAGCGCGCACATGAACCCTCGTAGCCCGGAGCGCAACGCAACTCGGGACATCTCTCAAATGGCGCGAACCCGGGATTGCGCTTCGCTCCATCCGGGCTAAGCCATCTCCACTTAGTTCCCGAATATGCTGAAGAGCCCGCCGGGCCGCTGCTGTGGTGGAGGGGGCGGCGGTTGGGGCTGCGCCGGCGGCTGCTGGTATTGCGGCTGCTGCTGCGGCGGCGGACGCGGGGTCGCCTGCTTTTGCGCGGGCGGCCGCTTCTGCGCCGCCGGCGGTGGGGCCGGCTGTTTCGGCAGATCGGGCGCCGCGTTGACGATGGTCTGCTCCGGCCCTTTGCAGTCGGTCAGCCAGATATCATAGATCGGATGCTCGACACCGTGCAGGCCCGGACTTGCAGCGAACATCCAGCCCGAAAAAATCCGCTTCACCTCGCCCTGCAGCGTGATCTCGTCGACCTCGACAAAGGCATCGGTGTTGGCGGCTTCCGTCGAGGGCCGCGTGTAGCAGGCGTCCGTCTTCACACGCAGCGCACCGAACTGCACGGTCTCGCCGATATCCTCCTCGAAATTGATGATGCGCCCGGTGATCTTGTCGAGCCCGGAGAAGGTCGCCTTCTTGTTCGCGATCTTGGTCGACGGCGGCTCGCTCACCACCTCGTCGCCGGGCTGCAGCGTTGCCGGCGTCTGCGGCACGCTCTTGGGCTGACGCTGTCCGGGCGGCAATCCCGGCAACGGATTGGCACCGGGCGGCGCATTGGCGACATTAGGAGGCGCTCCGGGCGATGGCGGCTGCACGGCGACCGCGGGCGGCGCATTCGGAGGAGGCCCCTGGGTGCCCGGCGGCGGCGCCAGAGGCTGCGACTGGAAGCTGCCCGGTGGCGGCACCCCCTGCCCCGGCGGCGGCCGGTTCGGTGTCGGCAACAATCGGCCGCGCGGCAATTCCGGCACTTCCTCTTCATCGTCGGGAGCCGCCTGCTGGCCGCCACGCGGAATCGCGCCCGGCGGGCGCGGGGCGGGATCGGAGAAAATAGTACCGATCTGCGCGCGCGCAGGCTGCGCAAGCGGGAGGGTTGAGGCGGCGATCAGGGCCGCAAAGCCAGTCAGGGCAACGGTTCGGAGCATCTCGCGCGGCTTCAAGGAACGAATCGGGCTTTGAACATACTAATCAATTATTGGCTACATGCCGCTCGCAGGTTCACCGGTTAACACGCCGAATACGGCGGGGAAAGGGCGGGCCTCCGCCACTGGTCAGGCTCCCTGCCCCATGAGATAGTTCCCGGCACTCGCCGAGGTCTGCGGACCGCCACGCGGAAAACAGCAAGAAATCCGGAAAACCGGACCGGATGATCCAGAGGAAGCCCGTCCAATATGCCTATCGTTCTCGATCCCGATGCCGCCGCCGTCTTCAAGGCCTTTCAGGAGGCTGGCCGCCCCGCTTACGAAACGCTGACCGCCCCGGAAGCGCGTGCGTATTATTCGCAGGCGCGCTTTGTCAGCAATCCTGAGCCGCCGGAGCTGGCACAGGTCGAACCGCTGTCGATCCCCGCGCCCCACGGCACGATCCCGGCGCGGGTCTACAGGCCCAAGAAGCTGCGCCAGAAGGACGGCCTGTCACCGGCGCTGGTGTTCTTCCACGGCGGTGGCTGGGTGATCGGCGATCTCGACACCCATGATGTGGTCTGCCGGAAGCTTGCCGATGAAGGCGAGCTGATCGCGATCTCCGTCGACTACCGTCTCGCGCCAGAGCACAAATTCCCTGCGGCCGTCGACGATGCCATCGCGGCGACGAAATGGGTGGCGGCAAACGCGAAGCAGCTCGGCATCGATGCCGCGCGCCTTTGCGTCGGCGGCGACAGCGCCGGCGGCAATCTCGCCGCGGTCGTGGCGATCGCTGCGCGCGACGGCAATGGTCCTGCCATCGCGGGGCAAGTGCTGATCTATCCGGCAGTCGATTTCGCGATGACGCATCCCTCGCACAGCGAGCCGGAGACCAGCGTCCTGCTCACGCACTCCGTCATCCGCTGGTTTCGCGATCACTATCTCAGCAGCGCCGCGGACGCGCATGATTGGCGCGCGTCGCCGGCGCGTGCGACGACCCTGATCGGCCTGCCGCCGGCCTATGTGCTGACCGCCGGCGCGGATCCCCTGCGCGATGAAGGCGACGAATATGCCGAACGCCTCAAGGCAGCCGGCGTGCCCGTGACCTACAAGCACTTTCCCGGCCAGTTCCATGGCTTCTTCACCATGGGCAAATTGCTCAACCAGGCCAATGTCGCTGCAAGCGATATCGGCGCATGGCTGAAGCAGCTCAACGCGTAACCGAGCGGGCAGTTATCCTGCCCTCGCCGCCCGCCGCAGCGATTGCGGCGGCTGGCCGAAGGCGCGGATGAAGGCGCGGCGCATCCGCTCGGGATCGCGAAAGCCGGTCGCCTCCGCGACGCGCTCGATGGCTTCCCCCGAGGACTGCACGCGCTGCCGCGCCACCTCGATGCGCAAACGTTCCACCGCTTTCGATGGCGTCGTGCCGGTCTCCGCGACGAAGGCGCGGGTGAAGTGGCGCGAGCTCATGCCGGCTTTCTCCGCCATGTCCTCGACCGTCAGCGGCGCATCGAGATGCTCGCGCGCCCAGGCGAGCAGCGGGCCGAAGCGGCCGTTTGCAGCCTTCAACTCCAATAGCGAGGAGAATTGCGACTGGCCGCCGCTGCGGCGGTGATAGAGCACGAGGTGCCGCGCGGTCTTTTGCGCGATCTCCTCGCCATAGTCCTCCGTGATCATCGCCAGCGCCAGGTCGATCCCGGCGCTGATCCCGGCCGAGGTCCAGATGTTGTCGTCGCGGGTGAAGATGCGATCCGGCTCGAGCTTCACTTTCGGATAGGCGGAAACGAAATGCTTGGTCCGCTGCCAATGCGTGGTGGCGCGGCGGCCGTTGAGCAGGCCGGCTTCGGCGAGGATATAGGCGCCCGAGCAGACGCTCGCGATGCGCACCCCGCGCTTGGCCAGCATGCGCACGAATGCCAGCGTCTTCGCGCACCTCGCCGCCATACGTACGCCCTCGCCGCCCGCAACGACCAGGGTCGAGATCGCCGCTGACGGTCGCAGCCCTCGCGCGAGCATCTCGGCGCCCGAGGACGAACGCACCGGCCCCGGCGTCACCGCGATCACCTTCAGCGCGGGCGGATTGTCGGCAGAGCGCGCGGCGATCTCGAAGACCGAGATCGGGCCGGCGGCATCCAGCAATTGAAATTCGGGGAAGATGAGGACGCCGATCATCTGATCTTCTCCTGTCGGTCTCCAAGAACTCTTCAGGACGCCGATTGTCCGGAAATGAGGGAATTATGCCATTTTGGACATGAAGCCGCCATGCCATTCTGTCGCGGTCAACGGATATTGAGGTGTTCCCATGTCCAGCCCGCTACAGATCGGACTTCTGGTGTTTCCGAAGGTGACGCAGCTCGACCTCACCGGTCCGCTGCAGGTGTTCTCCTCCGTGCCCGGGGCCAAGGTGCATCTGGTGTGGAAACGGATCGAGCCGGTGCCGAGCGACACCGCGCTGGCGCTGATGCCGACGGTCAGCTTTGCTGACTGCCCGCAACTCGACGTGATCTGCGTCCCCGGCGGCATGGGAGCCGACGACATGACAAACGATGAGGAGATGCTCGCTTTCCTGCGCAAGCAGGCCGAGGGCGCAAAGTATGTCACCTCGGTCTGCACGGGCTCGCTCGTGCTCGGCGCCGCCGGTCTGCTCAAGGGTTATCGCGCCGCGACCCACTGGTCGGCGGTCGATCTCCTCGCCGCGTTCGGCGCGATCCCGGCGCGGATGCGGGTCTGCATCGACCGCAACCGCATCACCGGGGGCGGCGTCACCGCCGGCATTGATTTCGCGCTGACGCTGGTGTCGGAACTCGTCGACCGCAGGACGGCGGAAGCGATCCAGCTTCGGCTCGAATACAATCCGAAGCCGCCGTTCAACGCCGGCTCGCCGGACACCGCGCCGGCCGAAATCCTCGCCTTCATGAAAGAGAAGATGGCATCGTCACAGGCGCGCCGCGGCGAGATGATCGCCCGCGCCGCGGCACGGCTCGCATAAATTTCAACGCAAAGAAAAAGGCCGCCAGGTTTCCCGGGCGGCCTTTCCTGTCTTACGGTGGCCTCACATTAACGGGCGATTTCAGGACGTCTGCACCGGGGGGCCTATGTCCCGGCCGCATCCCACTCGGAGGCCGCTGCTCATCGGGGCAGTCGCGATTCTGGAGCCCGATCCGACGCGATGGTCATCCATCTCCGTAAGATGCCCCTATTGAGCTCCGGTCCCGCGTGACGTGCAAGGAGGTCGTGTTGCTCGTCCCCGCTGTTACCGCTGTTCACAGGCGCGCGTGCGCTGCACGCGCAATTGCGCGCTCGCACAACGTACGAATGAGGTTGATCAGCCTGCGGGCGTCCAGGGCTGGTAATCGCCGGTCGCCTTCGGGCGACGGCCGCGCGCCAGCGTCGAGCCGGACGGACGGTACGCCGCCGGCGTGCCCGTCATGTTCGGCACATGCGGCTTTTCCCATTCCCGCGGCGTGTATTTCTCTTCGGTCGGTGGCAGGTCGACCACGTGATGCAGCCAGCCGTGCCATGATGGCGGCACGCGCGAGGCTTCGGCGTAGCCGTTATAGATCACCCAGCGGCGCTCGAAATGCAGCACCGGATCGATCTTGCCGCCCCGGGTGCGATAGTAGCGATTGCCCTGCTCGTCCGTACCGACGAGCTCGCCGAACCGCCAGGTCCAGAGCTGCGTGCCAAAGGTCTGGCCGTTCCACCACGTGAAGAATTTGAGCAGGAATTGTTTCATGAAGCGCCGGCCGGTTCGGGATCGTTGGGCTGTGATGCCACCGGCGGATCGAATTGTCCAGATTGCCGCACGTGTTGTGCCCCAGAGCGGAACATCACAGCGCAGTGTTGGCGGCCAATTGTCGCGGAATTCGGTCTAACCCGTTCATTCGCCATACAGTTCTTATCTGACAGGCTGAGACCCCGCGCAATGAAGTGGCGCGAGGCTCGGGAACGCCGGCCCCCGGAAAGGGTTGGGCCATGTCCCGCAGATGGAGTCCCAATGATGATCAATCTCAAGATTTTAGGCACCGCCGCGGCGCTCGCGCTGGTGCTGCCGCTCGTGGTGCCGAGCGAAGGCTTTGCGCAGGGTACCAAGTTCTCGGCCGGGCGGGTCGGCGGCGGCGGAGCGGCCATTGGAGGCGGTGGAGGTGGATTCCGCGGCGGCGGCTTTGCCGGTGGAGGCGGCGGCTTCCGGGGCGGCGCCTTTGCCGGCGGCGGCGGTGGCTTCCGAGGCGGCAGCTTTGCCGGCGGCGGAGCCGGCCTTGGCACCAAGTTCGCGGGCGCTCCCGCCTTCCGCGGCGGCGCGGTTGCTAATCCTCGCTGGAGTGGTGGCCGGCCCGGGTGGAGCGGTGCGTATCGGCCCGGCTGGCGCGGCGGCTATGGTCACCGCGGCTACGGAGTCTGGCCTGGTATTGCTGCAGGTGCCGTGATCGGCGGCGCCCTCGCGTCGAGCGCCTATTACGACGACTATTATGGCGGCTATGGCTACGCACCGAGCTACTACGACGACGGCTATTACGATGACAGCGCTGCGGTTGCGGTCGCGCCTGGCGGCGGTGACGTCGCTTACTGCCAGCAGCGCTACAAGTCCTATGACCCGGCGTCGGGAACCTATCTCGGTTATGACGGTCAGCGTCATCCCTGCCCCTGACCGGCTGATTCCTTTCGCGTGAAAAAGGGCGGCGAAAGCCGCCCTTTTTGTTGAGAAGATAAATTCGGCTGTCACCGAATCTCATATGCACGGCATCTTGCAGACGTGCTATCGCGCTTCCGCCTTAATCAAACAGTCGGCCGTGCGGGTCGGCATATGCAGATATCATCGCAACAAGAGGATCCATCGTGCCGCGCGTTCTCGTGGTCGATGATGACCCCATGGTGTGCGCCGCCATCGAGGTCTGTCTGAAGCGCAAGGGGTTTGACGTCACCGTCGCCGATGGCGGCGAAGCCGGGATGGTCGCGCTTGAGGATCGAAGCTTCGACGTGATGCTGATCGATGTCTTCATGCCGCATATGAGCGGCTTCGAATCGATCCGGATCTTTCACGAGCGCGCGCCCGAGATCCCGATCGTCGCGATGTCCGGCTACGCCTTCGCCAACGCCGAGCGTGCGCCGGATTTCCTGCGCATGACCCTGGAGCTCGGCGCCGTGCGCTGCCTGCGCAAGCCTTTCACGCCGGAGGCGCTGATCACCACCGTCAACGAATGCCTCGGTCAATCAGCGGCATCGACGCGCGCTTTGAAGTAACGACACAAGGCGGTCGATCAGCTACGATCGCGTGGCCAGCACAACAGCGGCGAGCGTGAAGATGAGCGCTGCGACCTGCGTCGGCCCGAGCGGCTCGCCCAGCGCGATGGCGGACGCCACCACGCCGATCACGGGCACCGCCATGGTGCCGATCGCCGCGATCGAGGCCGGCAACCGCCTGAGCGCGGCGAACCAGCTCACATAGGCGATGCAGAACTGGATCAGGATCGAATAGACGAGCAGCCACCAGCCCAGCGTCGTCACGCGATCGAAATGCGAGGTCTCGACGAGAAGACCGGCCACGGCCACCGGCAGGCAGCCGAGGCCGATCTGCCAGGCCGCCGCCGGAATCGGTGTCATCTTCAACGGCAGCTTTTTCGCGAGCACCGTGCCGAGCGCAAAGCCGAAGGCGCCGGTGATCGCCATGATGATCCCCGGCAGCTTTTCGCGGCTCGCGGCAATTCCGTTGCCGCCCATGATGGCGGCGAGCCCGGCGAACGCCATCACCAGCGCGATCGTGCGCAGCAGCGTCGGCCGTTCGCCGAGCACCGGCCAGGCCAATAGCGAGGCCCACACCGGCATGGTGTAGGCGATCAGCGCGGCTTCGCTGGCCGGCAGCCAGAGCAGAGCGAGGCCCATCAGCACCATCCAGCCGGTGACGTTCAGTAGCGACGCCAGCATCAAGCGCAGCCACATCTCGCGCCCGACCGACAGGCTCTGCCCGCGAACGACCGCGAGCAGAGCGAGCAGCACAGCCCCAATCACACCGGTCGAGCCGCGCAGCGTCAGCGGCGGCAGCTCGCTTAGCAGGTACTTCATCACCGGCCAGTTGAAGCCCCAGCCCACCGACGTAACGGCGAGGAACAGGAAGCCCGCAGGCGCAAGTCGGCCGCGCGCGCTCGGTTTTGATTCTGTCATGAAGCCCGGCAGGGAATGGAATCGGCGGCGACCATGCCTTCGATTTGGGCGGCCGACCACGCGCCCGCCAGCATACCTGTCCGTAACTTCCCCGTAAGCTCACGTGAGTCTTCGGAATTCAATCCGTCAGACGCCAAAAATACCTGCCCTGTGAAAAGCGGGCGAAGCCATTGTTCCACAGCCGACATGAGATTTTTTTCTCTTGGGAATCCCTGAGGACTCACTGATACTTGGCCGGGTCACAGGCGCGGCACGGCCCCTGTTATCCTCCCTTTTCCACCATATTTAGTATTTGATTCAGGAACTCGTACTAATCCTTGACGGGCGTCACGGACTTGGCCTAGCTTTCATTTTGTTCGGCGCGAGTGTGTTTCGGGTCCCCGCCGGTCGCTCCCAAAAGGGTCCAGAACGACCACTCCGTCAGCCGAACAGGCTGCGGGTGAAGGGCTTTGCTGCCCGCGATTTCGGAAATTCCTCCCGGAATTTCCCGGGCATTTTGGGACGCCAATAACGGGTCGGAAAAGGCCCATTGGTGACCTGTCGCGTTACGAGTTTTGAGGCGTTGAACGCATGACCCGAACGGTCCGCCTGGGCCGGTCAGGGACGTGCCGTCGCCGGATCGGTGCCAGCCGATACCTGCGATCGAGAGAAACAGGCCGGTCCACCGGCTGAGCTTGCGGGGCTCTGGCCCCCCACCCTTTGGACGGAAGGATGGGACCAGGGACTCGCTCTAGGAACAACATTTCCGGATCACCCCTGCGGCAATGGGGGCCGGGCAGAAGACGGGGCACGACGCATGCATATCGAACGGCGCAACACCACTGCGGGACAATCTCCTTACGCCGGGATCAATTTCAGGCTGACCACGTCTGAGATCCGCAATCCCGATGGCTCCATCGTGTTCCGTGCGGAGAATGTCGAGGTGCCCGAGTTCTGGTCGCAGGTCGCCTCCGACGTGCTCGCCCAGAAATATTTCCGTAAAGCCGGCGTCGCTGCGCGCCTGAAGAAGGTCGAGGAGGAGACTGTCCCCTCCTGGCTGTGGCGCTCGGTGCCCGACACCGAGGCGCTCGCGCTGTTGCCTGACAGCGAGCGCTATGTCGGCGAGACCTCGGCCAAGCAGGTGTTCGATCGCCTCGCCGGCTGCTGGACCTATTGGGGCTGGAAAGGCGGCTACTTCTCCTCGGATGAAGACGCGCAGGCCTTCTTCGACGAGATCCGCTACCAGCTCGCCAAGCAGATGGTGGCGCCGAACTCGCCGCAATGGTTCAACACCGGCCTGCACTGGGCCTATGGCATCGATGGCCCCGGCCAGGGCCACTATTACGTCGACTACAAGACCGGCAAGCTGACCAAGTCCAAATCGGCTTACGAGCATCCGCAGCCGCACGCCTGCTTCATCCAGGGCATCGAGGACGATCTCGTCAACGACGGCGGCATCATGGACCTCTGGGTGCGCGAGGCGCGCCTGTTCAAATACGGCTCCGGCACCGGCTCGAACTTCTCGCGCCTGCGCGGCGAAGGCGAGAAGCTGTCCGGCGGCGGCCGCTCGTCGGGCCTGATGAGCTTTCTCAAGATCGGCGACCGCGCCGCCGGCGCGATCAAGTCCGGCGGCACCACGCGCCGCGCGGCCAAGATGGTCGTGGTCGACATCGATCACCCCGACATCGAGACCTATATCGACTGGAAGGTGAAGGAGGAGCAGAAGGTCGCCGCCCTCGTCACCGGCTCCAAGATCAACCAGAAGCACCTGAAGGCGGTGCTGAAGGCCTGCGTCAACTGCGAAGGTTCGGGCGACGACTGCTTCGATCCCGAAAAGAACCCTGCCCTGCGCCGCGAGATCAAGCTCGCGCGCCGCGCGATGGTGCCCGACAACTACATCAAGCGGGTGATCCAGTTCGCCAAGCAAGGCTACAAGGACATCCAGTTCGACGTTTACGACACCGACTGGGATTCGGAGGCCTATCTCACCGTCTCCGGCCAGAACTCCAACAACTCGGTATCGCTGAAGGATGACTTCCTGCGCGCGGTCGAGACCGACGGCGACTGGAACCTGATCGCCCGCACCAACAGGAAGGTGACGAAGACGCTGAAGGCGCGCGATCTCTGGGAGAAGATCGGCTACGCCGCCTGGGCCTCGGCCGATCCGGGCCTGCACTTCAACACCACGATGAACGACTGGCACACCTGCAAGGCGTCCGGCGACATCCGCGCGTCCAATCCGTGCTCGGAATACATGTTCCTGGACGATACCGCCTGCAACCTCGCGTCCGCGAACCTCCTCACCTTCTACAGCACCACGACCAAGCGCTTCGACATCGAATCCTACGAGCATCTGTGCCGGCTCTGGACCATCGTGCTCGAGATTTCCGTGCTGATGGCGCAATTCCCCTCAAAGGCCATCGCGGAGCTCTCCTACGAATTCCGCACGCTCGGCCTCGGCTTCGCCAATATCGGCGGCCTCCTGATGACCATGGGCCTGCCCTATGACAGCAAGGAAGGCCGCGCGCTCTGCGGCGCGCTGACCGCCGTGATGACCGGCATCGCCTACAAGACCTCGGCCGAAATCGCGGCCGAGCTCGGCACCTTCCCCGGCTACAAGAAGAACGCGGCCCACATGCTGCGGGTGATCCGCAACCACCGCCGCGCCGCGCATGGCAACGCGGCCGGCTATGAGGCGCTCGCGGTCAACCCGGTGCCGCTCGACCACGCCTCCTGCCCGCAAGCCGACATCGTCACGCATGCGACCAGGGCCTGGGACGATGCGCTCGCACTCGGCGAGCAGCATGGCTATCGCAACGCCCAGACCACCGTGGTGGCGCCGACCGGCACCATCGGCCTGGTGATGGATTGCGACACCACCGGCATCGAGCCCGACTTCGCGCTGGTGAAGTTCAAGAAGCTCGCCGGCGGCGGCTATTTCAAGATCATCAACCAGGCGGTGCCGGAAGCCTTGCGCGCGCTCGGCTATCGCGAGAGCGAGATCGCGGAGATCGAGGCTTACGCCGTCGGCCACGGCTCGCTGTCCAACGCGCCGGGCATCAATGCCTCCACGCTGAAGGCAAAAGGCTTCACCGACGAGGCGATTGCCAAGGTCGAGAAGGCGCTGCCGACCGCGTTCGACATCAAGTTCGCCTTCAACAAGTGGACCTTCGGCGAGGACTTCATCCGCGACACGCTCGGCATCGGCGCGGAGGCGATCGCCGCCCCCGGCTTCGACCTGCTCTCGGCGATCGGCTTCTCCAAGCGCGAGATCGAGGCGGCCAACGTGCACATCTGCGGCGCGATGACGGTGGAAGGCGCGCCGCATCTGAAGGCCGAGCACTATCCGGTATTCGACTGCGCCAATCCCTGCGGCAAGATCGGCAAGCGCTATCTCTCGGTCGAGAGCCACATCCGCATGATGGCGGCCGCGCAGCCGTTCATCTCGGGCGCGATCTCCAAGACCATCAACATGCCAAACGACGCCACGGTGGAGGACTGCAAGTCCGCCTACCTGTTGTCCTGGAAGCTGGCGCTGAAGGCCAACGCGCTCTACCGCGACGGCTCGAAGCTGTCGCAGCCGCTCAACTCGCAGCTCATCTCTGATGATGAGGACGAGGACGATGCGGTGGAAGCGCTCTACGAGAAGCCGATGGCCGCGCGCGCCGCGCAGGTCTCCGAGAAGATCGTCGAGAAGCTGGTCGAGCGCATCGTGGTGATGCGCGAGCGCGAGAAGATGCCGGACCGCCGCAAGGGCTACACCCAGAAGGCGGTGGTCGGCGGCCACAAGGTCTACTTGCGCACCGGCGAATATGACGACGGCCGTCTCGGCGAGATCTTCATCGACATGCACAAGGAAGGCGCGGCACTCCGCTCCTTCATCAACAACTTCGCGATCGCGGTCTCGCTCGGCCTGCAATATGGCGTGCCACTCGATGAATATGTCGACGCCTTCACCTTCACCCGCTTCGAGCCCGCGGGTCCGGTGCAGGGCAACGACTCCATCAAGTACGCGACCTCGATCCTCGACTATGTCTTCCGCGAGCTCGCGGTGAGCTATCTCGCCCGCTTCGACCTCGCCCATGTCGACCCAACCGAGAGCGGCTTCGACGCGCTCGGCAAGGGCGTCGAGGAAGGCAAGGAGCCTGAGGGACCGCAGCACCAGGCGACGAAGTACCTGTCGCGCGGCCTCACCCGCTCGCGCACCGACAACCTCGTCGTCATGCGCGGCGGCTCGACCGCAGTCAGCCAAAACGCCGACAACGCCCCCGCCGGCGGCTCCCGCGTCACCGCCCTCTCCTCGCAAGGCGCCTCCCGCGTCTCCGACACCATCGAAGGCGCAGTCGCGCTGAAGCAGGAAACGGAGCACGACCTCTCGCCTGCGGAGAAGGTGGGGCACTGGAGCAAGGCCGGCACGGCGGCTGCTGTCGCCCCGACAAAGGCCGAACGCCGCGCGGAGGCGAAGGCCAAGGGTTACGAAGGCGAGATGTGCTCGGAGTGCGGCAACTTCACGCTGGTGCGGAATGGCACGTGTATGAAGTGCGACACGTGCGGCAGCACGACGGGGTGTTCGTAATCACGCGATGATTGTCATGCCCGGGCTTGACCCGGGTGCAGCCGCGGGCAAAGTTGGTCCCTTAGCCTGAAACACATAAAGCCCCGCCAGCGACGGCGGGGCTTTTCAATTCGGATGTCACGGGTCGAGGACGAACCTTGATCGATCGGACCTAAGTCCGCTTTACCTCGCGAGCCGGCTTCCAGGATGGACGAAAGGATCCTCAGCCACGGGCCAAAAGGCGATATTCGAAAATGGAGAAGGTCACGAGCTAATGCCCAGGTCCTAGCGAGGGCGCGTCTCTTCGACGAAGGCGTTCCATTCATCTCTCATGGTGATCCGAAATAAGCCAGGAGGGATCGCACCCAGATTTGCTGGCGAGAGTTCATTAAGCGGTGGGCCACATGCCTTGATGAAGAAGTTGACGGCATCGCTAGTCGTTAGAACCCCAGCCGCCTGAGCTGTTGGCGCATTCATCCGGACACAGGCTTTAAGGTTGGAAACGACTCGCCGTAATTTATCGCTTTGCTCCGTCTGTGCGGACACCGACCAAGGCACAGTTGCAAGCAGCAGTGTGATTGCGGTTCTCAACGTACCAATTCCACAAAATTAAGCCTCGCCAGAATTGGGTTAGTCATTGCGGTTTAAGTGTGGATAACCCCCGCCGGCCGGCTACTGAATAGTCGCCTTTGGCTCAAAAGGCGACCGACGGTAGTGTCCGTGCCATCGCGGCGGGCTCGTCCTTCCTCCTCCGACCAGTCTACGTGGGACTTGTCGCGGTCTATCGCCGCCTCAGTGCCCATCTCGCCAGAATGTACGGAACAGCGAAACCGAGCACGTCTACTGCCGTTCCAAGGTTTTTCCATTCCCGAGGGCTATAGCCGCAGAATACATACCCGACGTGACCCGCATAATAGACAAGCGGGTATACGACCGCGATTCCAATTATGCCTGCGAAGACTGCCTCGCGCGGCTCCAATACCTCATACCACGCTGGCTCTTTCATCGCGGGTCCTAGTAGCCAATAGTCCGTGCGTCGATACGATATTCACGTGAGCGTAGGCCAAATACGCCAACCTTTGATGTTGGCTAACGCTCAATTTTGAATGAAGCGCTAAAATCCGCTTCCGGTCGATTCCGTTGAAAAAGGCGGCTGTTGCGGCGCAGAGATACTGTTTGCACACCTTAAACGCATTCTCAAGCTCGACCGCCTACGCTTACGAGGCCCAAACGGCGCGCATGACGAGTT
>NZ_JBVBEF010000047.1:0-67112 GCF_055456055.1 Bradyrhizobium sp. LeoB3
GGTCCTACCCCCGTGCTTTTTGTTGCACGGGACCCACGGGTGCAACCAGCACCCGGCTTTCCCTGCGCCCTCTGATCGATGAGAGGGTGAAACGAGACGCAAAGCTCGGGCAGTTCATGCCGCGAGAGCGCGAACGCACATCCCCTCCGCTGTTTGACATTTGGATCAGAACTCGCGGCGACGCCGTAGGGTGGGCAAAGCGAAGCGTGCCCACCACCGCGAGCACGGTGTTGGATGGTGGGCACGCTTCGCTTTGCCCACCCTACAACCTCAAGCGCAACCACCCGCTTGCACTACAACAACTGCCTGTGGTTATGGCTCCCTGCTTTCGCAGGGACGACAGCGGTGCGCGGTTCGACGGAATCGTAGGATGGGTAGAGCGCAGCGAAACCCATCATTGGCGCCGCTTGCTTCGTCGCGATGGGTTTCGCTGCGCTCTACCCATCCTACGATCTTCCAGTGCCAGCCTACGCCACGCCCGCGCGCAGGAAGTCGTGGAAATGCACGATGCCGACCGGCTTGCCGGCGTCGACGACGATCAGCGCGGTGACCTTCGACGCATTCAACAATTCCAGCGCCTCGCCGGCCAGCGTGTCGCGGCCGATGGTTTTCGGATTCTTGGTCATGACGTCGTCGACGACGGCGGTCATCAGGTCGGAGCGCATATGGCGGCGGAGGTCGCCGTCGGTGACGATGCCGACGAGATGGCTGCGGCGGTCGACGATGCCGACACAGCCAAAACCCTTCGAGGTCATCTCGACCAGCGCGTCCGACATCTTAGTGCCGAGCGGCTTCAGCGGCACGGCCTCGCCGGCATGCATGAGGTCGCGGGTATATTTCAGCATCGCCCCGAGCTTGCCGCCGGGATGCAGCACGCTGAAATCGGTTGAGGTGAAGCCGCGGCCTTCCAGCAGCGCAATCGCCAGCGCATCGCCGAGCGCGAGCATCATCAGCGAGGAGGTGGTCGGCGCCAGATTATGCGGGCAGGCCTCGCGCGCCTTCGGCAGCGTCAGCGCGATATCGGCGGCCTTGCTCAGGCTCGAGCCCTTTTCCGCTGTTATCGCGATCACGGGAATGCCGAAGCGCGCGGCGTAAGAGATCAGGTTCTTCATCTCCGGCTGCTCGCCGGACCATGACAGCGCCAGGATGACGTCGTCGGCGGTGATCATGCCGAGATCGCCATGGCTCGCTTCGGCGGCATGGACGAAGAACGCCGGCGTGCCGGTGGAGGCAAAGGTCGCCGCAACCTTGCGGCCGATATGACCTGATTTGCCGAGCCCGGTGACGATCAGCCGTCCGTTGGCGTTGCGGATCATCTCCGCCGCCGCGGCAAAGGGCGCCCCGAGGTCGGAGCGGAGCGCGGCGTCGATCGCGGCGACACCGCTGGCTTCCGCCTCCAGCGTCCGCAGCGCCGATTGTACGGCGGCGTCAGCGGGCTCGGTGTCCGACGATTTCGGCATCAGCGGTTTGGGCTTGGCCATATCTCTTTACCAGAGGGTCTGTTTCCAGGGAGGAGGGGCGGTGCGCCCAGAGCCGTCTCCCTTAGCACGGCCGGCGGCGGCAGGCGACGCAGCCAGCCGCTCTCAACGAGCCATTAACCATAATTGTTTTAACTCCATTAAGGACGTTCTCGGCCCCGTTCCGCGTTTGCCGTGTAAGTCAAGGAATTTGTTGAGGTATTTCTATCGTGGGACGAGGGCGAGCAAGGGGCCGGGCTGGGCACGCGCGCTATTTGCGCGCGCCTGTCGTGTGCCTTGCCGCGCTCGCGGTGAGCGGCCCCTTCGCGCAGGCCCAGACGGTCACGCCCGATTTGTTCAGCCCGTCGCGCACGACCCAGGTGGCGCCGCCTGATTCGCCCCTGCGCAGGACCGCGGCCGAGCTGGCCGATCCGCTCAACGATCCACGATTGCGTGACCGGGATCGCGATGGCCGCGCGCCGTCACGCATTGGCCAGGTGCCGTCTTACGGCCTGCCGGCTGCGAACGGCGCCTCGACGTCAGGCTATGACTCGCTCAACCGCAAACGCCAGCAGCCGAAATATTATCCGGCGCAGGCGAGGCCGAAACGGCCGCCCGGCCCCGGCACGCCGCCGCCCGCGCCACCGCCGAGGACTCTGGCCGGACAATTGCGCCTGTCGATCCCGCCGTCGGAGACCGCCAACAAGCCGCCGGTGCCGCCGGCGATGGCCGGCAATGTGGTGGGCCAGCCGCCGCGCAAGCGGCTTAAGGTCGACGATGATCCATTCGGCGCGGTCGGCGATTATGCCGGCAGCTTCCTGATCAAGTCCGCGGTCGAACTCAGCGCCGGCTATGAAACCAATCCCGGCCGGCTGTCGGTGCCGCAGGGCTCGCCGACCTACGTGATCGCCCCGGAATTCCTGGCGGTGTCCAACTGGGAGCGCCACGCGCTGGTCGCGGACCTGCGCGGCTCCTTCACCGGCTACACCCAAAACCTGACGCCGAACGCCGATGGCACAGCGCTCTCCGCGCCGCTCGATATCGATCGCCCCAACTTCATCGGCCATATCGACGGGCGGCTCGACGTCACCCGTGACACAAGGCTGATGGGGCAGGCGCGGCTGCTCGTCTCCACCGACATCCCCGGCAGTCCGAACGTGCCGGCGGGTCTCGCCAGGTACCCGATCTACACCACGGTCGGCGGCACCTTCGGCGTCGACCAGAATTTCAATCGCCTGCAGGTCTCCGCAGGAGCCACCGTCGACCGCACCGATTACCAATGGTCCAGGCTCACCGACGGCTCGTTGGACTCGAACGATGACCGCAACTTCAGCCAGTACGGCGGCGTCGCGCGCGTCAGCTACGAAGTGAACCCTGCGGTCAAGCCGTTCGTGGAAATCCAGGGCGACAGCCGCGTCCATGATCTGCGGCTCGACCGCTCGGGCTTCGCGCGGGATTCCGTGGGCGGCTATGCGAAGGCCGGCTCGTCCTTCGAGTTCTCGCGGCTGTTGTTCGGCGAAGTCTCGATCGGCTACGCCGCCCGCAACTATCAGGATCCGCGGCTGAACCGGCTGGATGGCCTGCTCACCACGGCATCGCTGACCTGGACCGCGACGCCGCTGACGACGGCCAAATTCTATTCCGACACCCAGCTCGCCGAGACCACGCTGCCCGGCACATCAGGCGTGCTGGCGCGCACCTACACCGTCGAGGTCGATCACGACTTCCGCCGCTGGCTGACCGCGATCGGCAGGTTCACCTACGGCACGCTCGACTACCAGGGCGACAACCGCCTGGACAAGATCTACTCGCTGTCAGGCGATCTTATCTACAAGATGACCCGCAGCCTCTGGATCAAGGGCACCGTCCGCCACGACATATTGGACTCGAGCTCGCCGGGATCGAGCTCGCAGTCGACGGTCATGCTGCTCGGGGTCAGGGTGCAGAATTGAGGGAGAAAGCGGCTGCCTCACTCTCCGTCATGCCCCGCGCAGGCGGGGCATCCAGTACGCGGAAGCTTCTCGGCTTATGCTCCGACGCTGATGGAATACTGGGTCACCTGCCTTCGCGGGTGACGACAGTTGAGAGTGGTGCCGCCGCGGCGCACTACCGCGGCAGATCCGTCTTGCCCATCAGGAACGTGTCGATCGCGCGGGCGCAGAGGCGGCCTTCGCGGATGGCCCAGACCACCAGCGACTGGCCGCGGCGCATGTCGCCGGCGGAGAAGACGTTGGGCAATGAGGTCTGGTAGTCGCTCGTGTTGGCGCGGACGTTGCCGCGCTGGTCGAGGTCGACCGCGAGCTGCTTCAACAAGCCGTCGTGCACCGGATGCACGAAGCCCATCGCCAGCAGCACGAGCTCGGCGTCGAGCTCGAACTCGGTGCCGGGCAGGGGCTTGAACTTGTCGTCGACCTTGATGCAGTGCAGCTTCTTCACCTTGCCGCCGGTGCCCTCGAACTTCTGGGTCAGCACGGCGTATTCCCGGATCGCGCCTTCGGCCTGGCTCGACGAGATCCGCATCTTCAACGGCCAGTTCGGCCAGGTCACGCCCTTGTTCTCGCGCTCCGGCGGCGCCGCCATGATCTCGAGCTGGGTCACGGACTTGGCGCCCTGGCGCAGCGAGGTGCCGATGCAGTCGGAGCCGGTGTCGCCGCCGCCGATCACCACCACATGCTTGTCCTTGGCCAGGATGTCGGTCACGCCGTTGAGCGGCTCGCCGGAGACGCGGCGGTTCTGCTGCGGCAGGAAGTCCATCGCGAAATGGATGCCGTCGAGATCGCGGCCGGGGATGGGGAGGTCGCGCGGGGCTTCCGCGCCGCCGGTCAGCGCGATCGCGTCGTACTGGCTCAGATCGCTCGGATCGATCGCCCCGGGTGCATCGCCTCCGACTTGGGCGCCGTAATGGAAGGTGACGCCTTCGGCCTCCATTTGCGTGACGCGGCGATCGATGATGCCCTTCTCCATCTTGAAGTCGGGAATGCCGTAGCGAAGGAGGCCGCCGGCCTTGGCATACTTCTCATAGACATGCACGTCGTGCCCGGCGCGCGCGAGCTGCTGCGCGCAGGCCATGCCCGCCGGCCCCGCGCCGATCACCGCGACCTTCTTGCCCGTCTTCTCGGCCGGGACTTCCGGCTTCAGCCAGCCATTGTCCCAGGCGCGGTCGACGATCGCGCATTCGATGGTCTTGATGGTGACCGGGTTGTCGTCGATGTTGAGCGTGCAGGACGCCTCGCACGGCGCCGGACAGATGCGGCCGGTGAATTCGGGGAAGTTGTTGGTCGAATGCAGGTTGCGCGAGGCTTCTTCCCACTTGCCCTGATAGACGAGGTCGTTCCAGTCGGGGATCTGGTTGTTGACCGGGCAGCCGGGTGTGCCCGGCGCGACCGAGCCGGTGCCGTGGCAGTAGGGAATGCCGCAGTTCATGCAGCGCGCGGCCTGATCGCGGAGGTCCTTCTCGCTGAGCGGAATGACGAACTCGTGGAAATGCTTCAGCCGCTCGGTGACCGGCGTGTACTTGCGGTCGTGCCGCTCGATCTCGAGGAAACCTGTGATCTTTCCCATTAAGTCTGAGGCCCCTGCACCTGGTTCGTCTTGTTTCGTCATCCGGGCTCGCGTCACGCGCCCCGTTAGACCCTCATCCTGAAGACCGGCGCTCGCGCCGCGTCTCGAAGGATGAAGGCCGGTATCCTGGCCTCATGTTCGAGACGGCGCTTCGCGCCTCCTCACCATGAGGGTCTTGTGACTACGCTCCGATCGCGATCTTCGGCTCGGCGTCGGCGTTCGCCTTCATTTCCTTCAGTGCGCGACGGTACTCGACCGGCATCACCTTGCGGAATTTCGGCAGCCACGCCTTCCAGTCCGCCAGGATCTCGGCGGCTTTCTTCGAGCCGGTCAGCTTGGCGTGCCGCGTGACCAGCACATGGAGCCGTTCGACATCGGAATCAAGCAGGTTCTGGAACACGTCGACCCGGCCATGCGCCTCGAGATCGCCGGCATGGTGATAGGTGGCGGCGTTGATCATCTCTTCCGACAGCACCGGTTCCAGCTCGACCATCGAGAGGTTGCACAGTTTCGGGAAGTCGCCGGCTTCGTCCAGGACATAGGCGATGCCGCCGGACATGCCGGCTGCGAAGTTCCGGCCGGTCTTGCCGAGCACGACGACGATGCCGCCGGTCATGTATTCGCAGCAATGATCGCCGGCGCCCTCGACGACCGCGACCGCGCCGGAATTGCGCACGGCGAAGCGTTCGCCGGCGATGCCGCGGAAGTAGCATTCGCCCTCGATCGCGCCGTACATCACGGTGTTGCCGACGATGATCGACTCCTCCGGCACGATGCCGGAATTCTTCGGCGGCTTGACGATGAGGCGTCCACCAGAAAGGCCCTTGCCGACATAGTCGTTGCCTTCACCTTCGAGCTCGAAGGTGACGCCCTTGGCAAGCCACGCGCCGAATGCCTGGCCCGCGGTGCCCTTGAGGCTGACATGGATGGTATCGAGCGGCAGGCCTTCATGGCCGTAGATCTTCGCCACCTGGCCCGACAGCATCGCGCCGGCAGAGCGGTCGGTGTTGTTGATCTCCTCTTCGATTCTGACCGGCGCGCCACGGTCGAGCGCGGCGCGGGCCTTCTCGATCAGGCGACGGTCGAGCACGGCTTCAAGATGATGGTTCTGGGCCTCCGAATGGTAGATCTTCTGGCCCTTCTCCTCCTTCTGCCGCACGAACAGCCGCGAGAAATCGAGGCCCTTGGCTTTCCAATGCGCGACCAGCGAGGTCTGGTCGAGCATCTGGGTCTGGCCGACCATCTCGTCGAACGTCCGGTAGCCGAGCGTCGCCATGATCTCGCGCACTTCCTCGGCGACGAAGAAGAAGTAGTTGATCACGTGCTCGGGCTGGCCGGTGAATCGCTTGCGCAGGACCGGGTCCTGGGTCGCGACGCCGACCGGGCAGGTGTTGAGATGGCACTTGCGCATCATGATGCAGCCGGCCGCGATCAAGGGCGCCGTGGCGAAGCCGAACTCGTCGGCCCCGAGCAGCGCGCCGATCACGACATCACGCCCGGTGCGGAAGCCGCCGTCGACCTGCACCGAGATGCGGCTGCGCAGCCGCTCGCGCACCAGCGTCTGGTGAGTTTCGGCGAGCCCGATCTCCCACGGGCTGCCGGCATGCTTGATCGAGGTGAGGGGCGAGGCACCGGTGCCGCCCTCGAAGCCCGCGATCGTCACATGGTCGGCGCGCGCCTTGGCGACACCGGCGGCAACCGTGCCGACGCCGATCTCGGAGACGAGCTTGACCGACACGTCGCCGTCCGGATTGATGTTCTTCAGGTCGTAGATGAGCTGCGCCAGATCCTCGATCGAATAGATGTCGTGGTGCGGCGGCGGCGAGATCAGGCCGACGCCGGGCGTCGAATGGCGGACGCGGGCGATCGTCGCGTCGACCTTGTGGCCGGGCAATTGGCCGCCTTCGCCGGGCTTGGCGCCCTGCGCCATCTTGATCTGCATCATGTCGGAATTGACGAGATATTCCGTCGTCACGCCGAAGCGGCCCGAGGCGACCTGCTTGATCGCCGAGCGCATGGAATCGCCGTTCGGCAGCGGCTTGAAGCGATCGGATTCCTCGCCGCCTTCGCCGGTGTTGGACTTGCCGCCGATCCGGTTCATCGCGATCGCGAGCGTGGTGTGCGCCTCGCGCGAGATCGAACCGAACGACATCGCGCCCGTGGAGAAGCGCTTGACGATCTCCTTGGCCGGTTCGACCTCCTCGAGCTTCACCGGCTTGCGCTTTTCTTCTGCCGCGGTCTTGATCCGGAACAGGCCGCGCAACGTCAGCAGCCGCTCCTGCTGCTCGTTCAGGATCTTGGCAAATGCGCGATAACGCTCGAGCGAGTTGCCGCGCACGGCGTGCTGCAGCGCGGAGACCGACTCGGCGGTCCAGGCGTGATCCTCGCCGCGGGTGCGGTAAGCGTACTCGCCGCCGACATCGAGCGCGGTCTTGTAGACCTGGGCGTCGCCGAACGCATCGGCATGCCGACGCGCGGTTTCCTCGGCGATCTCACCCAGCCCCACGCCTTCGATGCGGGTGTGGGTGCCGGCAAAATACTTGCCGACGAAATCGGCCTTCAGCCCGACGGCGTCGAAGATCTGCGCGCCGCAATAGGACTGGTAGGTCGAGATGCCCATCTTGGACATCACCTTGAGCAAGCCCTTGCCGATCGACTTGATGTAGCGCTTGACGATCTCCTTGTCGTCGAGCCCACCCGGCAGGCGGTCCTTCATCGCGATGATGGTCTCGAATGCGAGATAGGGATTGATCGCCTCCGCGCCGTAGCCGGCGAGGCAGGCGAAATGGTGCACTTCGCGCGGCTCTCCGGATTCGACCACGAGGCCGACCGACGTACGCAAGCCGGTGCGGATCAAATGATGATGCACGGCGGCGCAGGCGAGCAGCGCGGGGATCGGGATGCGGTCGGTGCCCGTCATGCGGTCGGACAGGATGATGATGTTGATGCCTTCGCGCACCGCGCCCTCGGCGCGCGCGCAGAGCTCATCCACCACCTGCTCCATGCCGGCCGCGCCGAAGCCGGCGTGGAAGGTGGTGTCCAGCGTGCGCGACTTGAAATGGGTCTCGGCAACATCGGAGATCGAGCGGATCTTCTCCAGATCCGCGTCGGTCAGGATCGGCTGGCGCACTTCGAGGCGCTTGGTGGAGGCGAGCCCCTGCAGGTCGAACAGGTTCGGCCGCGGCCCGATGATCGAGACGAGGCTCATCACGAGCTCCTCGCGGATCGGGTCAATCGGCGGGTTCGTCACCTGCGCGAAGTTCTGCTTGAAATAGGTGAACAGCGGCTTCGGCTTGTCGGACAGAGCCGAGATCGGCGTGTCGTTGCCCATCGAGCCCGCGGCTTCTTCGCCGGTTGCCGCCATCGGCGTCATCAGGATGTTGATGTCTTCCTGCGAATAGCCGAATGCCTGTTGGCGGTCGAGCAGCGGCAGGTTCGAACGCACGCTCTTGGTCGGCGCATCCGGCAGTTCTTCGAGCTGCATCTGGGTGCGGGCCAGCCAGTCGCGATAGGGATGGCTTTTGGCCAGATCGGCCTTGATCTCATCGTCGGGAATGAGCCGGCCCTGCTCGAGATCGACGAGCAGCATCTTGCCCGGCTGTAGCCGCCACTTGGTGACGATCTGGTCCTCCGGGATCTTCAGCACGCCCATTTCGGACGCCATCACGATGCGGTCGTCTTTTGTGACCAGATAGCGCGCCGGGCGGAGCCCGTTACGATCCAAGGTCGCGCCGATCTTGCGGCCGTCGGTGAAGGCGATCGCGGCCGGGCCGTCCCACGGCTCCATCATCGCGGCGTGATATTCGTAGAAGGCGCGGCGCTCTTCATCCATCAAGGGATTGCCGGCCCACGCTTCCGGAATCATCATCATCACCGCGTGCGGCAGCGAGTAGCCGCCCTGCACCAGGAATTCGAGCGCGTTGTCGAAGCAGGCGGTGTCGCTCTGGCCTTCATAGGAAATCGGCCAGAGCCGGCTGATGTCCTTGCCGTAGAGCTCCGAATGCACGGAAGCTTGCCGCGCCGCCATCCAGTTGACGTTGCCGCGCAGCGTGTTGATCTCGCCGTTATGGGCGATCATGCGATAGGGATGCGCCAGCGACCAGGCCGGGAAGGTGTTGGTCGAGAAGCGCTGGTGCACCAGCGCCAGCGCGCTCGCGAAATCGTCCTCGTGCAGGTCCGGATAATACTTGCCGAGCTGATCGGCCAGGAACATGCCCTTGTAGATTACCGTGCGGCACGAGAACGAGACCGGGTAGTAGCCGGCCATGCCGCGATCGCGGCGCTGATAGATCGCCTGCGAGATCGACTTGCGCAGGATGTAGAGCCGGCGCTCGAACTCGTCCTCGGTCTTGCCGACGCCGTTGCGGCCGATGAATACCTGCAGGTGATAGGGCTCGGTCGGCTTCACGGTGACGCCGAGGGAGGAGTTGTCGGTCGGCACGTCGCGCCAGCCGAGCAGCTTGAAGCCCTCGTTCTTGATCTCGTCGGCGATGATGCTCTTGATGACGTTGCGCCAGGCGGCGTCGCGCGGCAGGAACAGCGCGCCGATTGCATAGTCGCCCGGCTGCGGCAGCTTGAAGCCAAGCTCGGCTGCCTTGCGCGCGAAGAAGGCGTGCGGGATCTGCACCAGGATGCCGGCTCCGTCGCCGGCGCGCGGATCGGCGCCGACGGCGCCACGATGCTCAAGGTTGCACAGGATGTTGAGGGCGTCGGAGACGATCTGGTGCGAGGGCTTGCCCTTGATGTTGGCGATGAAGCCGACGCCGCAGGCATCCTTCTCCAGGCTCGGGTCGTACATGCCTTCGGCTTTGGGACGCCAATCGTGTTCGCGCGCCGGTTCGTCCGCTTTCGAGGCTGCGGCCGCCGACAACGTCTCTGTCACGATGGTTTCGCGCTCGAATTCCGACCCGCTCATGTTTCCTCTCAAATAAGGCTAAAGGGCCTCACGGTCGTTGGCGCACCTTGGGCGTTGCGGCACCCACCGGGGCCACCGCTCGTCCTCCGCGAGCCGCAATGTCTTAAATCAGGCGAGGAGCGTTCAACGTCCCTGAGGAACGGCCTTGCCCGCAGCATTCTCGGAGCCCGAAGGGCCGAGTTTCCGTTGCAATCCCTATGCCGGGAATTGCTCCGCGATTAAGACAGCTATACTGTCCTAACTCCGACCTTGCCAAATTTTTTTCTATCACACAAGCGCATGAGAGTCCTCGTCCGCATGTAGTTTTGCGCGGTGCGCGACGGGAGGGCCGCCCCGGATTTGAAGCAAACGCGCCGTGATCCGGCCCAAGGACCGCCGGAATTGCCGCTGAAGTTTCCCGCGGGCGCCAGAGGGCAAAAATGCTCCATGCCCAGCGTCTTACAGGAGCTACCGGTGATGAAGCTGTTTACGGGATGGGTCTTGTCTGCGGGCCTCGTTCTGGCGGCCCCGACCGCCAATGCGCAGTTGCTGGCGCCCAATCACGTCGAAAATCCGCTGGTCGTGACCGTGTCCGACTTCGACGGCCCCTATGCGGCGATGCCGCCGGAGGTGCCGGCGCCGCGCTATGGGCCAGCCTACGAACCCGGGCTGCTGCCGCCGATCGAAGTCTACGCCGTGCTGCGCGAAAACGGGTTCCTGCCGCTCGGCATCCCGCGGCAGCACGGGCTGGTCTACACGATCGCGGTCATCGAGCCCGGCGGCAGCGACGGCAGGCTGGTGATTGACGCGCGCAGCGGGCGTATCGTCCGCTTCATTCCGGATGACGGGATGGATGACGATTACCGAGGCGATCTGAGCGGCGCCTATGGCGCTGCCGGACCGTTGCCGCCGGCAACCCCTGTTCGCAGCAGCGTGCCGCGGCCGCCGGCCCCGATTCCGCATGTGGCGAGCCGGACCGTGCCGAAGCCCAGGCCGAACCCGCTAGCCGCGAAGCGCGCGCCGGAACCGGCCCAGCAATCAGCCGCCGTGCAGCAGAAGCCCGCGGAGACCCAGCAGGCCATTCCGCCGGCTGCCGCCCCGACCGTCGGCCAGGTCAAGCCGGCTGCTCCCGCCGCGCCGACCATTCTGCCGACCCAGGAAATGCCGCAGGTGCAGGGCTTGGAGTAGCAAACGTTCCTGTCATTCCGGGGCGATGCGTGAGCGTCGAACCCGGAATCCATTTCGCCGCCGACACCCGTGGCCAAATGGATTCCGGGCCTGCGCCTGACGGCGCATCCCGGAATGACGGAGGGGAAACAAAAACGCCCCGGTTTCCCGGGGCGTTTTGCGTTCGGCCAATATCTGCCGAAGCTGCTGCCGCGATTAGGCGGCGGCCTTGGAGCCGTCGGCGACCTGCGGCGCGGCGGAGCCGGTCGTGATCGGAATGCTGCGCGGTTTCTTGGCCTCGGGAATCTCGCGAATGAGGTCGACGTGGAGCAGGCCGTTCTCAAGCGAAGCGCTCTTCACCTGTACGAAGTCGGCGAGCTGGAACGCGCGCTCAAAGGCCCGAGAGGCGATGCCGCGATAGAGAACGTTGGTATTGTCCTTGCCATTCTCGTTGGCGGTCTTCTCGCCCTTGATCGTCAGCGTGTTTTCCTTCGCGACGATGGAAAGCTCAGCCTCGGAGAAGCCGGAAACCGCAACGCTGATGCGGTAGGCGTTCTCGCCGGTGCGCTCGATGTTGTAGGGGGGATAGCCGGGGCTGCCGTCCGAAGTCGCCTGATCGAGCAGGTTGAAAAAGCGGTCGAAGCCGACGGTGGAACGATAGAACGGGGTCAGATCGTAGGTACGCATGATAGTCCTCCAATGAGCGACTGATTCGATTGCCCGCCCGCCATCGGGCCGGGCTTTAGTCTGTGTGCAGCCTGATGTTCCGGTTCCGAAACACTGGTAGCGGCCTGCACGAAGATGATATGGGTGGGGCCATCAGGCGTTCAAGAGGCGGAAATATCGTCGCTTTTTGGCGCTCACGCCCTTGATTCCCGCCGTCTCTCACCTAGCGGTTCCCCTTCATGACGCTCGTCTCCATTCCAGCCAATCCGGTTCCGGAAGACGTCGTCAGCGGCACCATCAAGACGCCTGATGGCGCTGAATTGCGCTTTGCGCGATGGGCGCCGCCGCCGGGCCGCAAGGGGACAGTCTGCGTGTTCACCGGCCGCAGCGAGATGATCGAGAAATATTTCGAGACCGTGCGCGATCTGCGCGACCGCGGCTTTGCGGTGGCGATGATCGATTGGCGCGGGCAGGGCCATTCCTCGCGGCAGTTGCGCGATCCACGCAAAGGCTATGTGCGCAGCTTTGCCGATTACGAGATCGACGTCGAAACCTTCATACAGCAGGTGGTGCTGCCGGATTGTCCGCCGCCCTATTTCGCGCTGGCGCATTCGATGGGCGGGGCCGTGATGCTGCGCATCGCGCATGCCGGCAAACGCTGGTTCGATCGCATGGTGCTGTCGGCACCGATGATCGACCTGCCGGGACGCCGCACCTCATTTATCCCATCCGCGCTGCTGCGGATCATGCGGCTTGCCGGCCAGGGCGGACGCTACGTTCCGGGCGGCAGCGACGATCTGGTCGGGCTTTCGCCCTTCATCAACAATCCGCTTACCAGCGATCCCGTCCGCTTTGCGCGCAACGCGGCGATCCTGGAAGAAGATCCTACGCTCGGCCTCGGTGCGCCAACGGTCGCCTGGGCCGACACTGCCTTCAAGGCGATGCGTACGTTCCGCGAATACTACTATCCCTCGCAGATCCGCCAGCCGATCCTGATGCTGGCGGCGAGCAACGACACCGTGGTCTCGACGCCTGCGATCGAGGAGTTCGCCTATCACTTGCGCGCCGGCTCGCATCTCGTGATCGCCGGCTCGAAGCACGAGATCCTGCAGGAGCAGGACCGCTACCGCGCGCAGTTCTGGGCGGCGTTCGATGCCTTCGTGCCGGGCACGCCGCTGTTCGGGTAGAATATTTCCTCGATCGGCTACAAGGTCTTCAGATATTCGATCAGGGCTTGGCGCTCATTCTTGTCGAGCGCGCGGCCGACGATGCCCTTCGGATACGGTGCGGCTCCCTCGAACGAGTGGCCGCTCACGCTGTTGCCGTGGATCTCTTTTCCGTCGCGATCAGTCGCCGAGAACAGCGTCTGGCTATTCCTGCACGACGTCTCGTCGCTCTTCACGTCCAAGCCGACACGCTCCGGGTCGAAATCACGCGCGCCCATGCAGAACTTTTTTGGACGCTCGGCGGCGGGTCGGAGCAGCCATTCGAGCGAGGCGACGGAGCCGTTGTGCAAATAGGGCGCCGTGGCCCAGATGCCGTTCAGCGGCCGCGCGCGATAACGCGGCGCCGGCGAAGGGTTGGGGCAGTTCTTTCGTTCGCCCCAGAGCTTCTTCTGCTGCGCCGACGGGATGTGCTGATCGTCCATCCATTTCCGGCTGACGAGGTCCACCGTCGCCATCAAGCCGAGGGCGTAGGACATTTCCGTCGAGGAGGTCGGCTGAAGGTCAGGACATTCCCACCACTTCGTGAGGTCGCGCGCTGGATCGATGCCGAGGAAGCCAGGGACCTGAACGGTTCGCGTGGTCAGTATCCTGGCCTGCGCCGGGTCTGTTCCCATGTCATCCGCCGTCGTCTGGACGGGATCGAGCACCGGGCTCTCGCCGGTACGGTCCCAGCGCGGCGACGACCAGAAGCTCTTGTCCGGAAATTGGGCGTCGAACACGGGGTCATCGACCGGACCGAGATGGCATTCGACGCAGATCTCGGCATACAACTCCCGGCCCTTGGCGACGCGGTCGGGCTTGAGCTTCCAGGCCTGATCGTCGAACAACTGCGACGGCCATTTCGGCGCGGTCAAACCACCGAAGCGCGGTGGCGGGGTGTTACACGACTACAGCGTGTGGCGAGGTTTGGCTGAATCCCTCAAAGTGGGTGAACGACCGGACGGCGCTGCGCTCGGCTGCGCGCTCATTCACGACTCGGCGGCAAACTTCCGGGTTTCGACAAGGGTCAGCCGGGCGAGCGGTACGCCGGCTTTCAGGAGCCCCTCACGATAGTGTTGGATATCGGCCGGCTGCTTCCAATGGAAGTTCTTCAAATGTCGATCGACGGTGAAAGTCGGATAGTTGGACATCAGAACGCCGGTCGCGTCCGCCGCCTCCTTGGTCCGCCCCAGCTGAGCCAGCGCGGCGGCACGGATCGCCAGCGCCGGCATATGGTTCGGATTGATGTAGAGCTGCTCGCGTGCCCAGGACAGGGTCGCGTCGTATTGTCCCAGGAGGTAGTGGCTGAACGCATTCAAGGCCGCCCATTGGTAACGTGGGTCGCTGTTGCCGCGCTGCGCCCCCATCGAAAACAGCTCGATGGCCTGGCGGTGCTCACCGCTCACGAGGTGAACATATCCAAGCACGCCGCGCGCGCCCATGTCGTATGGGTTGAGCGCCACGGCGCGGTTCGCCGCATCCAGAGCCGCCTCGTAGTGTCCCTCCACCGAACGCACATAGGACAGGATCTGAAAGGCGAAGGACGAGCGCGGGTCAAGCCGAACGCTGGCCTCCGCGAGGCTTACGATCGAGGTCCACAATTCGCGCGTGCGCTTGAGCCAGCCAAACTGGATGCTCTGCACCTGGATCGTGGCGAGATAGGCATGCGCGATCGAAAGCGTCGGATCGAGCGCGATCGCCTCCTTGAACAGCGCAATGGAGGCCTCGTAATCTTCCCTGGTGTGCCGGTAGTAGTAGGAAAGGCCCTTCAGGAATCGATCCCACGCGGTGACATCGTTGGAAAGGCGGGCAGGCGCGGAAGCCTCGGCGCGGAATATTTCGGTGGCGATCGCCGCAGAGAGGCTGGTCGTGATCTCGTCCTGCATCGCGAACAGATCGCCCATGTCGCGGTCATAGCGGCCGGTCCACAGTTGCTCGCCGTTCTCGGGCGCGATCAGCTCGGCTGTCACCCGGATCTTGCTCCCTGCGCGCCGCACCGAGCCCTGGATCAGGTAGGTCGCGTCGATCTCGCGGGCGATCAGGCGGGTGCTCACATTCTTGCCCTTGAAGGAGAATGTCGAGTTGCGGCTCAGCACCCGATAGAAGGACTGCAGCGAAAGCGCGTGGATCAGGTCTTCGGTCAATCCGTCGGAAAAATACTCGTCGCTGGAGTCGCTCAAATTGGCGAAGGGAAGCACGCCGACGATCGCGGTCCGCGACTGCCCTGGCAGGCCCGACGAATCCCGCACCTGGCGCCCAGGCGCCTCCGGGCCGCTCGGCTCCCAGGTGAAGACCTCCACGGGATCCGCGATATTCTTGAAACGATGACTGCCGGTGTTGACCAAGGTGGCTTTGAGGTGCCTGCCGGCTTCGTGATAGGCCTTGGCCGAAGCGGCCAAGCCGCCCGGCGGGGAGACCGTCTCGAGCCGGACGGCGATGTTGACGTCATCGCCGAACAATTCGTCCTCGTCGGCCATCACATCGCCCATGTGAATGCCCATCCGGAACTGCATGACACGGTCGGCGGGAAGCTGGTTATTGCGCTCCGCCATCAGCATCTGCATCTCGATGGCGGCCTCCAGCGCTCCGACGATGCTCGGAAATTCGAGCAGGAAGCCGTCGCCGGTGTTCTTCAGAATACGGCCGCCATGATTGAGGATGATCGGATGGATCGCGGTCCGATGGGCTTTGAAGGCGGCATGCGTGCCCGCCTCGTCGGCGCCCATCATCCGCGAGTAGCCGGCGACATCGGCGCAGACTATGGCAGCTAGCCGTCTCTCCATAACCGTATCTATGCTCCGGAATCGGCCAGTGACCGCCGCGTGCGCGGCCGACCGTTCCAACCCTTATAAAACAAGATGTACATGGCGGAAGCCCGATCCTGAGATCATAGTAATGCAAACGTTCCGGAATTGGCAGCGGACGGCGCCGGAAATGTTAGCTGCATGATTTTTATGTCGTGGAATAATGTGGAGCTGCTGTCCTTGTTCGTTGGCCAACGTCCGCGTGAGAGATGATGACGATGCTCGGAATTCACGAACTATGGCTTTTCATCTTGTCGGGGCTGCTGCTTAACGTGACGCCGGGGCCGGACACCGCCTATATCATCGGCAGGAGCATGCAACTCGGATGGCGTGGCGGAGCGGCGGCCGCGCTCGGCATAAGCTGTGGCTGCCTTTTTCATGTCTTCGGCGCGGCGATCGGGCTTTCGGCGCTGCTGATGACGTCCTCACTGGCCTTTACCGCCCTCAAATGGGTCGGCGCAGCCTATCTCCTGTTCACGGGCGTTCAGATGCTGTTGTCACGCCAGCGCGTGATCGCGGATGTCACCCTTCAGGGTGAGGCGCCGACGCTGCGACGGGTGTTCTGGCAGGGCGCGCTCACCAATGCGCTCAATCCGAAGGTGGCGCTGTTCTTCCTCGCCTTCCTGCCGCAGTTCGTGGCGGCTGATTCGCCACACAAGACCGCGGCCTTCCTGCTGCTCGGCGCGATCTTCGTCTTCAACGGCACGCTGTGGTGTTTCGGCGTGGCGGCCTTTGCGGCGCGGGCGGCGATGCGGATCCGCCGCTCCAGCGGCGTGATCGCCTGGATCAACCGCACGCTCGGCGGGCTGTTCGTCTATCTCGGCTTCCGGGTGGCGATGCTGGAGGCGCGCTAGAGAAATCCTCGAGGCTTAGCCGTGGATCTTCACGAGCGCGCTGGCTGCGAGGTAGAACCCGAGCAGGATCATCGCGATCAGGAACCAGCGGCGGAACGCCTCCGGCTGCAGCCGTGACCGCACCGCCTGCCCGACGAACATGCCAACGAAGGACGCCACCATCGCCACCGCCCCGGGCAGCGCGGTCGCGGCGGTCAATACGCCGGCGGCGGTGAGATTGAAGGCGAGGGCGACGGTTGCGGTGGTGAAGAACAGGCCGAGCGCCTGCACCAGCTCGTCCTTCTCCATGCCGATCGCCTGCATGAATGGCATCGACGGAATCACCTGCACGCCTGTCGCCGCCGAGATCACCCCGGTCACGACGCCGACGATGCCGCCGATCCATTTCTCGTCGCGGCGGGCGACCTTGAAGCTGAAGCGGCTGAGGCCCACGACCGCATAGATGATGAGCAGGAGACCAAGAACGACGGTGCCATAGGGCGCATAAGGCCCGGTCAGCAGCCCGCTATTCAGCCAGATGCCGACCACGGTGCCGAGCATCAGCGGCCATAGCCGCTTGAGGATGTCGCGCAGATAAGGGCCGACGAAGGTCTGCCAAATGTTGGTGACGATCGCCGGCACGATCACGATCGAGATCGCCTGCGCGGGCGGCATCGTCACGGCCAACAGTCCCATGGAAACCGTAGGCAGGCCAAGCCCCAGCGTTCCCTTGACGAAACCGGCGAGCAGGAAGGCGAAGGCGATCAGAATCAGCATCGAGTCGAACATGGGGGCACATTGACCGATCGACGCAAGCGGCACAATCTGGAGATTACGGAGAATGCCTTCGGCTTTGCCGAAGATAGGCGGAGAGCCCGGTATGCGTTTCGACCTGGTTGATCTGCAGCTCTTCATTGCGGTGGCGGAGACGCGCAGCATCACCAATGGCGCTTCCCGCGTTCATCTGGCACTTGCGTCCGCGAGCGAACGGATCAAGGGGCTCGAGGCTGCGCTTGGCGTCTCGCTGCTCAAGCGCGGCCGCCGCGGTGTCGAGTTGACCGCCGCCGGCGAAAGCCTGCTCGATCATGCGCGGATCGTGATCCACAATGTCGAAGCGCTGCGCGGCGACCTTGCCGCCTATGCCAGCGGCGTCAGGGCGAGCGTGCTGCTGCTCGCCAACACGTCGGGCCTGTCGGAACATCTGCCGCGGGCGCTCGCCGCCTTCCTGCGCGAGCATCCCGACATCAATGTCGACGTCGAGGAGCGCGAGAGCGCCGACATCGCGGCTGCGATCGCGACCGGTGCTGCGGATCTCGGCTTCGCCGCCGAGCATGCGTTGCCCGAAAGCGTCGAGCGCTTCCTGTTCAGCGAGGATCGCCTGACGCTGGTGGCCTCGCGCCGCAGCGATCTCGCAGGCCGCCGCCAGATCGATTTCCAGGACGTGACCGGCTATGACTTCGTCGGGCTGACCGCCTCGACCGCGCTGCAGGCCCACATCGCCAAGCATGCGGCCCGGTTAGGGGCCCGTCTGCGGTTCCGGGCGCGCCTGCGCGATTTCGACGCGATCTGCCAGATGGTCGCGGCCGATGTCGGCATCGCCGTGATCCCGGAGACGGCCGCCCGGCGCTGCGCCCGGTCGATGCCGATCACGTCGATCCGGCTGCGCGACTCCTGGGCCGACCGCAAACTCACGATCTGCGCGCGCAGCTTCAAGGCATTGCCGCGCCCGGCGAAGCTGCTTGTCGACTATCTGCGCAAGGCCGCATCGTGACGGGGGGCTTGCTCAACCGTTGAGCAGCTTCATCGCCGCCTCGTGCACCCGCGGGTCGCCCGCGGCGATGATGCGGCCGCCGCTTTGCGCTGGCTTGCCTTCCCAGGTGGTGACGATGCCGCCGGCGCCGGTGACGATCGGAATCAGGCCTGCGATGTCATACGGCTTGAGCTCTGTCTCGACCACGAGATCGAGATGGCCGGCAGCCAGCATGCAGTAGGAGTAGCAGTCGCCGCCATAGCGCGTGAGCCTGGCGGCGCTCTCGATCCGTCCAAAGCATGCCCGGTCGGTGGCGTTCATCAACAGCGGACTCGTGGTGTAGGCCGTCGCCTCCTTCAGCGACGCGCAGCGCCTGACCGAAAGCCGCCGTTCGCCGGACGGGCCGGAGTAATGGGCTGAACCATTGTCGCCGGAGAACCGCTCGCCGATGTAGGGCTGATGCATCATCCCGAACACCGGCGTGCCCTTGTGCAGCAGTGCGATCAGCGTGCCCCAGATCGGGAAGCCGCCGATGAACGACTTGGTGCCGTCGATCGGATCGAGCACCCAGACATATTCGGCGTCCTCGCGCTCATTGCCGAATTCCTCGCCAACGATGCCGTGCTGGGGGAAATTGGCCTTGATCAACCGCCGCATCACCGCTTCTGCTGCGCGGTCGGCTTCGGTCACCGGATCGAAATCGCTAGCGCTTTTATTGTCGACTGAGAGCGAGGTGCGGAAGAACGGCAGGATGGTTTCGCCGGCGGCGGTCGCAAGGCGGCCGATGAAGGCAGTGAAATCAATGACCGGCACGGCTGTTCCTTAAAGCGAGAAGCGAACTGGCAACTCAGTGCTACTGCCTAGCTCAATCCGGGATAATCCGCACCGACATTGAGGAGGTTTGTCGCCAGCATTTTTGAACGCGAGAGGGGCGCCGCATCCCGCTATGAGTTTTGGTACTAGGTGCAGTCACGAAATCGGGAGGCTGCGATTGAAGAGCAGCATTAAACGTTCATTTCTTGATGAAGATATTGAAAGAAAACGACAAAAATCGACTTTAGCCCTGTGTTACGGGTCTGCAAGCCCTGCGGATAATGCATGGGAAATGAATCTAAAACCGCTTGCGTTTTGTGCGGCGCGGCCGCATATTGTTGCGGTGCGGTAGCGCCTCGCGCTATCGCTGCCCTCCTTGGGCGTTTCCTCCCTAGACTTGGGCCGCTTGTTCATTCAAGCGGCCCTTTTTTCTTTTGGGGTTCTTTGCTGTCATTCCGGGGCGTCCGAAGGACGAACCCGGAATCCATCGGGCCGCAGGTATGGTAGTGAGATGGATTACGGGTTCGCGCTCGCACGCCCCGGAATGACGATGGATCCTACTCCGCTGCCGCCTGGAACGGACCGAGGTCGCCGAGCGGGACTTCCGCCAGCGCCTCCGCCAAGGTTGCGAAATCGGCGGCCAACTGCGCAAAGCGCGGCCCGCGCTCGCGCCGGCGTTCATCCATGTAGACCGCGCGGTTGAGTTCGAGCTGAACGGTATGCAGCCCGCTCGCCGGGTTGCCGTAGTGCTCGGTGATGAAGCCGCCGGCATAGGGCTTGTTGCGGCCGATCGAATAGCCGAGCCCGCTCATGACGTCTTCGACCACGTCGGGGAGCAGCGGCGCGCAGCTTGTGCCGTAGCGGTCGCCGATGACGATGTCGGGCCGGCGCGGCTCGTCCCGCGACACCCCGATCGACGGCATCGAGTGGCAGTCGACCACAACAACGGTTCCGAACGCCTGGTGCGCCTTGTTGATCAGCCGGCGCAGCGCCCGGTGATAGGGCTTGTAGAGCGCCTCGATCCGCGACAGCGCCTCATCGACATTGAGCCGCTCGCGATAAATCTCCTGGCCGTCGCCGACGACGCGCGGGATCGTGCCAAGCCCGCCAGCGACCCGCATCGAGCGCGTATTGGCAAAGCTTGGAAGCCGGCCCGTGAACATGCGCGGATCGAGCTCATAGGGCTCGCGGTTCACGTCGACATAGGAGCGCGGGAAATGCACCCGCACGACGGGAAAGCCGCGCGCGCTCAAGCCTTCGATCAACTCGTCCATGAAGGAGTCTTCCGAGCGCCTGAGCGACGTCAGATCGATCCTGGAAGCGTTGAGGAATTCGGCCGGATAAACCGAGCCCGAATGCGGCGAGTTGAAGATGATCGGCGCCCGCCAATTGACGGGTTCGACGATCTCGAACGGAGGCGGCAATTCACCGTCAGGCCTGCTCATCGTCCGGCGCCGTCCCTTCGATTCCGCTGGGGCTTCCAGCACGATTTTGCCGGAAAAACGGAGGATTTATGTGGGGGCATTGTCGGTAATCACGACCCTTCTGCCAAGCGAAAAAAATCGTGAGGCGGGCTGGAATGTCTCTTAAGAGCGGGTAACGCCCGACGTGATTGATTCGCGCGGCGTTCCGGTCCACAACTAAGTTAAGCATCCGGTCGGCCGCGCCGGCTCATCTTTCACTCGAAATTTACCGCCTATCGGGCTTAGTGTGCGGACCGATCCTCCCAAGCCGGGATTCGACGAAATCAACGCCATGCCCAAAATCCTCCTCGCCGAAGACGACAACGATATGCGCCGCTTCCTGGTCAAGGCGCTCGAAAACGCCGGATTCCAGGTTTCCCCGCACGATAACGGTATGTCGGCCTATCAGAGGCTGCGCGAGGAGCCGTTCGAGATGCTGCTGACCGACATCGTGATGCCGGAGATGGACGGCATCGAGCTCGCCCGCCGCGCCTCGGAACTCGATCCCGACATCAAGATCATGTTCATCACCGGATTCGCCGCCGTCGCCCTGAACTCCGATTCGGAGGCGCCCAAGAACGCCAAGGTGCTGGCCAAGCCCGTGCACCTGCGCGAATTGGTCAGCGAAGTGAACAAGATGCTGGCGGCCTGATCGGCAGCCAAGATTCGCCTTCAAGCGTCCTTGCCTGCCCGCTTGGGGTCCGTTATAGGAACCCGACCCAGCCGATTTTTCGGGCGCGTAGCTCAGCGGGAGAGCACTACCTTGACATGGTAGGGGTCACAGGTTCGATCCCTGTCGCGCCCACCACGCTTCGCCCTGGCGGGCTACGCGTGGCGCAGCCAAGCGGAGCAGGCCAGGGCGAAGCGTGTCCGGCGTAGCTTGAACGAAGTGAAAGCGAAGACGGACTGCCGCGACGGCTTGGATATCTGATCCAAGCGTCAAATGACCCCCCGCCGTCATCGTCCGCGCGATGCATGCGTGTCTTCCTGGGACGAGCCGTCTGTCACACCTGCGCTGATAAGATCTCGAGTTCGCTATGGAGATATCCTGAAGGAAACACGACGCCGCATTCGTAGCCGCGCCTCCACACGACGTGGCAGTGCGTGCTCGACTTGAAGCCGTCAAACGACATGAGGAAGTCGTTGGCAAAGAAGTGAAATGAATTCGAGTACAAACCAGCACCGCGCATGTGGAGATTTCTCACCAGGCAGGGATGAACTCCCGAAATCCCGCTAAACGAAAGCAATGCGAACTGGTTCAACTGAACACGTTCTAGGGCACGACGTTCAATCATGACCGGACGCTCCAATTGATAAAATATCCGCAATTGAAATCTGGGAACGCTGCAACTTTCCATCAGTGCGGCTGTCCTAACGCATGCGCTCGTGTTCCTATGGTTAACGGTCGACGCGAAGAAAGCGCGAGCGAGATGGCACAAACCGCACGTCCGCACGTCGCCTGACACTTTCTGCCTTCGCTCTGGCACAAAGTGCACTGACGAGCGCGCCAAGGTTGTGCTTGTTTGCGCTGCGACTCTCGCCGATTCACGGCGGGCCTCGGGGATATCGGTTTCAGGGCGCGGAACCGCGCCATGCAGGCGGTCGGAGGCCTGTTTCGGTTTCCGGCGCCAGTCCGTTTTAGCGGCATGTCACAAATCCTATATAGAGAGGTGGCCATCATGCTTGGCTGAGGGGGCTTGGCGCGCCTCAGATGACCGGACTGGCCTTTTCCAGAGATGTTCGTACCGCAGTTCGATAGGTGGTCTGTCCGTGGCGTTCCGATCGCCGGCGTTCGCGGCATCGCGAAGCTCACGCCTATCCCGGCGAAAGCGCCCGCCATATGAAGATGGACGGTTCAGATGATCCGTTGCCCCCAAGGGAGACGGACCGGATAAAGGCCGCGCTCACTGCAGGAGATCCGACGGCCTGGTCCAACGCAGAAGTGGCGCGTCTCGTCATCATCCCGGCTCTGGCGGTGCTGTTGTTTGCCGGCGGCGTCTATTGGATCAAGGTACAGCACCCAGCCGCATCGTCGGTCGATCAAGGACCGACATCTACAATACAGGTGCGCCTGGTTCCTCAACGCGAGGAGACACCGATTCCCGTCGATTCAACGTCGCAGGCGACGACGGCGAATGTCGCCCATTCGAATCCTGAAGCCGAACAGCCGGATGATCAGGCGGGGGATGAGGTTGTGATCAAGTCGCCCGACCGCGCGTCCCTGCCTGTTGAAGCCAGTCCCAGCATCCCCAGCATCTCACGTCGTTCGACCGTGGCGAATGTGGTGCCGAATAATGCCCTGCTGAAGTTTCAACAAAGCCTGCTCAAGCACATTGCAAGATTTCAGCGCTATCCCGCGGCGGCCCACAATAAGCTTCAGGGCGCGGTCGAAACGTTCTTCTCGATCGACCGGAAAGGGCGCCTCCTGGGCGTTTGGGTGAAAACAAGCTCCGGCCAGATACTGCTCGATACCGAGGCGATCGAGACCATCAAGAGGGCGCAGCCTCTTCCATCCATCCCAGCCGAACTTCCGGATCGCCTCAACGTCCAGATTCAACTGGCCTTCGATCCATCCTGAAGCGACCCCGGTAACCGCCGCACGGTCTACGGCTGATTGCCCGGCTCGAAAGTGCAGTCGGCGCCGCCGCCGGCCTTTTGCTTGATCACCTTGGGATCGATCGTGCAGGTCAGCTTCGAAAGGCCCGCGATGTTCGATCCGGCGGCACCTTCGGCGGGGATGCCCGCCATCAGCATGGTTGCAAACAATTCGTTGGCGTCGCGGCCTTTCAGCGCGCGCTTGGCGATCTTGAAGGTGATCTCGCAGGAGCGCGACGTGATGTCGACATTGCTGGTGCGGCAGACGATGTTATCGGCGGTGACGGAGATCTTTCCGCCATAGGGAAAATTGGTGTCGCCCTTGAAGAAGGAAGCGACGGTGCGCTTGGGCGCGGCGGCGATCGGCGAGTATTGGGCGACCACGGCGGCGAGCGCCAGTGCCGCCGATCCTGAAGCGGAGGTAGCTGGAGCCGCGCTCGCGCCGCTGATCGAAAGAAAGAGAGTGAGAGCCGCCAATGGTCCAACGCGCATCGTTCCTGCCTCCTCCGCGTGTCGTCCCCGCGAAGGCGGGGCCATGCCGCGTGATGTCTCGATAGGATTCGGTCATAGTCATCGTCGCAAAACTACATCCTGTGGTTATGGGTCCCAGGTCAAGCCCGGGACGACGTGGAGAGAGCGGGCCCGGAGTTGTGGGGCTGGCAAAGCGAAGCGTGCCACCATTGCGAGCGGAGTCCTTGATGATGGGCACGTCGCAGGCGCGCCTTTGCCCACCCTGCACATGCTGCGTATTCCAATCTTTTTCCTCACCCTGAGGAGGTCGCGTAGCGACCGTCTCGAAGGGCGAGGCCACCGGCGGCGCCTCATGGTTCGAGACGCGCTGCGCGCTCCTCACCATGATGGGCGAGAGGGTGGGCACGTCGCTGCGCCTTTGCTCACCCTACAAATTCGCTGCCTTCAATCCCTCGACCATCGCGCGGACGATGGTGGCGACTTCGCTGCGCAAGGCTTCGATGGGCACTGCGATCAGCTTGTGCTCCAGCCCCAGCGCGACCATGCCGTGGACGGCGGAGAACAGGCTGCGGGCCGTGACGCTCAGCTCTCGCGGTGAGCGCGCGGGAAAGAGCGCGGCGAGCGGGCGGTAGATGTGGCCGAACAGGTCCATCTGCTCGGAGATCGCCCAGTCCGGGACCGGCTTGCCCGGCGCCATCCGGTGCTCGAACAACGCGCGCCATAGCTCGAGATTGTCGGCGGCGAAATCGCAATAGCCGACCGCGATGCGGACCAACGTGTCGGTGGGATCCGCCGGACCGTCCCGCTCCGCCGCGGTGAGGGCCGCGTCGAGCCGCGCGAGTGTGCGCGATCCTATCCGCAGGATCAGCTCGTCGACGTCCTCGACCAGATTGTAGACCGCGCCATTGGCGATGCCGAGTTCGCTGGCGAGATCGCGCGTCTTCAGGCCGGCCAATCCGCTGGCGGCGATCGACCGCTCTGCCGCTTCGATCAGCCGTTCGCGGTTTTTGGCTCGTCGTTCCAGGGCCTTGGACATTTGTCAATCACATTGTGAGCGTTGCTCAAGAGTTTATTGAAGCGCGCTCAAGTTCCAGCTACAAAGATGATGTGAGCAATGCTCATAACAGGGAGCTGGCAAATGTTCAAAACCGTTTTCACTCTTTTCCGCGGCACCTTGGCCGCGGCGGAGGAGGAGCTGCAGGATCGCTCGGCCCTCCTCATCCTCGACCACCAGATGCGCGACGCGGCCTCTGCCGTCGATCGCTCCAAGCGAACGCTGGCGCTGGCGATTGCCGGAGACCAGCAGGAGGGCCGTCGGCTCGAGGCGACCAACGCGCGGATCGGCGATCTCGAGCTGCGCGCCACGGCCGCGCTGGAAGGCGGCCGTGAGGATCTGGCGCGGGAGGCCGCGCAGGCGATCGCCAATCTCGAAGCCGACCGCGACGCCGCGATGACTGCGCGCACGCTGTTTGGTCAGGAGATCGCGCGGTTGAAGCGCCATGTCGCCAATGCCGAGGCGCGGCTGACCGAGCTCGACCGCGGCCGCCGCATCGCCCGGGCTTCCGACGCGGTGCGCTCGCTGCGCCGGAGCGGCACCGAGGCGGTGCGCCCATACGAATCCACGCTGCCGGAGGCGGAGAACACGCTGCGCAAGTTGCGCGAACGGCAGATGGAAGCCCAGGCCGCCGATGAGGCGCTGATCGAACTCGACGCCGCCAGCGGACCGCTCGCCACCGCTGAGAAGCTCGCCGAGCTGGGCTTTGGTCCCCGCATGAAATCGACTGCCGACGACGTGCTCGCAAGGCTGAGAGCCAAGCGCGCACCTGCTGCCTGAACTGTGAAGCTTTCAATATCATTCATTCAATTAGGAGACTGTCATGAAGCAGAATACCCAACACAGCCCCGCCTGGATTACCTTTACTTACGTCTCGTTCGCCGCTTCGGCTTTCATGGTTGGTATCGGCATCTGGCTTCTGCCGGCCGACCTTTCCATCAAGGGTTATCTGATGATGGGTTTCCTGATGCTGGTTCAGTCCTGCATCACCATGACCAAGACGATGCGCGACGTGCATGAGAGCGACCGCCTGGTGAACCGGCTCGAAGACGCCAAGGCTGAACGGATCCTGATGGAAGTGTCCAAGGCGGCCTGACCAGGCAGCCGGAGATGGAACGAACTTCGCGAGGCGGCGGATGTCTGGCATCCGCCGCTTTTTGCCGCGAGGATGCATCGATGACGGCGCGCAAGGGAGCATTTACCTTCTCACCATGAGCGCCGCCTGGCGCTTACAGCGCCTTAATGGGCGAAGGGCAGTAATCTGGCCCGACAACGGGCAGCGGCATGGCGTCTTGGAGTAGAATCTCGGTCTCGCGCTTGCGGGAAAGATTTGGCAAAGCCGGCGTGGCACTGGCGCGCCTGCCTGGCCACGCCACCTTCTGGCTCAAGGCGTTGTCGCAGCCAAACATCGATCTCACCTTGCGCACGCATGCGGGCCTTCGCACGCGCATCGTCGAGCGTCCGGGCGTCTCGCTGCCGCAGGAGGAATTGGCGGCACTGGTCTCGCAGCTCCGCGTCGTGGCCGCCAAGACGCTGCCGCAGGAGAGCCTGACGTACGGCATCTTCTCCGGCGAGCCAGAGCGTCTCGCGCGCGCCATCGTCACGCTGATCTCCGAGGAGGAAACCGAACGGCCGATCGCCTTCAATGCGCTGTCGGTGATGGAGGTCGAGCTCGACGGCGCACCGATCGACGTCACCCATCTCGGCCTCGTCATGGTCGACCCTGACGTGCGCGGGCAGGGGCTGTCCTGGGTGCTCTATGGCATGACCGCACTGGTGCTGTTCGCGCGCGACGGGCTGCGTCCGAAATGGATTTCCAATGTCACGCAGGTGCCGGCGGTGGTCGGCATGGTCTGTGAGACATTTTCCGATGTGTACCCGTCGCCGCTATCAGGCGCGCGGCGCAGTTTTGCGCATCTGCAGCTCGCGCGCGGGATCATGGCGCGTCATCGCGCGGTGTTTGGTGTCGGTTCCGAGGCCGGCTTTGACGAAGAGCGCTTCGTCATCACCAATGCCTACACCGGCGGCTCGGATGCGCTGAAGAAGAGCTTCGAGATCGCGCCAAAGCACCGCAATGCGATCTATGGCGAGTTCTGCGCTCGCGAGCTCGATTATGCGCGCGGCGATGACGTACTGCAGCTCGGCCGCATCGATCTGGCCGGCGCGCGGCGCTATCTGACCAGCGAGGTGCCGGCGGGCTCGCTGCCGGCGCTGATTGCCGCCTCCGCCGTGCTGGCGTTGCAGCGGCTGGTGTTACCGTTCTTCCACTGGTTGGATGACACGCGCGCGTTCGGCTCGCTGCGGCCGCGTTCTCGCGACAAGGATGGGCGCCGATGAATCCCGGGATCGTCGCCGATTCCATCGTCAATCTCTGCGGTGCGATCGGGCTCTGCGTCGCGATGATGACGTTCTACTGGCGCGACCCGAACAGCCCGCTGACGCGGCGCCTCTTGTTCGGACTCGGCGTGATCGCGCTCCTGTTCCTGGTGCGCGGCGTGGCGTGGTGGAGCGGCAGCGATGTGCTGGATCGCCTGAGCGTCATTCCGGCGGCGCTGATCCCGCTTGGCGCGCTTGTCGTGACCGAAGGCATGCTGCGGCGGCATGCGCCGCGCGTGGTGAAGATGCTGGCGGTGTTCGGTGGCATCCTGCTCGGCCTTGGCGGCGCGCTCGGGCTTGCCCGGTTCACGATGGCTTATGCTGTTTCGTTGTCGCTGTTCCAGCTTGCGGGCTTTCTCGTCTGTGCCTTGTTGCTCGCGCGCCGCGATCGCGCTTCGCTGATGGCGTCGGAAAACCGCAGCATCGGACGCCTCGCAGCTGGCGCGCTGATCGTGATTCCGTTCGTGATCACCGATTTCCGCACGCTGTTTCCGGACATCCCGGTCCGGCTGGGTGCGATCGGCGCGCTCTTGACCGTGACCGTGATCCTGATCGCAGGGGGCGGTGCCGAGACGCGGCGTCACGGGCTTGCGCTGATGACCTTGCGGCTTGGCAGCTCGGCGCTGCTCGGCATCGCCGCCGCCTTCATCGCCGGCGATGTCGATGCCGCGCAGATCGAGCGCTTCTGCGCGGTCGCGGTCGCCGGCGTGCTCACGATCGCCCTGATGACGGATGCGCTGCGCGCGGTGTTCGAGGCGCAGGAGCCGGGGGTCTTGAATGCGGCAGCGCTGTCGACGGCGAGGACGCGTGACGAACTGATCGCCGAACTGGCGCGGCATCCGATCTTCGAGCACGCGCGGCGCTACAGCGAGGCCGAGCTCGCCAGTTACGATCCGCCGCGCTTGCGGGAATTGTTCGCTACGCAGCGGCTGCTGCGCCGGTCGGGTGCGCCCTGGGGATTTTCACCTGACGACGCCGCGGTCGAGCGCGTGCTCTCGCTGATTGCGGCCAACAGCGCCACGCATGTGATCGTGCTCTCGCATGATCCGGTCGACCTGATCGTGCTCGCCGTGCCCGTCACATCAGCCGATCCCGCCACCGAAACCGCGCTCGCACTGGTGCGGCGGTTGCTGGCGCTGACGCCAGAGACGGTGTGAGGTCGGCGGAAATCCGCCGGCCCCTTTGGATCTCCGCTCGCCTATCAGCCGCAGACCTGCGTCGGCTGTGTACGCCAGCCGTGCGTGGTGTGGACGCGGCGATTCACGACATAGCAATTGCCGTTGTCGTAATAGGTGTCGCCGTAGCCGTAATACGGGTAGCCATAGCCGTACGGATAGTCGTAGGCATAGTCGTCGTAATAATAGGGATCGTACAAGCCGAGGCCGAAGCCCGTGCCGAAGGCGAAGCGCCGTCCATGGAAGCCGCGGCCGCGGAAGCCGCCACCACGGAATCCGCCGAAGCCCTGATGAATACCGCCGAAGGCGTTGTGGAATCCGCCGCCGGCAAAGCCGCCGCGGAAACCACCGCCGCCGAAGCCGCCATGGAATCCGCCACCGCCAAATCCGCCGCCATGAAAGCCGCCGCCACCAAATCCGCCGCCGTGGAAGCCGCCGCCACCGCCAAAGCCGCCACCATGGCCGCCGCCGCCTCCGCCACCACGTGCCAACGCCACCGTCGGCGCCGCCGCAAGACCAACCGATGCAGCCGCCAACAATGCGATAACCATCTTGCGTAACATTACACCACTCCGTCAGTATCGCACCCAGCCCGCGATCATGATGAGGTGGCGATCATTTGCGAGATCGCGATGCGCACACCGCTCAACTCCGTGCGAGCGTCTTTAAATTCCAGTTTAGAGAGAATTGAACGGCGCAGTCGGAGCAGCGCCGCGGTATTACATCGGAAATGAAAACGCCCGCTTTGTTGCGGGCGAAAAAGCGACCGCGGCGCGAAAGCTGCGGTCGCGGTCCCGGAATTCGCATGGAGGAGCGCTGCAGCGCTGCTCGATATCCGTGAGGCGGCGACTATTTTCCCTTTACGAACGCCGCGAAAGCATCCGCATAATCCGGATGCCAGCGCGACAGTGCGGGACGGTTCTCGACGATGTCGCCGACGGCCCAGAGGATGCGCCGCTCGTCGAGCTGCCGGGGCACATCATTGTCAGGGCAAAGGATGTAGAAGTCGCCCGCGTCCAGCCGCTCGATCATGAAGTCGACCGTTTGCTCGGCCGTCCAGGCGCTGGCCGGCTTCTCGGCGCGGCCGCGTGCGGTCAGGCCGGTGAAGACGAAGCCGGGGATCAGCAGATGTGCGGTGAGACGGGAGCCGGGCGTATTACGCAATTCGTGCTGCAGCGCCTCGGTGAAAGCCTTCACGCCGGCCTTCGATACGTTGTAGGCGGGGTCGCCCGGAGGCGTGGTGATGCCCTGTTTGGAACCGGTGTTGATGACGAGGCCATCGCGCCCGCGCTCGATCATGCGCGGCACGAAGGCCTGCGTGCCGTTGATGATGCCCCACAGATTGACGCCGAGAATCCGCTGCCAGTTCTCGTGCGGACCGAACATCTGGCTGCCCGGCTGGACGCCTGCATTGTTCATCAGGATGTCGGTGCCGCCGAACCGTTGTTGCACCGCGCTTTCCAGCTTCACGAGGTCCTCGAACCGGCTGACGTCGACGGTTTCGGTCATGATGCTGTCGGCGCCACCGGGCGCGATCGATGACAGTTTTGTAGCGGCTTCCTTGAGGCTGACGGCACTGACGTCGGCGACGCATACTTTCATGCCCGAAGTTGCGAAGCGCATGGCGGCGGCGAGCCCGATGCCGGACGCGCCTCCGGTGATTACGGCGACATGATTTGGCGACATGGCGGGGTGGGGCATCGTCTCTCTCCGACAAATATGTGGCAGCGATCTGTAGGCTAACACGGCGGGCATGCCATGCGCGAAGGTGCATGGGAGGTCTTCATTGCCGCACTGCCCGCCAAGAGGCCGGCTGCTTTACGGATTCTGGTCGCCGTTGTAGAGTTCCGCATATAACGGGTCTGAAACCTGCAAGGCCCGTCATATAAATCTCGTTCCATATCAAGGGAGTGCAAACATGGCTGTCACACAGGCAATTCCGATCACGCGTCACCCCTACGCGGACGGTTCCTACAAGAAGATGCTGATCGACGGCCAATGGGTCGATGCGGCCTCCGGTAAAAAGTTCGAGACCCACAATCCCGCGACCGGCGAATTGCTCGCGACGGTGGCCGAAGGCGATGCCGAAGACATCAACCGCGCGGTGGCAGCGGCGCGTCGTGCCTTCGAGGGCCCGTGGAGCAAGGTCAAGCCGTTCGAGCGGCAGAGCATGCTCTTGAAGCTCGCCGACCTGGTGGAGAAGAACTTCGAGGAACTGTCGCAGCTCGATACGCTCGACATGGGCGCGCCGATCAGCCGCACCCGCGGCAACCGCCTGCGCGTGCTCGGCATGCTTCGTTATTATGCCGGGCAGGCGACCGCGCTGCATGGCGAGACCATCGAGAACTCGCTGCCGGGCGAGATCTTCTCCTACACCTTAAAGGAGCCGGTCGGCGTGGTCGGTGCGATCATTCCCTGGAACGGGCCCTTGGCGGCGACGGTCTGGAAGATCGGCCCGGCGATTGCGACCGGCTGCACGGTGGTGCTGAAGCCGGCGGAAGAAGCGCCGCTGACGTCGCTGCGGCTTGCCGAGCTCTGCATGGAAGCCGGCATTCCGCCTAGTGTCGTCAATGTGGTGCCGGGATACGGCGAGACCGCAGGCGCGGCGCTCTCCTCACATCCGGGCGTCGACAAGGTCGCCTTCACCGGTTCGCACGTCACGGGCCAAGCGATCGTGCGGGCGTCGGCCGGCAACCTCAAGCGCGTCTCGCTCGAGCTCGGCGGCAAGTCGCCGGACATCGTGTTCGCCGATGCCGATCTCGACCAGGCGGTGCCGGGCGCGGCGATGGCGGTGTTCGCCAATTCCGGGCAGATCTGCAGCGCGGGTACGCGGTTGTTCGTCGAGCAGAAGGTCTATGACGAGTTCGTCGGCCGTGTCGCCGAATTCGGCAAGAAGCTGCAGGTCGGCAACGGCATCGATCCGAACACGCAGATCGGCCCCCTGGTGTCGCAACAGCAGATGGATCGTGTCAGTGACTATCTCGATATCGGCCAGAAGGAAGGCGCGAGGGCTGTTGCCGGCGGCGCGCGGCTGACCGAAGGGCCATTGGCAAAAGGCTATTTCGTGCAGCCGACGGTGTTCGCCAATGTGCAGGACAATATGCGCATTGCGCAGGAGGAGATCTTCGGGCCCGTCATCTCCGCGATCGCCTTCAAGGACACGGATGAACTGATCCAGCGCGCCAATGCGACGATGTTCGGCCTCGGCAGCGGCGTGTGGACCACCAATGTCAGCAAGGCGCACCAGGTTGCGCGCGCGCTGCGCGCCGGCTCGGTCTGGGTCAACTGCTACCAGGCGATGGACCCGGCGGTGCCGTTCGGCGGCTACAAGATGAGCGGCTACGGCCGTGAATCCGGCAAGCAGCATTTGGAGGAATATCTCAACGTCAAGGCGGTCTGGATCAAGACGGCCTGAAACGAACACCTCTCTCGTCATTCCGGGATGCGCCGAAAGGCGCAGGCCCGGAATCCATCGGGCCGCAGATTGCGTGGACAAATGGATTCTCTGATGTGCAATTGCACATCATAGCTCGCGCTTCGCGCGCCCCGGAATGACGGCTTATCGGCGATAGGCCGCCACTTGCTTTTCAGCGGCGCGCGCCTCCCCTATAGTGCCGGCAACGACAACACAAATATCGGGGCAGGCATGAAATTCCCGTCGCTTTTCTCTCCTCTCAAGATCGGACCGTACCAGCTCCAGCACCGCGTGGTGATGGCGCCCTTGACGCGGATGCGCGCCGAAAAACCGTCGCTCGCGCCGCGGCCGCTGAACGTGGAATATTACGCTCAGCGCGCTACGCCGGGTGGGCTGATCATTGCGGAAGCCTCGCCTGTCGTGAATACCGGGTTCGGCAGTCCCGGCATTCCCGGCATCTACAGCGAGCAGCAAATTGCCGGCTGGCGGAAAGTAGTCGACGCCGTGCATGCCAAGGGCGGCATCATCTTCCTGCAGCTCTGGCATGTCGGCCGCGTCTCGCATTCCTCGTTCCAGCCTGGCGGCGCGCTGCCGGTCGCGCCATCAGCGGTGGCGATCTCCTCCGAGTTCAAGGCGATGACGGCGGACGGCAAGGTGGTCGATTACGAGACCCCGCGCGCGCTCGAGACCTCCGAGATTCCCGGCGTCATTGAGGCCTATCGCGAGGGCGCGAGGAACGCACTGAAAGCCGGCTTCGACGGCGTCGAGATCCACGGCGCCAACGGCTATCTGATCGAGCAGTTCCTGCAATCGCGCAGCAACCTGCGCACCGACCAGTATGGCGGGTCGATCGAGAACCGCGTGCGCTTCCTGATGGACGTGACCAGGGCCGTTGTCGAGGTCTGGGGCGCGAACCGCGTCGGGGTGCGGCTGTCGCCTTATGGCATCGCCAATGGCAGCGGCGAGGCCGACCCGATGCCGCTGTACAGCCACGCCATCAAGCAGCTGGATCCGCTTGGGCTGGCCTATCTGCACTTCATCGAGCCGCGTTCCTCCGGCGCTGGCCGCGCCGAGGTCAATCACCAGAACGTGCCCTCGGCGATGGTGCTGTATCGCCCGATGTGGAGCGGCGTCCTGATCACAGCCGGCGGCTTCACCGGCGAGACCGCGGATGCCGCAATCGCCGCGGGACACGCGGATGCGATCGCCTTCGGCCGCATCTTCATCTCCAATCCGGACCTGCCGCGCCGCCTGCAGCGCAGCTATCCGATCACACCGTATAATCGCGCGACGTTCTACGGCGGCGAGGAGAAGGGATATACGGATTATCCCGTGCACGACGAGATGGCGCAGGCGTAAACACCGCCGTCATTGCGAGCGTAGCGAAGCAATCCATGGTTCCGCGCGTGGAGAGATGGATTGCTTCGTCGCTTCCGCTCCTCGCAATGACGAGGAAAACGAGGAGCGACAATGGCCAAAGCAGCCGCTGCAGGAGGGATCGCGTCGGGCCAATGCCTGTGCGGCGCAGTTCGGCTCGAGATCGACGTGCCGGCGCGCTGGGCCTGGCATGATCATTCCGCGCCGAGCCGCCGCGCGCATGGGGCGGCCTATGCGACCTATGTCGGGAGCTGGCGCAAGCGGTTCCGCATCGTCGCGGGGAAGGATGCGATCACGCGCTACGAGGATGACGCGACGAAGACCGTGCGCAGCTTCTGCGCGACCTGCGGGACGCCTCTATTTTACGAGCGCGCTCGCTCGCCGCACATGGTGAACATTCCGCGCGCGCTGTTCCTGGGCCGTACCGGCCGGCAGCCGCTCTATCACGTCGCGATCGAAGAGCTGCAGGAGTGGGCCTATACCGGCGAACCGCTGGTGCCATTGAAGGGTTATCCCGGCGTGGTCTGGCATCGCTCGAAAAAGAAGAAGCGCCCCGATCGCGAGGGGATGTTTTGAATTTTCGTAGCCCGGGTGGAGCGCAGCGCAACCCGGGTTCGCCCGTGGCTCCCCGGATTACACTGCGCTCCATCCGGGCTACGGTCCTACGGCGCTGCATCGCAAGGCAGCCATGAGCGCAGGCGCGATTGCTCGGGGCGTGCAAGTTTGGTCATGATGCCTCATCCCGCGCGCCAATGAGCCCGAGGGTAGGAGGAGACATGAAGAATCGCATTACCGGGCGTTCGGCGTTCCTGGCGCTGTTGAAGGACGAGGGCATCACGCATCTGTTCGGCAATCCCGGTACCACCGAATTGCCGATCATGCATGCGCTGAAAGACCATCCCGACCTCACCTATGTGATGGCGATGCAGGAGAGCCTGGTGGTGGCGATGGCCGACGGCTTCAGCCGCGCCTCCGGCAAGCTCGTCGCCTGCAACGTCCATGTCGCGCCCGGTCTCGGCAACGCGATGGGCTCGCTGTTCAACGCCAAATTCACCGGCACGCCGTTGATCCTCACTGCCGGCCAGCAGGAGCAGGGCCACGGCTTGACGGAGCCGGTGCTCTATGGGCCGCTGGTGCAGATGGCGGAGCCGCTGGTGAAATGGGCGGTCGAGGTGACGCGACTGGAGGATCTGCCGCGCATCGTGCGCCGCGCCGCCAAAGTCGCGACCACGCCGCCGACCGGACCGGTGTTCATCTCGCTGCCCGGCGATATCCTCAATTCCGAAGCCGGCATCGAGGTCGGCCGGGCGACCCGCGTCGACACGCGGGTGAAGCCGTCAGATGAATCGCTGCAGGCGCTGGTCGCGCGCATCCTCAAAGCCGAGCGGCCGGTGATCGTCACCGGCGATGAGATCGTCAAGAGCGATGCGCTGCAGGAAGCCGCCGAACTCGCGGAAACGCTCGGCGCGCCGGCCTATCAATCTTCGACGCCCTATGGCGCGCACTTCCTCTCCGAAAGCCCGTGCTTCATGGGCGCGATCGCTCGGGTTCAGAAACTTGCGCGGGAGACGCTCGCGCCCTACGACCTCATCATCGCACTCGGCGGCGATCCCCTGCGGATGTCGGTTTATAGCGAGATCGATCCGCTGCCGGATGGGCTCGGGATCGTGCAGGTCGGTCTGGTCGACTGGGACCTCGCCAAGAACTACGGCGCGGAGATTGCGCTGAAGGCCGACGTGAAGGAAACCCTGCGTGCGCTGATCCCGGCGCTGAAAGCGGCGGGCGGCGGCGCGCTGGAAGCGCGGGCAAAGCAGGGCGTTGCGGCGCTGGCGTCAAAAAACTGGGCCGCGAAGCGCAAGGCGCTGGTCGACCAGATCTCGAAAGCCGAGGGCACCTCGCCGATCGATCCGGACTGGCTGGCGCTGCAGGTTGTCGAGGCGATGCCTGACAATGCGATCCTGGTCGATGAAGGCCTGACCTCGTCGCGCCAGATGATTGCGCTGCGCCCGCACCGCGACCGCTATGGCTATCACGCGCTCGCCTCCGGCGGCATCGGCTGGGGATTGCCGGCATCGGTCGGCGTCAGCCTCGCCAATCCGCAGCGACCGGTGGTGTGCTTCTCCGGCGACGGCAGCGCGATGTATTCGATCCAGTCGCTGTGGACCGCGGCCAACCACAAGCTGCCGCTGACGTTCGTCATCGTCAACAATGGCGGCTACCGCATCATCAAGCAGCGCCTCCTCGCCTTCCACGGCGATGATCACTATGTCGGCATGGATTTCGTCGACCCGCCGGTTGATTTTACTGGCGTTGCGAAGTCGCTTGGATTGGAAGCGATCCGGATCACCGATCCCCGCGAACTCAAGAGCGCGATGCGCTCCGCGTTCGGCCGGCCGGGTACGAAGCTGATCGAGGTGGTGGTCAGTAATTCGGTGAATTGAGCCACGAGTCGTAGGGTGGGCAAAGCGAAGCGTGCCCACCATCCACGTTCGGTGCAAGAAAGGTGGGCACGCTGCGCTTTGCCCACCCTACGATTCTTCGATTTATTCCGCCGCCGCGGCGTGCGGCTTGATGCGGTAGCGGCTGGCGGGGTGCTCGTTCGTGAGCCTTGCGCGGCCCGCGCCGAACAATTTCTCGCGCAGCGTGCCTTGTACATAGTCCTGCTTGTATCGGCCGCGGCGGGTCAGCTCCGGCACCAGCATGTCGGAAATATCCTCGAAATCGCCGGGCGAGATCGCAAACGCGACGTTGAGGCCATCGACGTCGGTCTGTTCGAACCAGCGCTCGATGTCATCGGCGACCTTTTCCGGTGTGCCGACCACGACCGGGCCGATGCCGCCGATGCCGACATGCTCGGCGACCTCGCGCACGGTCCAGATGCGATCGGGATCGGCGCGGGTGATGTTGTCCATCGCGGTGCGGCCGGCGTCGTTGTGGACATGGCGGACTTCCTGGTCGAGGCCGTAGGTCGAGAAATCGACGCCGGTCCAGCCGGACATCAGCGTCAGCGCGCCCTCATGGCTGATGTGGCTGCGATAGTCGGCATATTTCGCGTTTGCTTCGGCCTCGGTGCGGCCGAGGATGACGGTCATCATGCTGAACATCAGGATCTCGGCCGGATTCCGGCCCTTCTGGGCGGCAAGCTCACGGATGGCGGAGACTCGCGGCGCGATCACCTTGGCCGACGGTCCCGACATGAACACGCATTCGGCATGCTCGGCGGCGAACTGCCGGCCGCGCGGCGAGGTGCCGGCCTGATAGAGCACCGGCGTGCGCTGCGGCGACGGCTCGCTCAAATGCAGCGCGTTGAGGCGATAATTCTTCCCCTCGTGCTTGACGGGATGCACCTTGGCGGGATCGGTGAAGATGCTGCGCGCGCGATCGCGGATCGCAGCGTCGTCTTCCCAGCATCCTTCCCAGAGCTTGTAGACCACTTCCATATATTCGTCGGCGATCTCGTAGCGGTCGTCATGCGCCGTCTGCTTGTCCTTGCCGGCGCCGCGCGCGGCAGAGTCGAGATAGCCGGTCACCACGTTCCAGCCGACGCGGCCTTCGGTCAGATGATCGAGCGTCGACATCCGCCGGGCTAATGTGTAGGGCGGCTCGAAGGAGAGATTGCTGGTGACACCGAAGCCGAGATGCTTCGTCACCGCGGCCATCGCCGGAACCAGCAGCAGGGGATCGTTCACCGGCGTCTGCGCGGCATTGCGCAGCGCAGCGTCCGGGCCGCCGCCGAACACGTCGTAGACGCCGAGCACGTCGGCCAGGAACAGACCGTCGAACCGGCCGCGCTCCAGAGTCTTGGCGAGATCGAGCCAGTAGGGCAGGCGGTTATACTCCGCGGTGCGGTCGCGCGGATGGGTCCACAATCCCGGCGACTGATGCGCCACGCAGTTCATGGCAAAGGCGTTGAGCCGGATTTGTTTTGTCATCGTGGGCAATCTGAGAAGCGCGGCATCGCTGCCGCGCCAAAGCGTGGAAGAAATTTATCGTCCGGCCTGCCTGAACGGCAGTTCCTCACCGGCCGGCGGCATGACATGCGCAACGTTGAGCGTCATCGACACCACATCGTAATAGCCGTTCACCGCGACCAAATCCATCACGCCCTGTTCGCCGAATTTTGCAACCGCTTTCTGGTAGATCGCATCGTCGACGCCATGGTCGCGGCGGAGCTGGGTAGTGAACTCCCAGACGATCGCTTCATCCTCCTTCATGTTTTCGGGCTTGCGGCCGGCACCGAGCGCCGCGACGATCTTCGGATCGAGCCCCGCCTTCAGCGCGAGCGGCGCGTGCGCATACCACTCATATTGCGAGCCCCAATATTGCGCGGTCATGATGATCGCCATCTCGTTGACGCGCTTGTCGAGCGAGGTGTTGAAACGGAGATATTCGCCGACCTTCTGCAAGCGGTCCGCGAGTTCCGGGCTGCGTAACCAGGCATTGAACGGTCCGCTCATGCCTTTGCGCGGGCCGGACATGATGGCATCCGCGACCGTGCGCTGGGCAGGGGTCATCTTCTCCAGCGGGATCTCCGGAAAGCGCTCGCCGGTCGCGGCCGGTGCGACGCCGGTGAACAGGATGCAAAGTGCCGAGACGCGCAGGATCGTTTTCATGGATGACCTCCCTGTTTGATGTCCGGACGGACGCCGGACTGCGCGGAAATTGTTGCAGCTTGGCGAGCGTTGGCAAGCTTTATTCGGGCGTCTTCCAGCCGCCGCGATATCCCTATAAGAGGTGGGCAGGTTGGTTGCGGGAAAGGCAGATCATGGCTGACAGGGCTGACGCGATCGCGCGGGTGCGCGCGCAATTTCACTCTGGCGAGTTCCTGCGCGAGCTCGACAAGCGGGTCGGCTATCGCACGGAAAGCCAAAATCCTGGCAGCGGTGACGCGCTACGCGCCTATCTCACGGAGAATCTGCAGCCCGCGCTGGCCGAACTCGATTTCAAGACTCGCCTGATCGAATCGCCGACAGGCAAGGGCCCATATCTCGTGGCCGAATATATCGAGAACGCCTCGCGCCCGACCGTGCTCACTTACGGCCATGGCGACGTCGTCGACGGCATGATCGGCGAATGGCGCGACAATCTCGATCCCTGGAAGACCACCATCAAGGGCGACCGCGTCTATGGCCGCGGCACCGCAGACAACAAGGGCCAGCACAGCATCAATATCGCGGCGCTGCGTGCGGTGCGGGAGACCCGCGGCGGCAGGCTCGGCTTCAACGTAAAGTTCATCATCGAGACCGGGGAGGAGATCGGCTCGCCCGACCTGCGAACGGTCTGCGAAGCCCATCGTGAGGAACTCAAGGCCGATCTGTTCCTGGCATCCGACGGGCCGCGGCTTTCGGCCGAGCGGCCCACGATCTTCCTCGGCTGCCGCGGCGGCAACCGTATCCATCTCGACGTCAACCTGCGCGAGGGCGGGCATCATTCCGGCAATTGGGGCGGTGTGCTCGCCAATCCTGCAACGATCCTGGCGAACGCGATCGCGAGCCTGGTCGACGCCAAGGGCCGGATGAAACTGGAAGCCTTGAAACCGCCACCGATCTCGAACCGGGTCCGCGCGGCGCTGGCGGATGTGAAGGTCGAGCCGGGCCCGGACGAGCCGGCATTGTCGCCGGACTGGGGCGAGGAGGGACTTTCGCCCGCCGAGCGGCTCTACGCCTGGAACACGCTGGAAGTGCTGGCGATGTCCTCGGGCAATATCGCAAGCCCCGCGAATGCGATCCCCGGAAAAGCGAATGCCGTTTTGCAGCTTCGCTTCGTCGTCGGCACGAAGATTGGCGAGGTCGTCGATGCCGTGCGTGCGCATCTCCATGCCAATGGTTTCCCGATGGTCGAAGTCAGCGGTGCCCAGCGCTTTGCGGCGTCGCGGACCGACATGGACAGTCCCTGGATCGACTGGACCGCGCAATCGATCCGCAACACCACCGGCAAGGCGCCGGCGGTGCTGCCGAATTTCGGCGGCTCGCTGCCGAACGACGTATTTTCGGAAGGATTGGGCCTGCCCACGATCTGGGTGCCGCATTCCTATCCCGGCTGCTCGCAGCACGCACCTGACGAGCACATTCTGCTGCCGGTGACCGAAGAGGCGCTCGCGATCATGGCCGGCCTGTTCTGGGATCTCGGCGAGATGGCGCGGGCGCTGTGATCGCGGCCGATGCACCAAGCGAGTCCCCATATGACGGACGGACTATATGAAGGATGCCGAGCCCGTCGATGCGCCGACGCCGCCATCGATCACCAAGTTTACGCCATTTACAAAGCTGGCATCATCACTGGCAAGAAACGCGATGACACCGGCAACTTCTTCCGGCTGGGCTGCCCGTCCCAGGGGAATGCGTTCTTCTAGCCGTTGAAGCACGTCTGGGAAGCGTTCGAAGACGCGCCTCGTCAGGTCGGTGAATATGGTGCCTGGACAGACCGCGTTGATGCGCACGCCTTTTGAGGCAAATTCGAGGGCCAGGCTCCGCGTGAGATTGCTGACCGCGCCTTTTGTGGCGTTGTAAAAGTTGAGCCCGCGATCGCCGCCAAGCCCCGAAATGGATGACACGTTGATGATCGAGCCCTTGCTCTCGATAAGATAAGCAAGCGTCGCCCGCGTTACGTTGAAGACCCCATCGACGTTGACCGCGAAGACCTCGCGCCAATTCTGAGTGGGCAGATCGAGGAAAGCCCCGGCAGTTCCCGTTCCCGCGTTGTTGACGACAATGTCGATCCTGCCGAGCCTGCGGACGACATCGGTCACGAGATCTTCAACAGCATTCGCGTTGGAGACATCAGCCGGCCGGATCATGCAGCGGTCGGCTGTCAAGGTTGCGGCGACGTCCTGCAATTTGGACGCCCGGCGTCCGTTCAGGACGACGATCGCTCCTTCCTCATGAAATCGGCGTGCGGTCGCAGCGCCGATACCACTGCCGGCGCCGGTGACGATGACTACCTTGCCGTCGAACCTTCGGGACATAGCTCGTGAACTCCACCTGATGCGATCGATGCGTCGGCGGATGCTGGGGAGCTTCGATTGCAGTTGTATTTCAGCGGAGACATTCTTGGCTACATTTGAAGGCGCTCACGGCGACGAGACTACGAATCGGCTGCGCGGAGGCGGAGCGCTCTCGACGAGGCGCTAGCGGGTGCGACTAAAGTGCACCGCCGCGGGTACCTTGCGACTGTCCGCACTTCAGGCCATCATGGCGGCAGCCATCGCCGGGCACGTTGGGGACACCTGCTTGAGCCATATGACGTCATCTCGGATGCGAGCCCTGCCGCCGTCGCGGCGTTGCCGCGCCGTCCGACCAAATGCGGCTGACGGACATTCTGACACAATCGAACCTATCCAAACGAGGAGAACTACGCATGAAACGCCTTCTTTCGATCGGCTTCGCGCTCGCCGCCGCGCTCGGCGCGGCTGAGGCCGGCGCCCAGGAGCTGACGGGGACGTTGAAGAACATCAAGGAGACCGGCACGATCACGCTCGGCCACCGCGACTCCTCAATCCCCTTCTCCTATCTCGACGACAACCAGAAGCCGATCGGCTATGCGATGGACATCTGCTACAAGATCGTCGACGCGGTGAAAAAGGAACTGAAGCTCGACAAGCTCGAGGTGAAACTCAATCCGGTGACGTCATCGACCCGCATTCCGCTGCTCGCCAACGGCACCATCGATCTCGAATGCGGCTCGACCACTAACAATGCCGAGCGGCAGAAGCAGATTTCCTTCACCAACACCCATTTCCTCACCGCGAGCCGCTACGTCTCGAAGAAGTCGAGCAAGCTCAATTCGATCGACGATCTCAAGGGCAAGGCCGTGGTGTCGACCGCGGGCACCACCAACATCAAGCAGCTCACCGAGGCCAACGCCGCGCGCGGGCTCAACGTCAACATCATCCCGGCCAAGGACCATGCGGAGGCGTTCCTGATGGTCGAAACCGACCGCGCGGTCGCCTTCGTGATGGACGATATCCTGCTCGCAAGTCTGGTTGCGGGGTCGAAAACGCCCGACGATTACGTGATCTCGAAGGACGCATTCTCGAAGCCGGAGCCTTACGGCATCATGCTGCGCAAGGACGACCCGGCCTTCAAGAAGGTGGTCGATGCGGCGACTGCCGCGCTCTACACCGGCGGCGAGGGACAGAAGATCTACGACAAATGGTTCACGCAGAAGATCCCGCCGAAAGGGCTGAACCTGAATACGCCGATCGCTGCGGAGCTGAAGAACGAGTTCGCCAAGCCCTCGGACTCGCCGGACCCGGATTCGTATAAGTAAACGCAGCTTTAGACCCTCATGGTGAGGAGCGCGTAGCGCGTCTGCGGACGATGCTTCGCATCGCCGGGAGAACCATGAGGCCCGACCGTGGCCTCATCCTTCGAGACGCTTGCTGCGCAAGCTCCTCAGGATGAGGGGAAACAGCGGCTGGCCGGCCATCCTTGGCCCGGCCATTGCATGGGCGGGCCGGGCGTATAGCGGAACGGGGGAGCTTTGAACTATCACTGGAACTGGCAGATCTTCTTCGAGCCGAACCCGACCGGCAGTGGCACCTATCTCGACATGCTGCTGTCGGGGCTGGCGCTGACGATCAAGACCGCGCTCACGGCCTGGATCATCGCGCTGGTGTTCGGCTCGGTGGTTGGCGTGCTGCGCACGCTGCCGTCGAAGGTCGCAGGCTGGATCGGCTTCTGTTATGTCGAATTCTTCCGCAACATGCCGCTGCTGGTGCAGCTCTTCCTGTGGTTCTTCGTGCTGCCGGAACTGTTGCCGCGCGCGGCGGGACTGTGGCTGAAGCAAATGCCGAACGCGCCGTTCTGGACGGCTTCGATCGGCGTCGGGCTGTTCATGTCGGCGCGCGTTGCCGTGCAGCTTGCCGCCGGTATCGCCTCGCTGCCGCGGGGCCAGAAGCAGGCGGCGACCGCGCTCGGGCTGACGACGGCACAGACCTATCGCTACGTGCTGCTGCCGATGGCCTATCGGATCATCCTGCCGCCGCTGACCTCCGAATTCCTCAACACCGTGAAGAACACGGCGGTGGCGATCACCATCGGGCTGATCGAATTGACCGGGCAGGCGCGCGCGATGCAGGAATTCTCGTTCCAGGTGTTCGAAGCCTTCACGGCCGCGACCATCATGTATCTGCTGGTCAATATCGTCGTCGTCACCGGCATGCGCTTCCTGGAGCGCAAGGTCGCGATTCCCGGCTACATCGCGGGGAAATAGCATGCTCGGCAGCTTCGATTTCGACGTCATCCGCCGCTCGCTGCCCTATCTCTTCGTCGACGGCATGACGTTCACGCTGACGCTGACCGCGCTGTCGGCGCTGGGCGGGTTGGTGTTTGGAACGCTGATCGCGCTGATGCGCTTGTCCGGCTTCAAGCTGCTCGGCCGCATCGCCGGGCTCTATGTCGATTTCATGCGCTCGCTGCCGCTGGTGCTGGTGATCTTCTGGTTCTATTTCCTGGTGCCCTATATCGGGCAGTGGCTGACCGGCGCATCGCGCCCGATCAGCGTCGGCGCGTTCGCCTCCTCGCTGATCACCTTCATCATGTTCGAGGCGGCGTATTTCTCCGAGATCATGCGCGCCGGCATCCAGTCGATCTCGCGCGGCCAGCCGGCAGCAGCGAGCGCGCTGGGCCTGACCTACGCGCAGAGCATGCGCTACGTCGTGCTGCCGCAGGCGTTCCGCAACATGCTGCCGGTGCTGCTCACCCAGACCATCGTGCTGTTCCAGGACACCTCGCTGGTCTACGTCCTGTCGATCCCGGATTTCCTCGGCGCCGCCAGCAAGGTGGCGCAGCGCGACGGGCGGCTGGTCGAGATGTACCTGTTCGCGGCCGTGGTCTATTTCACCATCTCCTGCCTTGCCTCCTTCGGCGTCCGCCGCCTCCAGGCGCGCATCGCCATCGTTCGGTAGATAGTCATGCAGTTGAAATTTCGAGGCACGCATCTCTTCACCTCTCCCATAGGGAGAGGTCGGATCGCACAAGCGATCCGGGTGAGGGGCTCTGCTCTATCGAGGGACCTTAACCCCTCACCCGGCGCTGCGCGCCGACGTCTCCCTTCGGGAGAGGTGATCTCGCGGCAAGAGTTGAGCCAGGCATGATCGAACTTCGCCACGTCAACAAATGGTACGGGCCGACCTTCCAGGTGCTGAAGGACTGCACCACCAGCGTCGCCAAGGGCGAGGTCGTGGTGGTCTGTGGCCCTTCGGGATCGGGCAAGTCGACGCTGATCAAATGCGTCAATGCGCTGGAGCCGATCCAGGGCGGCGAGATCATCCTGGACGGCATCAAGGTCAATGATCCCAAGACCGACCTGCCGAAGCTGCGCGCGCGGGTTGGCATGGTGTTCCAGCACTTCGAGCTGTTTCCCCATTTGCGGATTATCGACAATCTCTGCCTGGCGCAGGAGAAAGTGCTCGGCCGCAAGCACGATGAAGCGGTGGCAAAGGGGATGAAGCTGCTCGATCGCGTCGGGCTGAAGGAGCACGCAAAGAAATATCCGGCGGAGCTTTCCGGCGGGCAGCAGCAGCGCGTCGCGATTGCGCGGGCGCTGGCGATGGACCCCGTCGCGATGCTGTTCGACGAGCCGACCTCGGCGCTCGATCCGGAAATGATCAGCGAGGTGCTCGACGTGATGGTCGACCTCGCGCGCGAGGGCATGACCATGATGGTCGTCACTCATGAAATGGGCTTTGCCAGCAAGGTCGCCCATCGCGTGATCTTCATGGATCAGGGCGAGATCGTCGAGGATGCGCTGAAGGCGGATTTCTTCGGCAAGCCGCGCAGCGACCGCGCGCAGAAGTTCCTCTCGAAGATCTTGCAGCATTAATACTGCCGTCATTCCGGGGCACGCGAAGCGTGAGCCCGGAATCCATTCAGCCGCTTGCGCTGGCGGGGAAATGGATTCCGGGCTCGATGCTGCGCATCGCCCCGGAATGACGCCGAGGGTTTGATGGCCTGGAAGGCCTATCGGCGTTAACGAATTGCGTATAGAAACCCGATCGCATCACTACGTCCGGGAGACTTCGCTTGGAAAAGATCGCTTACGTCAACGGCTCCTATGTACCCCTTTCGGAGGCCAAAGTGTCGGTCCTCGACCGCGGCTTCCTGTTCGCCGATGGGATCTACGAGGTGGCCGCCGTGCTCGACGGCAAGCTGGTCGACAACGCCTCGCATCTGGCGCGACTGGAGCGCTCGGTCGGCGAGATCAGGCTGGAACTGCCGGAGAGCATCGCGCGGATCCAGGACATCCAGAAAGAGCTGGTGGCGCGCAACAAGCTCGTCAACGGCATGGTCTATCTGGAGGTGACCCGGGGCGCCGATACCGGCCGCGATTTTGCCTTTCCCAAGGGGGTGAAGCCGACGCTGGTGATGTTCACCTCTGAGAAGGACATCGTCGGGGCGCCCTCGGCCAAGACCGGCATCAACGTGATCACGGTGCCCGACATCCGCTGGGAGCGGCGCGACATCAAGAGCGTGGCGCTGCTGGCGCAGGTGCTGGCCAAGCAGGCGGCCGCCGAAGCCGGCGCCGGCGAGGCCTGGATGATCCAGGACAGCAAGGTCACCGAGGGCGGCTCGTCCTCTGCCTTCATCCTGACCCAGGACGACGTCATCGTGACCCGACAGAACGGCAGCGAAATTCTGCCCGGCTGCACCCGTAAGGCCGTGGTGGCGCTCGCCGAGGAACGCCAGCTCCGCGTCGAGGAGCGCGCCTTCTCGATCGAGGAGGCGCTGGCCGCCAAGGAAGCCTTCATCACCAGCGCCAGCCTGTTCGTGCAGGCGGTGGTCGCCATCGACGGCAAGAAGGTCGGCAATGGCAAGCCCGGCCCGATGACGGAGCGGCTGCGCGAGATCTATGTGGAGTTCGCCAAGGCGACCGCGGTGTAGCATGTCACCCTCGTCATTGCCGGGCTTGACCCGGCAATCCATCTCGCTTCGGAAGAGTCTTTTTTGATGGATGCGCGGGTCAAGCCCGCGCATGACGAGGGGTTGCCCGCGGCAATCCTAATGCGCGCCGCCGCCGGCCAGCGCATTCGGCTTCTTCAGGAGCGCCGCGGCGAACAGCGCGACGATCAGCGCGACGCCCATCACGTAAAAGGTGTCGCTGAAAGCCAGAATGTAAGCCTGCTTCTGCACGATCCTGCCGACTGCGACGATGGCGCGGTGCGTGGCGTCGGCATGGTCGGCGACGCCATGGCTCATGAAATACTGTGTAAGCTGCTCGATCCGCGTGCGGGTCGCCTGCTCCAATAGCGAGACCGACTGCATCAGCACGTTGGAATGATACTGCTCACGTTTGGTCAGCAGCGTCTGCAACAGCGCGATGCCGACGGCGCCACCGAGATTGCGCATCATATTGAAAAGCCCGGACGCCGAGCCGGCATTCTCGGCCTCGATCCCTGCGGTCGCGACCGCCGACAGCGGCGCCATCACCAGCGCCTGGCCGATGGCGCGCACGATGTTCGGCCAGAACAACTGGTCGGTGGCGTAGTCATAGGTCATATAGATGTTCATGAAATTGGAAGCGGCGAACAGCGTGAAGCCGACGCCGATGATGATGCGCGGGTCGAAGCGCTGCATCAGGCGTGGCACCAGCGGGATCAGCACGAGCTGCGGCAGCCCGGTCCATGCCAGCACCATGCCGATCTGCTCGGCATTGTAGCCCTGAATCCGTGACAGATATTGCGGCAGGATGAACACCGAGCCGTACAGCGCAGTGCCGAGCAGGAAATTGGCCAGCATGCCGAAGCCGAAGTTACGGCGGAGCAGCAGGCGCAGGTTGAGCAGCGGCTTGTTCGCGGTGAGCTCGATCACGATGAACGCCACTAGCGCCACCGCCGCGATGACGGAGAGGCGGACGATGAAGGGCGAGCCGAACCAGTCGTCCTTGTTGCCCTCTTCCAGCACCGTCTGCAGTGCGGACAGGCCGATCGCCATGGTGATGATGCCGGGCCAGTCGCCCTCGCGCAGAAGCGAGAGCTTCATTGGTTTTGCTTCCAGCGAGAAATAGAGCATGCCGACCATGATCGCGCCGGGCACCAGGTTGACATAGAAGATGTACTGCCAGCCCCAGTTCTCGGTGAGATAGCCGCCGATGGTCGGGCCGATCGCCGGCGCGAACGTCGCCGACAACGCGAATATGGCGAGCCCGATTGGCTGCTTCGCCTTAGGCAGCAGCGTGATGATCAAGGTGAACGCCATCGGGATCAGCACGCCGCCGGTGAAACCCTGCACGGCGCGCAGCGCGATCATCTGCGGCAGGTCGTGCGCGAGCGCGCAGGCCGCGGAAAAGACAAGGAACAGAACAGCGTTGGTCAGGAGATAGCGCCGGACCGAGAACACCTGCGCGAGCCAGCCGCTCAGGGGGATCACCACGATCTCGGCGACCAGATAGGAGGTCGAAATCCAGCCGCCGTCATCGATGCCGGCGCCGATCGCGCCCTGGATGTCCGCCAGCGAGGCGTTGACGATCTGGATGTTGAGCACCGCCATGAAGGCGCCGAGATTGGCGCCGACCACCGCGATCCAAATTTTTGCGGGGATAGCCGGTGCGGCGGCGGGTTTTGGGCTGAGGTCCGCGGAGGACGCGGCGTTGAGCGTGGGCTGTAGCGTGGTCATTAGTCTCGTCCGCTAGCGCGTGATGAAGCCGAATTGCTTCCGCGATCGATGCTGCACTCCTCTCCCGCATGCGGGAGAGGAGAACTCGCCGCTAGCCTCCATCCGGCCACGCGGCGCTGGCGGCAAGTCGGCTCTTGGCTTCGCGCTCGGCCAGCACGGTGGCCTTGGTGTCGACGGTCGGCACTGCGGACATGCCCGGGCGCAACAGGCCCTTCAGCCTGATATCATCGAGTACGATCTTGACCGGCACGCGCTGCACGATCTTGGTGAAATTGCCGGTGGCGTTGTCCGGCGGCAGCAGCGCAAATTCGAGTCCGCTCGCGGGCGACAGACTGTCGACATGGCCGCGCAGCTTGGTGCCGCGGAAACCGTCGATCTCGACTTCGACCGGCTGGCCGTTGCGCACATTCGTGAGCTGGGTCTCCTTGAAGTTGGCGACGACGTAGACGGCATCGAGCGGCACCACCGCCATCAACTGCGTGCCGGCCTGAACATATTGTCCGACCCTGAGCGAGCGTGCGCCGACGGTGCCGTCGACTGGCGCGGTGATCCGCGTATAGCTGAGGTTCAGCGATGCCTGCCGCTCCACCGCGCGGGCGCGATCGAGCTGCGCGACCGCCTTGGCGCGTTCGGTGGTGAGCACATCGACCTTGCGCTGGGCGGCGAGCAGGCCGGACTTGGAGTGCTGCAATTGCGCGTTGCTGGCACGGAGCGCGGCGTCGGTCTGCTGCGCGCGCTGCACGGTGCCGGAGCCGGTCTTCATCAGCCCCTCGTAGCGAGCCTGCTCCTCCTGGGCGAATTTCAGATTGGCTTCGGCGGCCGCGACGTCGGCCGTTTCCTGTTCGATGATGGGCTGCTGCTGGGCAAGCTGGGCATCGAGGTTGCGCACCGCAGCCTCGGAGGCGTCGACGTCGGCATGGGCCTGGGCCAGTGCGGCGCGGAAATCGCGGTCGTCGATTTCGGCCAGCAACTGCCCGGCCTTGACCGGCTGGTTATCGCCGACCAGCACCTGTGCGATATAGCCGGAGACCTTCGGCGAGACGATCGTGGAGTCGGCCTTCACATATGCGTCATCGGTCGATTCGAGGTAGCGGCCGGTAGTGAGATAGTCGTAGCCGAAATCGGCAATGCCGGCGACGCCGAGCACGGCGACCAGCGCCAATGCCGCCCGCCTGATCAACAGCCGCGACGGGCGCAGGCTTATTTTCTCTTTTGTATCAGTGACATAGGATGTCGTCGACATGGCTACCCCGAATACGTTTAGGCGCGCCTCCCGGGCGGGAGGGCGCCAAATCCGCGACATACATGCGATGTCTCCAGCGCTGTGATAATCCCGCCAAAACTGGAAGGATTATCCAGTGAGAGCAAATAATCGGGAACTCGCGCATGGACCGGTTGACCAGCCTGACGGCCTTTGTCCGGGTGGTGGATAGCGGCGGCTTTTCGGCCGCCGGCCGCCGCCTCAACATGTCCACGACCATGGTCAGCAACCATGTCCAGGCGCTGGAGGACCGGCTCGGCGTCCGGCTGCTCAACCGCACCACGCGCAAGGTGAGTCTCACCGAGGTCGGGCGCACCTATTACGACCGCTGCGTGCAGATCCTCGCCGACATCGAGCAGGCCGACGACATCGCCGGCGCGCTGCATTCGACGCCGCGCGGCACGCTGCGCGTCTATACCCATACCCACACGGTGCCCTATGTCGCGCCCGTCGTCGCCGAGTTCCTGAAGACCTATCCGGAGGTCAGGGTCGATCTCTCGATGGGCGAGCGCACGGTCGACATGATCGACGAGGGCTTTGACGTGGCCGTGCGCATGATCCGGCCGCCGGATTCAAGCCTGATCGTGCGCAGTCTCGCCACCTGGCGCCACGTGCTGTGCTGCTCGCACGACTACATCGAACGGCACGGCGCGGTGCATGAGCTTGCCCAGCTCAGCGAGCGCGATTGCGTGCGGCACGTAAACTATCCGTACCAGGACGAGTGGCGGTTCATCGACCGCACAGGCGCGCCGGCATCAGTGAAGGTATCCGGCCGGTTCACCACCAACAGCGGTGAGGCGCTGCGCATGGCGGCGCTGCAGGGGGCCGGCATCTGCCTCGCAGCGGGCTTCCTGGTTCACGGCGATCTCGAAGCCGGACGGCTGGTCCGCCTGCTGCCGGAATACCGGCCCGTCGAGCTTTCGTTGAACGCGGTCTATCCACATCGCCATCATCTATCGGCGAAGGTGCGGACTTTCATCGACATGCTGGTCAACCACAGCGCCGAGCAGCAGAAGCTGATCGACCCCTATTCGTGATGCCGCAATCGCGGCTTCGTAGGGTAAGCAAAGCGAAGCGTGCCCACCCTACGAGTTTTCTTTTCGTATTCGCCCGCTGAGGGCATCGCTTCCAGTGACGATGTGATGGCGCGGCGAAGCGTAATCCAATAGATTGCATGAGAATAGGGCAGGAGGGAGCGGCATGTTTGCGCTGAAGCGGGTGTCATTGTGTCGAACCATGACGCCGCTTGCGGTGATGCTCGCCTGCCTGCTCGCGCCGTTGCCGGCCGCGGCGTTCGGGCCGCCACCGAATGCGCCGCTGTCGATGGAAAAGCTCTCGCGTCTCGATGACTTCCTCACCGAGCAAAGCGCGACCGGAAAGATTCCCGGCGCGGCGCTGCTGATCCAGCGGCATGGCAAGCCGATCTATTTCAAATGCTTCGGTAAGCGCGACGTCGAAGCGAACATCGATATGACTGCGGATACGATCTTTCCACTGCATTCGGTGACGAAGACGGTCACCAGCGTGGCGGCGATGATCCTAATCGACCGCGGCAAGATCGCGCTCGACGATCCCGTCAGCAAATACATCCCTTCCTTTGCCAACATGAAGGTCGGCGTCGAGCGCAAGGACGAGTCGGGTCGCCCGGTGCTCGATCTGGTGCCGCTGATCCGTCCGGTCACGATCGAGGATCTGTTGCTGCACACGTCGGGCATCACCTACGGCTTCTATGGCGCGGGGCTGGTGAAGGCGGCCTATGACGGCATCTATCTCGGCGACTTCGACAATGCCGAATTCGCGGAGCGGATCGCGAAGCTGCCGCTTGCCGAGCAGCCGCGCACATTATGGGACTACGGCCATTCGATCGATGTACTCGGCCGCGTCATCGAGGTCGCATCGGGACAATCGCTCTATGAGTTCGAGAAGACGGCGCTGTTCGAGCCGCTCGGCATGACCACGACCAAATATTTCCTGACCGACCCGGCGGAGCGCGCCCGCTATGCGCGGCGGCTGCGCAGTGACGAGCGCATCGAGCGCAATCCGCTCGACGTGACGCGCTGGGAGTCCGGTGGCGGCGGCCTGGTATCGACGGTTGCCGACATGGCGCGTTACGGCCAGATGCTGCTCAATGGCGGCACGCTGAATGGCAAGACCATTCTCGGCCCGAAAACTTTCAAGGCAATGATGACTGACCATATCGGGCCGGGATCGGGCGTCGCCCGCAACTATTTCTACTATCCGGGCGACGGCTTTGGCTTCGGCTACGGGTTCGGGATCCGCACCGATGCCGGCAATGCCGTGCCGCCTCCGCCGGGCTCGCCCGGCGAGATCAAGTGGGACGGCGCTTCGGGGGCGTATATCGTCGTTGACCCGGCCCAGGACATGTTCTTCGTGCTGCTCTTGAACGCGCCCTCCGGGCGATGGCACGTCGAGGTCAACGTCAAGAGGATTGTTTACGATGCGTTCGAAAAGTGATCGAACAGAAGCCTGATCCGAAACGGCCCCCGATGCTGCGCAAGACCGACGGAACCGATCAAGGCGCAATCGCGACGACCCGCATCGTTGCGCTCGACCGCGCGCGCACCTTCATCATCCTGTTGGTGCTGATCCATCATTCGGTGGTGAACTACACTCATTTCGGCAGCGGCGACAAAGCGCGCTGGCTCGGCTTCGACCTTGTCGTGTTGTTCAACGACAGCTTCTTCATGGCCTGCATGTTCCTGATCTCGGGCCTGTTCGTGCACGACAGCCTGACGCGCCGGGGCGGAGCGAATTTCATCGCGGCCCGCGCCTGGCGCCTCGGCGTTCCCTATCTGGTGTCGATCTTCGTGCTGATGCCGGTGGCCTACTATCCGACCTTCCTGCGCTATCATCTGCCTGGCACGACCGATTTCAACTTCTTCTATTTCTGGTGGCACACGCTCACCATCGGGCCATGGCCGTCGGGACCGGCCTGGTTCCTGTGGGTGCTGCTCGCGCTCAATATTCTGACTGTCATCGTGTGGTCGGTCGGGCCGCGGCTGCTCAAGGGCTTGGGCCAGGTGATCTTCTTGACGCGCAACCGGCCGATGACGGCGTTCGCGGCATTCCTGGTGGTCTCGCTTGTTTCCTACGTGCCGATGCGCCTCATCTTTGGTGATGCGAGTTGGCTCGAGCCGGGCGGTTATCCGCTGCCGATCCAGACCAGCCGCATCTTGCTTTATGCCGCCTATTTCTTCACTGGCGTCGGCATCGGCGTGGTCAGCCTGCGCACGGGCATTTTCGCGGAGAACGGCGAAGTGGCAAATCGCTGGTTGCTGTGGCTTGGCTACGCGCTCGCGTTCTACGGCGCGATCCTGTTCCTGGTCTACGCTCACCACAACTGGATCGATTTCAACAATCCGCCGACGTGGTGGGAAGTGGCGTACGCGTTTGCCTTCGCGCTGTTCAGCGCGGCGATGGCGTTCGCGCTGCCGGCAACCTTCCTGCGTTTCGCGAGGGCCAAACTGCCCCTGTTAGATGCCATGCAGCCTTCGGCCTATGGCATCTATCTCCTGCACTACATCTTCATCATCTACCTGCAGTACCTGGTCTACGACCGTGCCTGGCCAGCCGGCCTGAAGGCAGCCATCGTGTTCGCCGGCACACTTGCGGCGAGCTGGGCGCTAACAGTGGCGCTGCGCAGGATTCCGCTCGTTGCGCGGATGATCTAGTCTCGTAGCCCGGGTGGAGCGGAACGCGGAACCCGGGACACCTGCACCAGCGTTTACGAGTTTCCCCGGGTTACGCTGACGCTCCACCCGGGCTATGAGGCTGTTTTCTACGAGGTTGTCTTCCCAAGCCCTGAGATGAAGCCCACTCGCGCAACGCAGCAATGCCGAAATGTGCTTGGTTCAGCAACGATCAACTGATTAGAGCGTTTCCAGTCACGAGCCGGTGCGAGATCGCCGGCGAGCCTGGAGATAGAGTCCCGCGATGTGGATCTTGTTGCTACTGCCGTTCGTCGGCCTGTTGTGGGTGCCATTTTATAATTTCCTGGAACCGTCGCTGTTCGGCTTCCCCTTCTTCTATTGGTATCAACTCGCCTGGGTGCCGATCACTTCATTCTTAATCTGGCTGGTCTATCGCAGCCGCAAGCCTGACGAAGCCTGAAGGAAGGTGCACGTCATGGCTGATCAGATCGAATGGATTCCACTTTCCGTCTTTGTTTTCTTCTTTGCGCTCGTCACCGTCATGGGCTTCATGGCGGCGCGCTGGAAATCCGGCGCCGTCAGCGAGCATCTCGATGAATGGGGCCTGGGTGGCCGCCAATTTGGCACCTGGGTCACCTGGTTCCTCGTCGGCGGCGACTTCTACACCGCCTACACCATCATCGCCGTGCCCGCGCTGGTCTATGCGGTCGGCGCTTACGGCTTCTTCGCGCTGCCTTACACCATCATCGTCTATCCCTTCGTGTTCGCGGTGATGCCTCTACTCTGGAAAGTGGCGCATTCGAAAGGCTACGTCACCGCTGCTGACGTCGTGCACGGCACCCATGACTCGCGGGCGCTCGAATTCGTGGTCGCGCTCACCGGCATCGTCGCGACGATGCCCTATATCGCGCTGCAATTGATCGGCATGGGCGTCGTGATCAAGGCGATGGGGCTGAGCGGCGAACTGCCGCTCGTCGCGGCCTTCGTCATCCTTGCGCTCTATACCTATAGTTCCGGCCTGCGCGCCCCGGCGCTGATCGCCTTCGTCAAGGACATCATGATCTATATCGTTGTGCTGGTGGCGGTCGTGGTGGTGCCGGCGAAGCTCGGCGGTTATGGCGCAGTGTTCGCTGCCGCCAACGATGCCTTCACGGCGAAGGGCGGCGACACCGGCCTGATCCTGAAACCGTCGCAGATGCTGGCCTTTGCGACGCTCGCGCTCGGCTCGGCGCTTGCGGCCTTCATGTATCCGCACACGCTGACCGGCGTCTTTGCTTCCAAATCTGCCGACACGATCCGCAAGAATGCGATCCTGCTGCCGGCCTATACGCTGCTGCTCGGCTTGATCGCGCTGCTCGGCTACATGGCCCATGCCGCGCACATTCAGGTGTCCTCGCCGAACGACGTCGTGCCGATGCTGTTCAAGGCGCTGTTTCCATCCTGGTTTGCGGGCTTCGCCTTCTCGGCGATCGCGATCGGCGCGCTGGTGCCGGCGGCGGTGATGAGCATCGGCGCCGCCAACCTGTTCACGCGCAATATCTGGAAGTCCTACGTCAATCCAGATATCACCCACGCCGGCGAAGCGTCAGTGGCGAAGATCGCTTCGCTGGTGGTGAAGGTCGGCGCATTGGCCTTCATCCTGTTCCTGCCGACGCAATATGCGCTCGACCTGCAACTGCTCGGCGGCCTCTGGATCATGCAGATCCTGCCGGCGCTGGTGTTCAGCCTGTTTACGCGCTGGTTCCGTGCCGAGGGGTTGCTGCTCGGCTGGGCGGCCGGCATCGGCTGGGGATCATGGACGGCGTGGAGCAATGGGCTGAAGCCGCTGGCGACGATCAATTTTGGCGGCGACAGCTACACCTTCTATGTCGGGCTCGGCGCGCTGATCCTCAACATCGCCGTTGCGGCGATCGCCACCGTGATCGTGACCTGGCTGTCACGGGCGGCTCAACGCGGCGCCCCGGCGCGATCCTGACGCAGCTTCGTTCGGCGCAGCTTGTGCGAGCTGCGCCGACAGGCCCGCGACCTCCGCCTTCACCTTGGCGATCGCCGCGTCCTTCACCGCGCCGTAGCCGCGGATGTCCATCGGCGCTCGGGCAATCGCGAGGATATCGGGCATGCGCCGGGCATCGATCCGGCCGAGCAGGACATCGATCTGTTCCTCATACCAGGCGATAAGGTCGCGCTCAGCGCGGCGCTCGGCGGTGTAGCCGAAGACGTCGAACGGTGTGCCCCGCAGCGTCTTCAGGCGCGCAAGAATCTTCAGCGGCGTCCTGATCCATGGGCCGAAGCTGCGTTTGCGCGGCCGACCGCGCGCGTCCTCCTTCGCCGGCAGGAACGGCGGCGCCAGATGATATCTCACCGAGAAATCGCCTTCGAACTGCTGGCGCAGCTCGTCGAGGAAGCCGGTCTCCATGTGAAGCCGCGCCACCTCATATTCGTCCTTGTACGCCATCAGCTTGAACAGAGCGCGCGCGACCGCGTCCGTCAGCGCCTCGGTTCCGAGCGAAGCCTCGGCATCCTGCACCCGCTTCACCGTTTTCCGATAGCGCGCAGCATAGGCTACGTCCTGGTAGGTCGTCAGAAAATCGGCGCGGCGCGCGATCACCTGATCGAGCGTTTCCGCTTCGATCGTTCTCGCGCTATCCGCGTCGGGCAGAAAGTCCGGATCGACGCTGGCGATGCGTCCCCAGGCAAAGGCCTGCTTGTTGCGCTCAATGGCGACGCCGTTGAGCTCGATCGCACGGAGCAGCGCGTTCAGCGAGACCGGGACGAGGCCGTGCTGCCAGCCGAAGCCGAGCATGATGATGTTGGCAAAGACGGTGTCGCCGAGCAGCCGCTCGGCCAGTGCATTGGCGTCGATCGTGCTGAGATGACCGCAGCCGATCACGTTCTCGATGGCGCGCAGGCGGGTTGATGCGGCAAGGTCCGCATCTCGGAAGCGCACGACGTCGCCGGTCGGCATCTCCGCACTGTTGAGCGCGGCGCGCATGCCCTTCCGATAGGTGCCCGATGCCTTGGCGGAGGAGCTGACGACGACATCGCAGCCGATCAGCGCGTCGGCCGCGCCCTGGTCGATGCGGACCTGGTGCAGTTCGTCCGGCTGGGCGGCGATACGGATATAGCTCAAAACCGGTCCGAACTTTTGCGCAAAGCCGGTGAAATCGAGCACCGAGACGCCGCGGCGCTCGAGATGCGCGGCCATGCTGATCAGCGCGCCGACCGTGATGACGCCGGTGCCGCCGACGCCAGTCACCAGGAGATCATAGGGGCGATCGAGTGGTGCGAGCACCGGCAGCGGCAGCATGGCCGCGCGCGCCTGCGGATCGATGCTGCTTGCCGGCTTCGCGCGGCGCCTTGCGCCCTCGATAGTGACAAAGCTCGGGCAGAAGCCGTTGAGGCAGGAGAAATCCTTGTTGCAGGTCGAGAGATTGATGCGGCGCTTGCGGCCGAACGGCGTCTCCTTCGGCTCGACGCTGAGGCAGTTCGATTCCACCGAACAGTCGCCGCAGCCTTCGCAGACGAGGTCGTTGATATAGGCAAAGCGCGGCGGCTCTTCGATCTGGCCGCGCTTGCGGCGGCGGCGTTTTTCGGTGGCGCAGGTCTGCTGGTAGATCAGCACGGAGACGCCGGGAATGTCGCGCAGCTCGCGCTGCACGCCATCCATCTCCTCGCGCGGATGGATGGTGACGCCGATGGGGAAGTCGGCGGGCGCGAACTGCGAGGGCTCGTCCGAGACCAGTGCGATCCGCGCCACGCCTTCGGCGCGGACGCTGTGTGCGATAGCATGCACGCTCACAGGCCCGTCGACCGGTTGGCCGCCGGTCATGGCCACGGCGTCGTTGAACAGGATCTTGTAGGTGATGTTGGCGCCGGCTGCGATGGCCTGGCGGATCGCCATCGATCCGGAGTGATAATAGGTGCCTTCGCCGAGATTCTGGAAGATGTGCTTGTGGTTAGTGAACCGCGACGATGCCGCCCAGTTGACGCCTTCGCCGCCCATCTGGATCAAGGACGAGGTCTCGCGGTCCATCCAGCTCGCCATGAAATGACAGCCGATGCCGGCGAGCGCCTTCGATCCCTCCGGCACTTTGGTCGAGGTGTTGTGCGGGCAGCCGGAGCAGAAATAGGGTGTGCGGGTCGCGCCCGCGATCGTGATCACGCGCTGTGCGTCAGGGGTGAGTGCGGCGGCGCGCTTCGCAAGATCGAGGCCGGGGAAGATCGGGTCGAGGCGCCGCGCCAGCACCTCGGCGAGCGCGCGTGGCGACAATTCGCCGATCCATGAGATCAGGCGCGCACCGGTCTCGTCATGCTTGCCGACCATGCGCTCCGGCTTCGAGCCCGGATAGTCGTAGAAATATTCCTTGAACTGGCTCTCGATGATGCCGCGCTTTTCCTCCACCACCAGGATCTCGCGCTTGCCCTTCACGAACTCCATCGCGTCGTGCAGCGCGAGCGGCCAGACCATGCCGACCTTGTAGATGTCGATGCCAAGGCGGCGGCAGGCAGCCTCATCGAGGCCAATCAGCCGCAGCGCTTCCATCAGGTCCAGATGCGCCTTGCCGGTCGTGACGATGCCATAGGTCGCGTGCGGGATGTCGTAGATGTGGCGGTCGATCGGGTTGGCTTTTGCAAAGGCGTAGACCGCGTGCTTCTTGGCCTCCAATCGCTCCTCGATCTGTGGGCCCGGAAGATCGGGCCAGCGATAGTGCAGGCCGCCGGGCGGCGGCGTGAAATCGGGCGTACGGAAGATGCGTGGCCGGCGCAGCGCGACGGAGGCGCCGGATTCGACGATCTCCGAGATCGCCTTGAAGCCGACCCACATGCCGGAGAAGCGGCTCAGCGCGTAGCCGTATTCGCCGAACTCGAGATATTCGGCGACGCTTGCCGGATGCAGCGTCGGCATGAACCAGCTCATGAAGGCGACGTCGGACTGGTGCGGCATCGAGGAGGAAACGCAGCCATGATCGTCGCCCGCGACAACAAGCACGCCGCCATGCGGTGACGAGCCATAGGCGTTGCCATGCTTGAGCGCATCGCCGGAACGGTCGACGCCCGGGCCCTTGCCATACCAGAGGCCGAACACGCCCTGCACGGTGCGATCGGGTTGGGTCTCGACTTGCTGTGAGCCGAGCACTGCGGTTGCCGCGAGGTCCTCGTTGACCGCGGGCAGGAATTCGATGCGCTCCGTCTTGAGGCGATTGGCGATGCGCCAGAGTTCGAGATCGACGCTGCCGAGGGGCGAGCCACGATAGCCGGAGATGAAGCCGGCGGTGTTGAGCCCCGCCGCGCGGTCGCGTCTGGCCTGGTCGAGCACGATGCGAACGATGGCCTGCGTGCCCGTGAGGAAGACGCGGCCCTCACCGCGTTCATAGCGGTCGGAAAGCTGATAGGTGTCGAGGGAGGGAATGGCGTCCATGGCCGGCCTCGCGTCGGATTCGAGTCGCTCGACGGTAATCCCGTCAGTCCGGCAAGTGTTACCAATTCATCCCTGCGACACAGCTCATACCGGTAGGATTTTGTAGGAAGGCCTAGTTCTTGGTAGGATCTACCAAACGGAGGTGCCCTCATGGTCGAAGAACAGGACGAACGCATCCTTACTGAGCTGCAGAAGAACGGACGAGCGACCAACCAGGAGCTTGCCGAGGCGGTCGGCATGTCGACCTCGGCCTGCTGGCGGCGCGTGCGCTCCCTGGAGGAATCCGGCGTGATATCGGGCTATTCGGCGCTGGTGGAACGTGAGCGTGCCGGCTTTGCAACGTCGGCGATCCTTCATGTTTCGCTGGAGCGGCATGATGCGAAATTCGTCGACGAGTTCGTGGCGCGGGTGAAACGGCGCAGTGAAGTCCTGGAATGTTTCGCGACCACGGGAGATGCCGACTATCATCTGCGTGTCGTGGTGCGCGACATGCACGCGTATAATCAGTTCCTGGACGAATTCATGTTCCGCGTGCCCGGCATCCGCTACGTCCGCACCAACATGATCCTGAAGGAAATCAAGACCGGCGTGGCGCTTCCGTTCGATACCAGGCGGCCGCGGAAGGATTGAGACGTAGGGTGGGCAAAGCGAAGCGTGCCCACCTTCGAGCACTCCGCTCGTGATGGTGGGCACGCTTCGCTTTGCCCACCCTACAAACCTTATCGCTACTCCCTCACGAACCGGTTGCGCAGCGTGCCGATGCCGGTGATGTCGATCTCGACCACGTCACCCGCTTTCAGGTCCGGCGAGGCGCCGTCGGTGCCCATCCAGATCACGTCGCCCGGCCAAAGCGTGAAATACTTCGTCAGTTCGACGATGAAGGGGACGATGCCGAAAATCATATCGTTGGTGCGGAAGCGGTTGGTCTCCTTGCCGTTGACCCGCACCACCGTCTCCATCTTGTCGAGATCGACATCGGTCTCGATCCATGGACCCATCGGCTTGAAGGTATCGGCGTTCTTGGAGCGCCAGAGGCCGCGGTCGGCCTTCTGCCAACTGCGCTCGCTGACGTCATTGCCGATGGTGTAGCCGAACACGCAGGACATCGCGTTCGCCGCATCGAGGTGTTTTGCCTTCTTGCCGATGACGACCACGAGCTCACCTTCGTAGTGAATCTTTTCCGTTGCGGTCGCCGGGATCACCACGTCCTCATCGTAGGCGATCAGGGCGTTCTGGGCGCGGTAGCCGATTTCGGGCCGGTCGGGCACGGCGGGGATTTCGCCGCGCTTATCGGCGGCCTCCTTCAGGTGCTTCAGATAATTGAGCCCGACGCAATAGAAGGTGCGCGGGACCAGCGGCAGCTCGATCTTTACGTCTCGGAGCGCATGCGTCTCCGCGGTACGCCGCCATTCGCCGAAGGGATCGCCGTCCACTGAGACGACCTTTTCACCCTCGACGAGACCCCAGGAGGTCTTCTCTTGGGCGGTGAATTTAAGCCAGCGCATCGATCTGCTCTCTCATTCCGCCGCAACCTGCGGCGGGATTTTCCAGGCTCCGGCCGCGGGACGGGGCAGGCCGAGATTCTCGCGCAGCGTCTTGCCGGTATAGTCACGGTGGAATAGCCCGCGGCGTTGCAATTCCGGCACGACGTGGCGAACGAAATCAGCGTAGGAACCGGGCACATAGCTCGCCGCAATGACAAATCCATCGCAGCCGCGCCCGACGAACATCTCCTCCAGCCGATCGGCGATGTCCTTCGGCCCGCCGACGATCGCATCCTTCACCAGGCCGCGGCCGGAGAAGGTGATGAAGTCGCGCGTGGTTGGATTGGTCTTGCCGGAGGTTTTCAGCACGCCGTCGCGGATGCCGAGCATGCCTTGCATGCCCTGCAGTTCCTCCGTCGTCAGCGGCTCGTCGATGCCCTTGGCGCCGAAGTCGAAGTTCAGTCCCTCGGCGAGCAGGGACAGCGCGTCGATCTCCAGCGGCAGCTTCTGGATCAGCGCCATCCGGTCTTCCGCCTCGGCCTTGGTCGCGCCGCACACCGGCGTGATCAGATTGCAGAGGAACATCTGGTCGGGATCGCGACCGGCCTTTGCCGCCTCATTGCGGATCGCCTCATAGCCTTGCCTTGCGCTGGCAAGATTGCGCGCGGCGGTGAAGATCACCTCGCCCCATTGCCCGGCAAAACGCTGGCCGCGGCCGGAAGCGCCGGCCTGGATAATGACGGGATGACCCTGCGGCGAACGCGGCACGGTGAAGGGTCCGCGCGACTTGAAGAACTTTCCGTCGTGATCGAGCCGCTTCACCTTGGTCGGATCGGCGAAACGGCCGCTCTTCTTGTCGACGATGAGTGCGCCGTCCTCCCAGGAATCCCAATGGCCGAGCACGACCTCCATGAATTCGTCGGCGCGGTCGTAGCGCAAATCGTGTTCGAGATGGTGCTCGCGGCCCATGTTGAGGGCTTCGCCGTCATTGACCGAAGTCACCACATTCCAACCGGCACGGCCGCCGGTCATGAGGTCGAGGGTGGCGAAGCGGCGCGCGACGTCGAACGGCTCGTAGTAAGTGGTCGAACAGGTCGAGGCGAGGCCGAGTTTCTCGGTGACCATGCCCATCGTGGTCAGCACGATCACCGGGTCCATCTTCACGCAGCGGATGCCGTATTCGACGGTGTGGGCGTGATCGTTGCCATAGCGGTCCGGCATCGCCAGGCGGTCGTCGAAGAACGCCATGTGGAATTTGCCAGCCTCGAGGATCCGCGCGATCTCCTGGTAGTAATCCGCCGACATCGAATCGTCGCGCGATTGCGGATGGCGCCAGGAGCCCGGCAGATTGGTGCAGTTCTGCGCCTGCAGGAAACCGACCAGTGCCATTTGCCGTGTCATGCCGCTGTCCCCCCTCTCACGCCAGATCGAGTTGTTTTGACAGCCCGTACTCGCCGGCGAGCGCGCGCAGCTTGTCCCAGGTCGCTTCCTCGATCTCGATGCCGTTCTTCCGCCGCTCCTGTTCGCGCAGAAATTCGACCTCGCCGGGATAGAACACGCCCGGACTTCCGTCCGAGGGCGGCGTCGATTTCAGGTAGCGGGCGAACTCGGCCACCTCGCGCTTGAAATCCTGCAACGGACGGAAGGCGGCGACATTGAACACCGCCATGAAGCATCCGTCATTGTGGCGTCCGGTCGGCTCGACGCCGAATCCAAGCCCGGTGAGCAGGCCGCACAGGACTTCCACCATGGCCGCCAAGCCAGAGCCCTTATAGCCCTCGCTGCCACCAAGCGGCAGCAGCGCGCCGCCCTTGCGATAGTCCGTCGGGTCGGTGGTGTGGCGGCCTTCGGCGTCGATGATCCATCCGGTCGGAATCCGCTCGCCGCGTGCGACCGCGAGCTGGATCTTGCCCGCGGCGACCGCCGAGGTTGCCATGTCCAGATAGAACGGCGCCTCGAGCTCGGACGGCACCGCGATCGAGATCGGGTTGGTGCCGAGCCGCGCCTCGCGGCCGCCGAATGGCGCGACGTGTTTTGGCGAGCGGCCGGAATCGGCAGTGGCGATGCCGATCATGCCTTCGCGCATCGCCATCATGGGATAGTGCGCAAGCCGCCCGACATGGCTCTGTCGGAACACGGTGCAGGCGGCGACATTGGCGGTCTTGGCCTTGGCAATCGTCAATTCCATCGCCTTGGCATTGACGTGGAAGCCGAAGCCCCAATGGCCGTCGATCACGGTCGTGGTCGGCGATTCCTGGACGATGGTCCATTTCGCGCCGGGCACGATATGGCCGGCCTTGATGCGGTCGATATAGGTCGGGACCGCGATGATCCCGTGCGAGTCATGTCCGGCGAGATTGGCGTTGACGCAGCCGATCGCGACCGCCTGGGCTTCCTCCTCCGAGGCGCCGGCGCCGCGCAGCAGCGCCGCACCGATGCGGGTGAGACGATCGGCGTGGACGATCGGCATGGGGTTTCCTCGTATCGAAGCCCGTGTCACGCGGCGGATCTTGCTTGTTTGTGGTTCGCCATGGTCTCAAAGCCGTGGGCGACGAGCAAGACCAGAATGTCCGGTCCGCCATGACGCCGGCGCGGCTTTTCAGGGCGGCGGGTCTCATGGCAGGGAACCGGTGCCTCGCAGGCATTGCGTCGCACTCGCGGGCGGAGGAAATCGTCAACAAACCGGCAATTTTGCGGGGGTTCTATCCGACTTTGTTCGTCACACATTTACTTTGACTCGCAACTTATAGCTGTTCCTAACGTCCACTTAGGTCTCTGCTCCGCATAAAATCCCGCGGGGCCGGCCGAGACCGGCCGCAGGGAGTTGATCGCTTGGAGCAGACCATCAGGGGTACCTTCGCGGCGTTGAACGCCAGCAACGAAGCGATCCTGTACGCCAAATCGCCGGAGGAGCTGTACGCTAAGGTCTGCGAGGCCGCGTTTTCCAGCGGCGACTTTCTGGCGACGGCGGTCTTCCTGCTGGATGCCGAGACCAGCCTGCTGCGCTTTGCGGTCGGGTTCGGCGACGATGTCGTGCGGCTGCGCGGCATCAACATCTCGATCATTGCGAATACGCCTGAGGGCGAGGGGGTGTGCGGACAGGCGTTTCGGGACCAGAAGGCCTGCGTCAGCAATGACTATCTGAATGACCCGCGCTCGCTCGCCTGGCGCGCCGGCGCTCGCGATAGCGAGGTCACCGCGGCGGCGGCAATGCCGTTGATCTGCAATGGCCGCAGCGTCGGCGTTTTCCTCGTCACCCGGCGCGAAGTCGGCTCGCTCGACAACGAGCTCGTGTCGCTGCTGGCGCGCATGGCTGCGAATGTTTCGTTTGCGCTGGATAATTTCGAACATGAGCGCATGCGCAAGAGCAGCGAGCGGGCGATGCGCCGCCTGAACCAGATGTTCGGCGCCATCAGCGCGACCAACGAAGCGATCCTTCGCGCCAAGACCGAGCACGACCTCTATCAGCGTGTCTGCGACGCCGCCGTTCATAGCGGGAAATCAGTCGCCGCCGTGGTCCTGCTCGCCGAGCCTGACAACCATTGGCTCGAGCCGGTCGCCGGCACCGGCGACGCGATCGACCTGATCACGCAAACGCGCTTCTCGATCGATCCGGACAATATCTACGGCAAGGGCGTCTGCGGGCAGGCGTTCCGGACGCAGCGGCCGTGCATCAACAACGATATCCCGAAATCGGACGGTCCGTGGCGGCAGGTGGGACACGATGCTGGCGTCATGGCCTGCATCGCGGTCCCCGTGACCAAGTTCGGCAAGAGCATCGGCGTCTTGTTGTTCTTCGTCGGCAGGTCGTGGGCGACGGACGAAGAGATCGTCGCCCTGATGGCGCGGATCGCCGAGAACGTATCGGTGGCGCTCGAAAATTTCGAACGCGCCAACGAAAAGGCCAGGGCCGACCGGCAGAAGGACCGGTTGTCGCGAATGTTCGCGGCGCTGAGCGCGACCAACGAAGCGATCATGCGGGCGAAATCACGAGAGGAGATGTTCAAGCTGGTGTGCCAGGCGGCCGGCAAGGGCGCCAGGTTCAACTCGACCAGCATCTTCCTGGTCGCGCCCGGCAGCGACTATCTCGAGATGGCGGCGACCGCAGGACCGACGTCCGAGAACGCTCGCAATCTCAAAGTATCGATCGACGAGGCCGTTCCGGAGGGACGCGGGCTTTGCGGGACGGCATTCCGTTCCAGGCAGGCCAGCATCAACAACAACTTCCTGAAGGACATTGTGGACAGTGCGTTCCGGGACATCATCGAACGCGAGGGGGCGCGATCGGGCGCGGCGTTCCCGTTGTTCGTCGACGGTGAGCCGGTCGGCGTGATGCTCTTCATCGCGTCCGAACACGACACCTTTACCGCCGAGTTCGCCGAACTGCTGCAGCGGCTGGCCGACAACGTGTCGTTCGCGCTCGGCAGCTTTGAGCGCGCGGACGAGAAGGCGAGGACCGAGGAGCAGAAGGAGCGGCTGACGCGGATGTTCGGGGCGCTCAGCGCCACCAATGAAGCGATCATGCGGGCGAAGTCGCGGACCGAGCTGTTCCACCTGGTCTGCGAGGCCGCCGTCGTCGGCGGCAACTTCACCTCCACCGCGATCGCGCTGGAGCGGCCAGGCGACGATTACCTGGAAAACGTCGCTTCGGCCGGTCCGGACGGCGAGCGCGCGTTCCACGTGCGCCTGTCCATCAATGCATCGCATCCGGAAGGGCGGAGCCTCACCGGCATCGCATTCCGCACCCGGAAACCCTGCATCAGCAACGACTATCTCGGCGACTTCGGCGATTCGAGCCCGTTCTATCAGGTCCTGCGCGACGCTGGCACCCGCTCTGGCGCCGCATTTCCGTTATTGAAGAACGGCAAGCCGATCGGCGCCATCATCTTCCTCTCCTGCGAGATCGGCGCCTTCAGCCCCGAGTTGATCGGGCTGTTGCGACGTCTCGCCGAAAACGTCTCGTTCGCGCTGGAAAATTTCGACCGCGCCGACGAGAAGGCAAGGGCCGACGAGCGGATCGAATATCTCGCCTCGCATGACGGCCTGACGCGCTTGCCCAACCGGGAAACCTTCAACGAATTGCTGCGCCACGCGATCGAGGTGGCCGGCCGCCACCAGCGTCGGTTCGCGCTGCTGTTCATCGATCTCGACCGTTTCAAGGTCATCAACGATTCGCTTGGCCACGACGCCGGCGACCTGCTGCTCGTCAAGATCGCCGACCGGCTGCGCGGGACCTTGCGTTCGAGCGACGTCATCGCCCGCCTCGGCGGCGATGAATTCGTCGTCATCCTGGAAGAAACCGACCGTGGCGACGTCGAAACGATCGCCGAGAGCCTGTTGTCGGCGCTCAGCCAGCCGCTGCAACTGAGCGGCCACGAATGCCAGACTACGGCCTCGATCGGCGTTGCGATGTATCCTGCTGATGGCTTGGATGCCAAGACGCTGACCAAGAACGCCGACATGGCGATGTATCTCGCCAAGGAGGACGGCAAGAACGGCTTCCGCTTCTACTCCAGGAAAATCAAGGCGCAGTCGATTGAGCGGCTGACGCTCGAGAATGCCCTGCGCCGCGCGCTGGAGCGCGATCAGTTCTCGCTCTTCTACCAGCCGAAGATCGACATCGCGAGCGGCCAGATCACCGGCGTCGAAGCGCTCTTGCGCTGGACCCATCCCGATCTCGGGCAGGTCGCGCCGGCCCAGTTCATTCCGCTCGCGGAGGAGATCGGGCTGATCGTGCCGATCGGGCGCTGGGTGCTGAAGGAGGCCTGCGCGCAGAACATGGCCTGGCAGCGCCGCGGCTTACGGCCGGTGACGATGGCGGTCAACCTCTCGCCGCGGCAGTTCGGCGACGAGGATCTCCTGCAGGACATCGATGGCGCGCTGATTTCAAGCGGCATGTCGCCGGCGTTGCTGCAGCTCGAGGTCACCGAAAGCATGGTGATGCGCAACGTGCACCGGGCGATCCGGGTGCTGGATGCGATCCAGAGCCGCGGCATTCGCCTCGCGATCGACGATTTCGGCACCGGCTATTCCTCGATGTCGCTGATGAAGCAGTTTCCGATCGACACCATCAAGATCGACCGCTCCTTCGTGCGCGACCTCGCCCGCGACAGCGAGGACCGGGCGATCGCGCAGGCCATCATCAGCATGGGCAAGGCGCTCGGCATGACCGTGATCGCCGAGGGCGTGGAGACGGCCGAGCAGGAGCGCTTCCTGCGCGACCATGGCTGCGACGAGATGCAGGGCTTTCGGCTCAGCAAGCCGCTGCCGCCGCGCGAGCTCGCCGAGTTGTTGCGCTCGGCGCCGGCGCTTATCTCTCCGCCACTGCAGCCGGAGGAAGATGCCGCGGACGATCAGGCAGCGTCGGATTTAGGGCGGAAACGCGCTGTCATCTGACGGCTGCACATGCAGCTCGCGTACATCCGAATCGGTCGACTTCACCTTGCGCGAGAAATCATAAGGCCACGGCAGATAAGTCTGGCCGGCGAGCGATTTGAGCAGGATGGCGGCGCCTGCTGCATAAGTCGCGCCCTTGGCAAGGCGCAATCGGACACTCCAGTCGGTCGGCAATTCGACCACGGATTCGCGCAGTTCGAATGCCGGGCCCCACCACCAGGCCGGCGCCGGCGGCCGTTCACTTTCCGGAATGGCGCGCCAGCGTCCGTATTCGTCGACGATGCGCTCGAATTGCAGTTTCGCGGCTGGATGCATCGGGGGCTCTCTCTGTTCTGCTCCCGATGATATCCGCCTCCGCGCCCCGCGCAAAGGCGCTGTCGCCGTCTATTGCCGGCCGTGTTGCCAGTGCGTGGTCACCTCGGTGCCCGTCTTGTTCAGGTGCACGTGCTGGTCGACATGGTCGACCCAGGACAGCGGAATGAAATGATGGTGCTGTCCGTCGGGCGAGCTTTGCTTGGTCAACTTGATCTTGTCGGTTCCTTCGAGATGATCGACCTTTCCGACCGTCTTCCGGTCCGACGAGATGACATCCATATGTTCCCTGATCTCTGCGGCCATTGCCATGTTTTATCTCCTTCAACGTTTGCGGAGATGAACGTTTGGTGACCGCAAAGGTTGCCCACCCTACGAAATCACTTCTCCTCCGCCGCGGTTGCCGTCGCCGGTCCTTCGCCCATGATCAGGAGCACAGCGTCCTCGTCCTTGGCGCCATCCCAATGCACCTGCTTGCCGTAATGGGTGACGAAACTGCCGGCGGGCATCGCCACGGTGCCCTTGTCCGGATCGAACTTCGGTCCCGATCCAACCCACCAGGTGCCTTGCAGCACGACGATATAGCGGTCGTTCGGATGAAAATGCGGATGGCTGAAATGGTTGCCTTTGGTCCACTTGGTATAGACCACGTAGAAGCCGGGCTTTGCGGGATCACCAACCACCACGGCATTCTGCGCGCCGCGCGCATCCACCGGTCCCCAGGGGATCTGGTCAGGCAACTTATAGACGACGGCGGCCGGATTGAGCTCGGCGGCGGAGCCGATGCTCAGCGTGGCGGCGAGGGCAAGCGGGATTGCAAGGTAACGCCAGGTGCTGACGATCATGACTTCCTCCCGTTTTCGGATGGACGCTTAGGCCTGTCCATTGGGCTCGTCCATCTCCGTTGTCCTCGATGCTAGTCGGGGGCGCTGGCAAAGGACAAGACGCACGCATGCATGCGTGATCGGCGGATGCGCGGCTTCCCGCACAACGCAACTGCAGCATCGAAATCGATTTGCGCTCGCATGCCGCCGTGATTAGTTTGCCCGCACAAATCAAAACAACATCGGGAGGATGCTTTTCATGAAACACGTGTGGACGCTTGCGGCCGGTCTTTTGATCGGCACCGCTCTGTCCTTCAATCTCGCTGCCGCCGAGGGAGACGGCTGGATCACGTTGGTCGACGGCACCAAAAAGGGCGATTGGGACGAGGTGGGCAAGGCGAACTGGACGTTGAAAGACGGCGCGCTGGTCGCCGACAAGCTCGACGGCAAGGATCTATCCTATCTCGTCAGCAAGACTCCCTACAAGGATTTCCAGATCAGAGCGGAGTTCTGGACCGACGAGGATGCCAACAGCGGCATCTTCATCCGCTGCGACACCAACAAGACCATCGATTCCAAGGTCTGCTACGAGGTCAATATCTTCGACAAGCGGCCCGATCCGACCTACGGCACCGGCGCGATCGTCGATGTCGGCAAGGTCAACCCGATGCCCAAGGCGGCGGGCAAGTGGAATACCTTTGAGATCACGGCGCAGGGCCCGCATCTCGTGGTCGTGCTCAACGGCGAGAAGACCGTCGACGCGCAGGACAGCAAGCACGCTAGCGGTCCGATCGCGCTTCAATATGGCTCGGGCGTGGTCAAGTTCCGGAAAGTGCAGATCAAGCCGTTGTAGCGGCCGATGTGTTCTCCTCCCCCTGAAAGGGGGAGGGCGGGGTGGGGGTCAAGCCACGGGCGCCGCTGCTCGTGGAGAGAGATGATCCCCACCCGGTTCGCGCTGGCGCGCGAGTCGACCTCCCCTTCTAGAGCGTGTTGTTTTTTAGCGGAATCGGGATTCCCAATTGGAGGAATTTCTGATTCAAACTCCATGCTGGGGCC
>NZ_JBVBEF010000048.1:0-66865 GCF_055456055.1 Bradyrhizobium sp. LeoB3
AAGCGAGACCCCGGCGAGTGGATGACGCAAAAGGGATTGACTGAGCAAGGCCCGTTACAGAAGGGTGGGCAAAGCGACGCGTGCCCACCACCAGCACTCTGCTCGGGATGGTGGGCACGCGTCGCTTTGCCCCACCCTACGAATTAACATCGTGCGCTTTCACCGCAGCCTTCGATGCCAGCGTGCGCCACTGGCGGCGCAACAGCGGCTCGACGATGCTGCGGCTCGCCTTCGACAGTCGGATCAGCACGATCGGATAGTCGCGATAATGATCGGTGAAGTAGAATATCTTCGGCCGCCTCTCGATGAGCATGTCACGCTCGTCCTGCGGCACGGCAGGCATGACCAGGCTGTCGCCGTCTTCCTTCAGGCGCACCAGCATCTTCTTGCGCACTTTCAATGCCGGCGTGCCGTAGGAGGTGCCGTCCTCGACCTCCGGCCACGCCAGCGCGATTTTCCTGACGTCGTCGAAGGTCATTTCTCCGTCACTCTCTCGGTCGTCATGCCCGGGCTTCTCCCGGGCATCCACGCCTCAACAGTCGGACAGCAAGAAAGTCGTGGATGGCCGGGTCAAGCCCGGCCATGACGGAAGCAGGTTTCAGTGCACCGAGGTAAAGAACCGCGCGAACCGAAAGCCTGACGGCCAGGTCCAGACCGGCTGGCTGCGCATGCCCATGTCCCATGAGCCGACCACCGCGTCGGCGCGGCCGATCAGGTTGTTGACCGGCAGCAGTCCGACGCCGCCGTCGCGCACGGAGACGCGGCTGTCGGCGGAATTGTCCCTGTTGTCGCCAAGCACGAACAGTTCTCCCGGCGGCACGGTGACCTCAGGCGTGTTGTCGAGGCGGCCATTGTCGCGCATCTTGAAGATCGCGTGGCTGACGCCGTTCGGCAGCGTCTCGATATAGCGATAGGCGGTCTCGGTGTGGCCGCGGTCGTCCTCGGCTTCGCCGATGCCGTCGGGCTTCAACGTCGCGGGATGGTCGTTGATGAAGAGCTGGCCCTGCCGCACCTGGATGCGGTCGCCGGGCAGGCCGACCACGCGCTTGACCCAGGCCTGAGAGCGGTCGCCGGGCCAGCGGAACACCACGACGTCGCCGCGCTGCGGCGGCTCGCCGAACAGCCGGCCGCTCGACTCCGGCAGCGTGATCTGGATCGGCAGCGAGGCTGTCCCGTAACCGTAAGGGTATTTCGATGCGACCAGCGCATCGCCGATCAGAAGCGTCGGCTCCATCGAGCCTGACGGCACGTAGAACGGCTCGGCGATCGCGCCCTTGGCGAGGAACACGACAGCGACGATCGCCGCGAGTTGCGCTGCTTGCGAACGCCAGCTTGTCGGCTTGCTGACCGCCACTTCGTTGTTGCTCACTAGCCGGTTCCTCCTACGGTGATCCGCTCCATGCGCAGCGTCGGCTGGCCGACCCCCACGGGCACGCCCTGGCCGTTCTTGCCGCAAGTGCCGATGCCGGTGTCGAGCGCGAGATCGTTGCCGATCATGGTGATGCGATTGAGGTCGGTCGGGCCGTTGCCGATCAGCATCGCGCCCTTCAGCGGCGCTCCCAGCTTGCCGTTCTCGATCTTGTAGGCCTCGGTGCACTGGAACACATATTTGCCCGAGGTGATGTCGACCTGACCGCCGCCGAAATTGGCGGCATAGATGCCGTTCTTCACCGAGGCGAGGATCTCCGCGGGATCGCTGTTGCCAGCCAGCATGTAGGTATTGGTCATGCGCGGCATCGGCACGTGGGCATAGCTCTGTCGCCGGCCATTGCCGGTCGGCTTCATGTTCATGAGCCGTGCGTTCTGGCGGTCCTGCATGTAGCCGACCAGGATGCCGTCCTCGATCAGCACGGTGCGGTTGGTCGGCGTACCCTCGTCGTCGATCGAGAGCGAGCCGCGGCGCGAGGCCATGGTGCCGTCGTCGACCACGGTGACGCCCTTGGCGGCGACCTGCCGGCCCATCAGGCCCGCGAAGGCCGAAGTCTTCTTGCGGTTGAAATCGCCCTCGAGCCCGTGGCCAACGGCTTCATGCAGCATCACACCGGGCCAGCCGGCGCCCAGCACCACGTCCATCTCGCCGGCCGGTGCTGGCACCGATTCCAGGTTGACCAGCGCCTCGCGCAGCGCGCCGTCGGCAGCGTCGCGCCAGGCTTTGGTCTCGATGAAACGGGCGTAACCCTCGCGGCCGCCATAACCCTTGCTGCCGCTCTCCTGCCGGTCGCCCTGACCCGCAACGACGGAAATGTTGACCCGCACCAGCGGCCGGATGTCGCGATAGCTCTCGCCGTCCGGCCGGACGATTTCCACCACCTGCCAGGTCGCAGTCAGGCTCGCCGAAACCTGCCGCACCCGCGGGTCCTTGTCGCGGATATAGGCGTCGATCTCACCGAGCAGCTTGACCTTGGCCTCGAAGCCGGGCGCATCCAGCGGGTTCTCGTCGCCGTAAAGCTTCACATTCGTGTGCGCGGGCGCCGCTGCGAAGCTGCCGGAATAGCCACCGCGCACCGCATGCACCGCATCGGCGGCGCGAATCAGCGCCGGCAGCGAGACGTCGGAGGAATGCGCGTAGCCGACCGCGTCGTCCTTCACCGCGCGCAGGCCGAACCCCTGGCTGGTGTCATAGGTCGCCTGCTTCAAGCGCCCATTGTCGAACACCAGGGCCTCGGTCTGTCCGAATTCCAGGAACAATTCGCCGTCGTCCGCCCCCTGGAGCCCGCGCGCGAGCTCGCGGCGCACGGCATCGCGGTCGAGATTGGCGCGGTCGAGCAGGGAGGTTGTGGCAGGACTGGTCATGACGACTCCGAATTCAACGCAATTACATCCCGTTCATGTTTGGCTTGGCCGGGACATCATCGTTCAAGATAGGCGCTGTTGCAGCAATTCGGGAGAGGTCGCCTCACGGCAACTTGTCATACCCCTCTGCCAGCCCGTTCAAGCTGAGCGGAAAGCCGATGCCCTCTTCGGGGGTCTCGAAGATGATGAACGTCGCGGTCTTGGCGCCCCTGAGCTGGCCGAGCAGCTTGTCGTCCATCACAACTTCGGCGACGCAGCCGTTGGGCAGGCAGCGGACGAAACCGGCGCGGCCGACGTCCTGGTTGTCGAGCTTCAACCCGAGTCCGGAGGGAAGCAGGACGCCGAGCGGCGCGACCACGCGCATCAGGCGGCTTTTCTGGTCGGCGGTCTTCAGCACGATCACGGTGAGGCCGGCATTGGAACGGTCCTCGGCGACCACGCTCTGAATCAGCGCGCATTGCTCGCTCTGGGCGCCCGGCGGGGTGTCGCAGCGGATCTGCCAATCGCCGTGGACCGAGCGCACCGCCCCCTGGGCGTGGGCCGGTTGCAGCAGGCCCAACATGAACACGAGCGCCAGCAGGCCGCCCAGCCAGTTGGCGGCACTCCAGCTACGTCCGCTGTGATGTTTCAAAGCGCCCATCCGGGTCGATCCTTTGATGGCCGGCCATGCCGGCTTGGTTTCCCCGGCCCAGGTCGGGTGCATTGCCCGGCTGCCGGCGGCACGCAAAACGACTGATACCGCAATGACGGCGCCTTGAAGGCGATTCCGAAGCAAATCTCGCGCCGCGGTGGGGACGCTTCGCGCGAATCAGGTTCCTGCGGAGCGCCCAGCCTGTGGGTACATCCAGCAATCGCCCTGTCAAGCGGCGTTGCCCGCGGAAGTGGCGCTATCGCCTGATTTATCGAGAAAATGTCACATCACGGGAATAGCCGATCGCGCATGGCCTGGGGCCCTACTACTGCATTGCGAGCGCCTGCGAATTATGGTTTGAGAGGCTAGATTTCGACGCGTTCTAACGATCTGGCCCCTGTACTTTCCGAAAGTGCGTCCGGCAGGCCGTTTGTGAGGGCGGATCGTGCTGCATCCACGCCGTGTGGCGGGGGTGCTAAGGGGATAAATCATAGGGAGCGCGAGCGGCATGAGGATGTCGATGGGCCTGATGGGCCGGCGGTTGCTGGGGGGTGCGGTAGCGGGCATGGCGCTCGCGGCCGGCGGGACGGCATTCGCCGAATTGGGGCAACCGGCGCCCTGGGAAGTCACCCTGCAGCAGGCGGGCTCCCCGGTGATGGAGAACATCGTCTGGTTTCATAACTTCCTGCTGGTGGTCATCACTGTGATCACGCTGTTCGTGCTGGCGCTGCTCGTCATGGTGGTGATGAAGTTCAACGCGCGCGCGAATCCGGTCCCCTCCAGGACCACCCACAACACGCTGATCGAGGTGGCCTGGACGCTGGTTCCGGTCCTGATCCTGGTCGGCATTGCGGTGCCGTCGTTCCGCCTCCTGTTCCTGCAGCTCGACGTGCCGAAGTCGGACCTGACCATCAAGGTCACCGGCAAGCAGTGGTATTGGTCCTACGCCTACCCGGATAACGGCAAGTTCGAGTTCGACTCGCTGCTTGCCCAGGACAAGCAGCCGCGGCTGCTCGGCGTCGACAATGAGATGGTGGTGCCGGTCAACAAGGTGATCCGGATCCAGACCACCGGCGCGGACGTTATCCACTCGTTTGCGGTGCCGGCCTTCGGCATCAAGATCGACTCGATCCCGGGCCGTCTCAACGAGACCTGGTTCAAGGCCACCAAGACCGGCATGTATTACGGCCAGTGCTCCGAGCTGTGCGGCAAGGATCATGCGTTCATGCCGATCGCGGTGCGGGTCGTGGAGGATCAGGAATTCGCGAGCTGGGTGGACGCCGCGAAGAAGAAATTTGCCAGCAGCCCGGCGAATTCATACGCCTCGATTGGTCAGGCGTCGCGGTAAGGCTGCAAGCCCGGGGGCGGGCGCGCATCGGAAGAATAAGGGCGATGGGACCGCAAAGGTCCAAAAGGGAATTGGCTTAAGGATCTAGGACATGGCAACAGGCGCAGCGACACACGATCACGCCCATGATGATCACGGCCATCCGACCGGATGGCGCCGCTATCTCTACTCCACGAACCATAAGGACATCGGCACGATGTACCTTATCTTCGCGGTCATTGCGGGCATCATCGGGGCTGCGATGTCGATCGCGATCCGCGCCGAGCTGATGTATCCGGGCGTGCAGATCTTCCACGAGTCCCATACCTACAACGTGTTCGTGACCTCGCACGGCCTGATCATGATCTTCTTCATGGTCATGCCGGCGATGATCGGCGGGTTCGGCAACTGGTTCGTGCCGCTGATGATCGGCGCGCCCGACATGGCGTTCCCGCGCATGAACAACATCTCGTTCTGGCTGCTGCCGGCCTCTTTCGCGCTGCTCCTGATCTCGACCTTCGTCGAGGGCGAGCCGGGCGCCAACGGCGTCGGCGCGGGCTGGACCATGTACGCGCCGCTGTCGACCTCGGGCCATCCGGGGCCGGCGGTCGACTTTGCGATCCTGTCGCTGCACCTCGCCGGTGCCTCCTCGATCCTGGGCGCGATCAACTTCATCACCACGATCTTCAACATGCGCGCACCGGGCATGACGCTGCACAAGATGCCGCTGTTCGTGTGGTCGATCCTGGTGACGGTGTTCCTGCTCTTGCTATCGCTGCCGGTGCTTGCCGGCGCCATCACCATGCTGCTCACCGACCGTAACTTCGGCACCGCCTTCTTCGCGCCCGATGCCGGCGGCGACCCGGTGCTGTTCCAGCACCTGTTCTGGTTCTTCGGCCATCCTGAAGTGTACATCCTGATCCTGCCGGCCTTCGGCATGATCAGCCAGATCGTCTCGACTTTCTCGCGCAAACCGGTGTTCGGCTATCTCGGCATGGCCTACGCGATGGTCGCGATCGGCGGCATCGGCTTCGTGGTGTGGGCGCACCACATGTACACGGTCGGCATGTCGTCGGCGACGCAGGCCTACTTCGTCGCCGCCACCATGGTGATCGCGGTCCCGACTGGCGTGAAGATCTTCTCCTGGATCGCCACGATGTGGGGCGGCTCGATCGAGTTCAAGGTGCCGATGATCTGGGCGATCGGCTTCATCTTCCTGTTCACGGTCGGCGGTGTCACCGGCGTCGTGCTGGCGAATGCCGGCGTCGACCGCGTGCTGCAGGACACCTACTACGTGGTGGCCCACTTCCACTACGTGCTGTCGCTGGGCGCCGTGTTCGGCATCTTCGCAGGCTGGTACTACTGGTTCCCGAAGATGTTCGGCTACATGTACAGCGAGACCATCGGCAAGCTGCACTTCTGGTTCACCTTCATCGGCGTGAACCTGGTGTTCTTCCCGCAGCACTTCCTCGGTCTGTCGGGCATGCCGCGTCGCTATGTCGACTATCCGGACGCGTTCGCCGGCTGGAACCTGGTCTCCTCGGTCGGCTCCTACATCTCCGGCTTCGGCGTGCTGATCTTCATCTACGGCGTGATCGACGCCTTCGTCCGCAAGGAGCAGGCGGCCGCCAACCCGTGGGGCGCCGGCGCCACCACGCTGGAATGGACGCTGTCCTCGCCGCCGCCCTTCCACCAGTTCGAAGTGCTGCCGCGCGTGCAGTAAAGGAAACAGTGACGCGCCCTTAGGGGGCGCGTCACGCTCTCTGCTTGATTTTAAGGGAACGAGACCATCGTGTCGGTTGTCGATCACAATGCCATCGAGTTGCCGCGGATCTCCGAGGCCGAGGTCGGCGACTACATCGCGCTTCTGAAGCCGCGGGTGATGTCGCTCGTGATCTTCACCGCGCTGGTCGGCCTGATGATCGCGCCTGGTCACGTCCATCCGGTGCTGGCCTTCACCTCGATCCTCTGCATCGCGGTCGGCGCCGGCGCCTCCGGCGCGCTGAACATGGCCTATGAAGGCGATATCGACGCGTTGATGACGCGCACTGCCAACCGGCCGATCCCACGCGGCCGCATCACAAGTGGAGAAGCCACCGCCTTCGGCCTGACGCTGGCGTTCTTCTCGGTGATGACGCTCGGCATCCTCGTCAACTGGGTCGCGGGCGCGCTGCTGGCCTTCACGATCTTCTTCTATGTCGTGATCTACACGATGTGGCTGAAGCGCTGGACTGCGCAGAACATCGTGATCGGCGGCGCCGCTGGCGCGCTGCCGCCGGTGGTGGCCTGGGCGGCGGCAACCGGCTCGTTGTCGATCGAGCCCGTGCTGTTGTTCCTGATCATCTTCTTCTGGACCCCGCCGCATTTCTGGGCCCTGGCGCTGTTCCGCAGCGACGACTACGCCCGCGCCGGCGTGCCGATGCTGCCCGTGGTCGCCGGTCCCGACGCGACCCGGCTGCAGATCCTGCTCTACACGATCGTGCTTGTCGCGATCGCGGTCGCGCCGTGGCCGCTCGGCTATTTCGATGCGGTCTATGGCGTCGCCTCGCTCCTGCTCGGGTCGGGCATGCTCGCCCTCGCGGTCGACGTCTATCGCCGCCGCGAGGGCAAGGAAGCCAATCGCGCCTGCCGCAAATTGTTTGCTTTCTCCATTTTTTATCTGTTCGCGCTGTTCGCGACCTTGCTGGTCGAGGTTGCCTTCCGCACCGTTGCATCATGGGTCGGGTAGGGAGCGCATGAACACGCAATGGATGACAAACGCGAGCAAGAAGGAATTGTCCTTACCGAGGCGCAGCTCAGGAGCCGCCGCCAGCGCTCGATCGCCATTGCGCTCGCGCTCGGTGTCCTGGTCGTGCTGTTCTTCGCGGTCACCCTGGTCAAGGGCCCGGCCGTCCTGGTGCGGCCGATCTGAGATGTGATCGAGATGGCGCAAGAAACGACCACGCCCAGGCAGTCCGGCACGAGCCAAAAGGCGTCCCGCCGCGCGCTGACGCGTGACGCGGTGGTTGCCGCGGTCTGCGGCTTCGTCGTCGTGCTGATGGTCGGCGCGTCCTATGCGGCCGTGCCCTTTTACAACTGGTTCTGCCGCGCCACCGGCTTCAACGGCACCACCCAGGTTGCGACCTCTGCGCCGGCGGAGGGTCCGCTCGCCCGCAAGATCGAGGTTCGCTTCGATGCCAATGTCGCGCCGGGCCTGCCCTGGAAGTTCGAGCCCGAGCAGAACGAGATCGAAGTCAGGATCGGCGAGGTCGTCACCGTCTTCTACACGGTGACCAACCAGTCGGCGCGGGCGACGACGGCCCAGGCGGCTTACAATGTCGCGCCGCTGGCGGTCGGGGCCTACTTCCAGAAGATCAACTGCTTCTGCTTCACCGAGCAGACCCTGGCGCCGGGCGAGAAGCGGGAGATGCCTGTCGTGTTCTATGTCGATCCGGCGCTGGTCGCCGACCGCGAGAACGACAGCCTGAAATCGATCACCCTGTCCTACACTTTCTATTCCGTGCGCGATCCGGTCCCGAAGCCAGTGGCCTCCGGCGAGCAGGACAAGCGCAAGGGCAATCTTTGAATTTCTGAGACGAATACGTGCCTGACGGCACGCGAACGGAGAGACTGCAATGGCTGAGGCGCACGTCAAGCATCACGATTACCATCTCGTCGATCCGAGCCCCTGGCCGGTGGTCGGCTCGATCTCGGCCTTCATCATGTGCTTCGGCGCCATCGGCTGGATGCATCACATGTTCACGGGCGCGCCGATCGTGTTCGGCATCGGCGTGATCGGCGTGCTCTACACCATGGCGAGCTGGTGGGGCGATGTGATCCGCGAGGCCCAGTACAAGGGCGACCACACCCGCGTGGTGCAGCTCCATCACCGCTACGGCATGATCCTGTTCATCGCCTCCGAGGTGATGTTCTTCGTCGCCTGGTTCTGGGCGTTCTTCAACGCCGCGCTGTTCCCGGCCGATCCGGTCCATGCCGCCCGCGACGCGATCTTCGGTTGCGGCGCCGGCACCGCCGCCGGCGCCTGCGCCGTGCCGGGCACCTGGCCGCCGCACGGCATCGAGACCTTCGATCCCTGGCACCTGCCGCTGCTCAACACGCTCTTGCTGCTCACCTCCGGCACCACGGTGACCTGGGCCCACCATGCGCTCTTGGAAAACGATCGCCAGGGCCTCAAATACGGCCTGATCCTCACCGTGCTGCTCGGCGCGGCCTTCACCTGCGTGCAGGCCTATGAGTACGCCCATGCGACGTTCTCGTTCGGCGGCAATGTCTACGGCTCCGTGTTCTTCATGGCGACCGGCTTCCATGGCGCCCACGTGATCATCGGCACCATCTTCCTCCTGGTCTGCCTATTCCGCGCCTATGCCGGCCATTTCACGCCGAAGCAGCACCTCGGCTTCGAGTTCGCCGCCTGGTACTGGCACTTCGTCGACGTGGTCTGGCTGTTCCTGTTCATCTGCATCTACGTGTGGGGCCGCGGCGCCGAAACCATGGCGCACGCCGCGCACTAACCCGCCGTGACGTGCTACAAGGGGCGGCCAGATGGCCGCCCTTTTGCTTTCGCGAGTAAAGATCGAACGACTTGATGCCAGCCGACACTCCCCCGACGGTCACCGAGAGCGCGCTCCGCGGCATCGCCTGCCGCTGTCCGCGCTGCGGCAAGGGCAAGCTCTATGCGGGTTTCCTCACGCTGGCTCCGCGCTGCGAGAGTTGCGGGCTGGATTATGCCTTCATCGATTCCGGCGATGGGCCAGCGATCTTCATCATCATGCTGGCCGGCGCGATCGTCGTTGCCTGTGCGCTGATTGTGGAGGTCAAGTACCAGCCGCCGTTCTGGGTGCATGCGGTGCTCTGGCTGCCGCTCATCGTCGTCGTCACGTTGCTGCCGCTGCGTTCGATGAAATCGCTTTTGATCGCACTCCAGTTCCACCACAAGGCGGCGGAGGGCCGGCTGATCAAGCGCGAGCAGAAATGACCGCAGCATCCACGCAACGGCGCGGCGCCGCTGGCTTCGGCATTTTCACGTTGATCCTGGTGGTGGTGTTCACGGGCCTCGGGATCTGGCAATTGCAGCGCCGGGTCGAGAAGCACGCGCTGATCGCGGCCCTCAACGAGCGCCTGACGGCGGCGCCCGAAGCGCTGCCGCAGCCTTCGCAATGGGCCGCGCTACGTCCGGTGAGCGAAGAATTCCGCCGCGTCACTTTCACTGCAACCTATGCGAAGCTGCCGGATGCGATGGTATTCAGTTCTGGCTCCGCGGTCCGTGACGACATTTCCGGTCCCGGCACCTGGGCGTTTCTGCCGGCGCGCCTGCCTGACGGCGAGATCGTCGTGATCAATGCCGGCTTTGCGCAGAACACGATGCAGGATCGTGCCCAACAGGATCGCGCGGTCGCGCCGCTGATCACGGGCGAACCGGTCAAGCTGAGCGGCTATCTCCGCTTTCCCGAGGGGGCCGGCTCGCTGACGCCGAAGGAAAATCCGGCAAAACGCCTATGGTTCGTCCGCAATCATCTCGCGATGGCGAGCGCGCTCGGCTGGGGCGAGGGCGGCAAGGCTGTCGCGCCCTTCTACATCGATCTCGAGTCGCCCGTGCCCGACAGCGGCATTCCCAAGCCGGGACCGCTGAAGGTCAATCTCAAGGACGACCACATGCAATACGCCATCACCTGGTTCACGCTCGCCGTGGCGGTGCTGATCGTCTTCGCATTGTGGTCTCGCGGCCAACGTCGCGCGTAGATCATGCCGCGCCGAGCGCGGCGATCAGCCAAGCGCGCTGTCGCCGACCGGCAGGAGGCAGCGCACGATGGTCCGTCCGTCTTCGCGCACCAGCTCGAGCGTGCCGCTCAGCGCGCGGGCCCGTTCCTGCATCCCGGTCAACCCGCGGCCGAAGACGGAGTCCTTGGGAAGGCCGATGCCGTCGTCCGATACCTCCACGATCAGCTCCGCCGCCTTCATCGAAGCCTCCACGGTGACCGAGCGGGCTCGGGCATGGCGTAGCACGTTGGTGATGCTCTCCTGGATCACGCGATAGACGGTCTGCGAGAGCAGACCCTCGATCGCATTCAGCCTGCCGTCGATATGCGCGACGAGCTTGAGCCCGGGCGCTTGCGCGCGCGCATATTGCAGTAAGGTCTCGATGCTTTTTTCCAGCCCCAAGTCCTGGATGTAGAGCGGCCGCAGCCGGTCGAGGATGCGGCGGTTGGCCTGCTGCAGCGCTTCGACCGATTGCAGGATGCCGTCGACGGAGGCCGCAAGTTGCAGGTTGCCATGCGGGAGAGCTTCGAGCAGCGCAACCGCCTTGGCGCGAATGCCGAACAACAGCGGTCCGAGCTCGTCGTGCAGTTCGCGCGCCATATCGCGCCGCTCGTCGTCCTGCAGCGAGACGATCCGGCGCAGCAGACCTCGATTGTCCTGGCTCAGCAAGCTCAGCGTGCGGGCAAGTTCGTTGGCTTCCTCGGCGCTTCGGCGGATCTCCGGCGGGCCCGACGGGGGGATGAGCTGCTTATAATCACCCCCGCGCATGCGGGTGAGGCCTTCGCCGAGATCCTGCAGGGGACGCAGCACGGCGCCGGAGGTGAAATAAGCGATAGCGCCGGTGAGCAGCGTCAGCGCAACCACGGAGAATGTGATCGCAACAAAGCCGATCCATTTCTCGAAAATATCGGCCGACAGGTCGGGCGAGAAAATGATCTCACCGACCTGCTTGCCTTCGATCCGGACGGGGAACGATGCGCCCACCTCCGGTATCGTGAGCAGGTCCACAAACCATCGCGGCACCCGTCCGATCGGGGTTTGCACCTCGACCCGCGGCGGCGGGTGGCTTGCACCGTCGGGTTGGAAGCGGATGGCTTCGGAGGTGCCGAGCGCCTGCGCAAAGGCATCCAGCGTCGCTTGCGGATTGGCCGAGGTCCGAAGCGCGCTGTTGAGCGCGTCGGCAACCACCCTGGCCGAACGTGCGGCCGGTGCGTTCTCGTCCGACAGTTGCTCCGGCACGAAAAGCTTCAGCGAAACCGCTCCGATCAGGAGCGCCGCCACGAACATGATACCGAGCGGAAGGAAGAACCGCGTTCGGAGCGAACATTTTTTCCACATTTGGATAATTCTAATTCGCTCCGGTGGTTTTTTCTTTTCACCGGTTCCCGGGGACCTATGTTCTGGATACAGAATGCAAGTGATGCAAGATACGCCGAAACCGGCCACAAGAATATTGATTGTCGATGACCACCCGGTCGTGTTGTCCGGGTGCCGGTCGCTGTTCGCTTCGGACAGCTCGGTGAAGATCGAGGAAGCCACCGACGCCAAGTCGGGACACCGCGCCTATGTCAGCAAGAAGCCTGATGTTACCGTCATCGACATCAACCTCCCGGATGTTTCCGGGTTCGAGTTGATGCGCCGGATCCGCAAGGAGGATCCAGAGGCCAGGATCATCATGTTCAGCATGAACGACGATCCGGCCTTCGTCGTCCGCGCGGTGGAAGCAGGCGCCCAGGGCTATGTTTCAAAGACCGACGATCCCAGGGTGTTCGTGAAAGCCGTCCGCAAGGTCGCGGCAGGGGACAATTACATATCGCCGCACCTTGCCGAAGCCGTGACCTTTTCGGGCGCCGCCATCAAGGCCAATCCGGCCTCGCTGATGTCGCCGCGCGAACTGGAAATCCTGCGGCTGCTTGGCCGGGGCGACAAGATCGGCGAGGTCGCCGCGGCGCTCAACATCTCCTACAAGACCGTCGCCAACACCACGTCGCTTCTGAAGCAGAAGCTGGGCGCCAAGAGCCATTCCGACCTGATCCGTATCGCTGTCGAAATGGCGTTGGGCTGATCCTCACCGCCTGCGGAACTGGTCGCGCCCGAAGGCGCGACCGTTCCCATCGCTTGCATTCGCTTCTGCCGGGGCAATTCGGGAACAGCAGGGCGGTGCAGGCGATTCCTAGAGCTTCTGATCCAATGTGCCGGAGCGTCGGCCGCGCCGCTGATCGCTGCTGCGCTGGCCTCAATGGCGGACATAAACGGGAAGAAACGGCAATAGTTCCGACGCGCCAGAGATCGGCGAGCGATCGAGTCTTGCCGGTCGTGCACCACGGGCCTGTAGAAAGGTGCGAGAAAGAAAGAACCGCACCGCGCCAGCGATGGACTAGCGCATCCCAGCGCGCTTGACGGCGCACCTCCGTCTAGCCTGCCGTGCTTTGCGGCAGCGCCGCACAAGAAGCGGTTTCCCCTTGGCACGAAAACCCTTTATGGTGGCGCTTCGGGTCCGCGCAGCGAGAACTCGATAAATTCCATGATATCAAGGGCTTAAGGTAAAGGCTTGAGCCTTTGGAGGGCGGTTTGACGCGGTATGTTTCGACCCGGGGAGAGGCCCCGGTTCTTGGTTTCTGTGATGTGATGCTGACCGGGCTTGCCCGCGACGGTGGCCTGTACGTGCCCGAAAGCTGGCCGGTCCTGTCGCGCGAAACCATCGCCGGCTTCTTCGGACGGCCCTATTGGGAAGTCGCGGTCGACGTCATCAGGCCGTTCGCGGGCGGCGAGATTTCCGATCCCGATCTCGGTCGCATGGCGAACGAAGCCTACGCGACGTTCCGCCATCCCGCCGTCGTGCCGCTCGACCAGATCGGCCCGAATCAATTCCTGCTGGAGCTGTTCCACGGCCCGACGCTGGCGTTCAAGGACGTCGCGATGCAGTTGATCTCGCGGCTGATGGATCACGTGCTGGCGAAACGTTCACAGCGCACCACGATCGTGGTCGCGACATCAGGCGATACCGGCGGCGCCGCGGTCGAGGCCTTTGCCAATCTCGAAAATGTCGACCTCGTCGTGTTGTTCCCGCAAGGGCGCATCTCCGAGGTGCAGCGGCGGATGATGACGACGACCGGCGCCGCCAACATCCATGCGCTGGCGATCGAAGGCACCTTCGACGATTGCCAGGCGATCGTGAAGGGGCTGTTCAACCATCACGACTTCCGCGATGCGGTGTCGCTGTCAGGCGTGAACTCGATCAACTGGGCACGGGTCGTGGCGCAGGTGGTCTACTATTTCACCTCGGCGGTCGCGCTCGGCGCGCCGGAGCGGACGGTGGACTTCACGGTGCCGACCGGGAATTTCGGCGACATCTTTGCGGGCTATGTCGCTAAGCGCATGGGCTTGCCGATCCGATCCTTGCGGATCGCGGCCAACGTCAACGACATCCTGCCGCGCACGCTGAAGACGGGCATCTACGAGGTCCGCGAGGTTCACGCCACGACCTCGCCGTCGATGGACATCCAGGTGTCCTCGAATTTCGAGCGGCTGTTGTTCGAGGCAAGCCGGCGCGACGCTGACAGTGTGCGGCGGCTGATGGATTCGCTGAAGCAGTCCGGCCGCTTCGTGTTGCCGGCTGCGATGTTGGCTGCGATCCGCGAGGAGTTCGACGCAGGCAAGGCGGACGAGACCGAGACAGCGGCCGCGATCCGGGCCGCCTGGCGCGAGGCCGGGGATCTGGTCGATCCCCACACCGCGGTGGCGCTGGCAGTTGCCGACCGCGATAGCGCCGATTCGAGGATTCCAAATATCGTGCTGTCGACCGCGCATGCGGCCAAGTTCCCCGATGCGGTCGAGGCCGCCTGCGGGGTGCGACCGCAATTGCCGGCCTGGCTCGACGGATTGATGACCAAACCCGAACACCTCAAGGTGATGAAAAGCGATCAGGCGGAAGTCGAAAAGTTCGTATTGTCGGTGAGCCGCGCCGCCAAGCAGGGAGTAACCGGATGAGCGTTGAGATCACCAAGCTGCCGTCCGGATTGACCGTGGTCACCGACACCATGCCGCATCTGGAGACGGCCGCGCTCGGCGTGTGGGCCGGCGTCGGCGGACGCGACGAGAAGCCGAACGAGCACGGGATCTCCCACCTGCTCGAACACATGGCGTTCAAGGGCACGGCGCGCCGCTCCTCCCGCGAGATCGTCGAGGAGATCGAGGCCGTGGGCGGCGATCTCAACGCCGGCACCTCGACCGAGACGACGGCCTATTACGCGCGCGTGATGAAGGCGGACGTGCCGCTGGCGCTCGACGTGCTCGCCGACATCCTCGCCAATCCCTCTTTCGTGCCGGATGAGCTCGAGCGCGAGAAGAGCGTCATCGTGCAGGAGATCGGTGCGGCGCAGGATACGCCCGACGACGTCGTGTTCGAGCACCTGAACGAGCTCTGCTACCCCGACCAGCCGATGGGCCGCTCCCTGCTCGGCACCGCCAAGACGCTGAAGGGGTTCGACCGCGACATGCTGCGCAGCTACCTCGCAACGCATTACCGCGGGCCCGATATGGTGATCTCCGCCGCCGGCGCGGTGGACCACAAGCGGATCGTCGAAGAGGCAATGCAGAAGTTCGCAAATTTCGACGCGGCGCCCGCGCCGAAGCCGCTGGCGGCGATGTTCGGCAAGGGCGGTTCCCGCGTCGTGCACCGCGACCTCGAACAGGCGCATCTGACGCTGGCGCTGGAAGGCGTGCCGCAGACCGACCTGTCGCTGTTCTCGCTGCAGGTGTTCACCAACACGCTCGGCGGCGGAATGTCGTCGCGGCTGTTCCAGGAGGTGCGGGAGAAGCGAGGACTGTGCTACTCGATCTACACCTTCCATGCCCCCTATAGCGACACCGGCTTCTTCGGCCTCTACACCGGCACCGACCCATCGGATGCGCCGGAAATGATGGAGGTGATCGTGGACGTGATGAACGAGGCCGTGGAGACTCTGACCGAGGCCGAGATCGCGCGCGCCAAGGCGCAGATGAAGGCGGGGCTGCTGATGGCGCTGGAGAGCTGTTCCTCCCGCGCCGAGCAACTGGCACGCCATGTGCTAGCCTATGGCAGGCCGCTGACGGTGGACGAACTGGTCAGCCGGATCGATTCGGTGAGTGTCGAATCGACCCGCAATGCCGCCCGTGCGCTGCTCGCGCGCAGCCGGCCGGCGGTGGTGGCGCTCGGCAGCGGTAGAGGTCTGGACACCGCGGTGTCTTTTGCGGAAGGATTAACCCAGTCGAAGGCGAAGACGCTCCTGCACTAGGGCATGATCCGGAAAAGTGGTCTCCGGTTTTCCGAAGAGATCATGCCCAAACGGAAGGGCATGATCCGGAAAAGTGGTCTCCGGTTTTCCGAAGAGATCATGCCCAAACGGAAGGGCATGATCCGGAAAAGTGGAGACCGGTTTTCCGAAAAGATCATGCCCTAAAAGATAGACCGGCAGCCCGCTAGCGGGCAGGGGAGTTCAAGGGTATGGCCCTGTTTCGTTTGCCATCCAGCGGACCGGCTGCACTGATGCCGCGCGGTCATGGCCTGCTGCTACGCGCGCCGCAAATGGCTGACTTTCCGCAATGGGCGCAGCTACGCGAATCGAGCCGCGCCTATCTCACGCCTTGGGAGCCGATCTGGCCGTCCGATGATTTGACCCGTTCCGGCTTCCGCCGCCGCCTGCGCCGCTACGCCGAGGATATCGCCGCCGACCGCTCCTATCCCTTCATCATCTTCCGCGAAGTGGACGGCGTGATGGTCGGCGGCATCACGCTCGCCAATGTCCGCCGCGGCATCGTGCAGGCCGGCACCATCGGCTATTGGGTCGGCGAGCCCTATGCGCATCGCGGCTACATGACCACGGCGCTGCGGGTGCTGTTGCCTTCGCTGTTCGGCGAGCTCAATCTGCACCGGATCGAGGCCGCCTGCATCCCCTCCAACGCGCCCTCGATCCGCGTGCTGGAGAAATGCGGCTTCACCCGCGAGGGCCTGGCGCGGCGCTATCTCTGCATCAACGGCATCTGGCAGGATCACCTGCTGTTTGGCCTGTTGCATGAGGATTTCCGGGGCTAGCCCTCGGGTTCCTGGCGCCTCGGTCGCGCCTTTGTTAGCGCCTTGGGTTCGCCGCCATTGCGCTGCTATAACGCCGCGGGAAATGGGATGGCAGGGATTCTCATGGCAAGACATCGTGTGATCAGGGCCGCGATCGCCTCTGTGGTGGCGACTGCGCTTGGTTGCGGCACCCTGGCCGCGCCGGCGGCGGCACAGTCATTGACCGATCGCTTCAAGAGCCTGTTCGGCGGCGGCAAGTCCGAGGAGCAGCCGGCTGAGAAGCCGCCGGCGCCCGCGGGGAGCCAGAGCAACGAATCGGACGTCCTCTGTCCGCCGGTGGCGATCCGTTCCGGTGCCTCGACTTACGCGGTGGGGGCGCCCGGCAAGGAACCGGTCGGCAGCGACCTCAGGTTCCAGGCGACGATCACCCGCACCGCCCGCGAATGCGCGCTCAATGGCGGCGACATCACGGCGCGGATCGGCATCCAGGGCCGGATCATCGTCGGTCCTGCCGGCGCCCCGCCGACCGTTCAGGTGCCGCTGCGCGTCGCCGTGGTGCAGGGCGGCGTCTCGGAAAAGACGATCGCGACCAAGGCCTATCAGACCACGGTGACGATGGGCGAAAGCGGCAGCGAGCCCTTTACGCTGGTGGCTGAGGATCTGACCTTTCCGGCGCCGTCAGCCGACGTTGCCGAGAACTACATCTTCTACATCGGCTTCGACCCGCAGGCCCTGAAGCCCGAGCCAAAGCCCAAGGCGGCGAGGAAGAGGTAGCGGAGGGCTGCGTTGAACGACGGCCGTAGGGTGGGCAAAGCGAAGCGTGCCCACCATCCACGTTCGGTGCAAGAAAGGTGGGCACGCTGCGCTTTGCCCACCCTACAAGACAGTCCCAAACAAAAAGCCGGCGCGATCATCTCGCGCCGGCTTTTTGATTGGCGTTGAAGCCGCTCAGTTCAGCTTGGAACGAACCTCGGCGATCCCCTTGGCGAGGAGGTCGTCGGCAATGGGGCCCTTGACCGACTGCGACAGGATGGTGGACGCCGCCGTCACCGCGGCATCCGCCGCAGCAGCACGGACATCCGCCAGAGCCTGGGCTTCGGCGAGCGCGATCTTGTTCTCGGCGGTCTTGGTCCGCCGCGCGACAAAATCTTCCATCTTCGTCTTGGTTTCAGCCGCGATGCGTTCGGCGTCCGCCTTGGCGCTCGCGACGATTTCCTCCGCCTCGCGCTCGGCAGTCGTGCGCTTGGCCTTGTATTCGGCGAGCAGCTTTGCGGCCTCTTCCTTCAGACGGCGAGCGTCATCGAGTTCGGCCTTGATGCGTTCGCTGCGGTTGTCCAGCGCCTTCAGCACCGTGCGATGGATGCCAAGATAGGCAAACACCACCATCAGGATGACGAAGGCGATCGCAACCCAGGTTTCCGGCTCGGTCAACATCAGGCTTGTCCCTTCAGCGAGGCGTCGACGGCGCTGTTCACCGCAGCGCCATCCGGCGCCGCGCCGGTCAGCCGCTGCACGATCGCGGTCGCCGCATCCGCCGCAATGCCGCGGACATTGCTCATCGCCGTCGCCCGTGTCGCCGCGATGGTTTTCTCGGCGTCGTGGAGCTTGGCCGTAAGCTTGTCCTCCAGCACCTTGCGTTCGGCTTCGGAGGCCGCGTTCAGCTTCTCGCGGGTCTCGTTGCTGATGGCCTGAGCGCGCGAGCGCGCGGCCGCCAGGTCGTTCTCATAGGCCTTCAGCGCAGCGGCGGACTCATCCTTGAGCTTCTGCGCGTCCGCCAAATCGCCCTCGATCATGTTCTGGCGCGCTTCGATCACGCCGCCGACACGCGGCAGCGCGAAGCGCGACACGATGATGTAGAGCGCGACAAAGGCGACAGCCAGCGACACCAGTTGCGAGGCGTAGGTGGACGAATCGAACGGAGGGAAAGCTCCGCCGTGGCCGCCATCGGCTTCGGTGTGGGCGCCGGCCTTCTGGCCTGATTTTTCGCCATGACTCTCAGCCATGGAGTTCTCCTGTAGCTGTCACGGACGCCGCCCGCAGGCGGCGCAAGAGTGTACCGCTCAGAGCGGAACGAACAGCAAGAGCAACGCGATCAGCAGCGAGAAGATGCCGAGCGCTTCGGTCACGGCGAAGCCGAAGATCAGGTTGCCGAACTGGCCCTGGGCGGCGGACGGATTGCGCACCGCGGCGGCAAGATAGTTGCCGAAGATGACGCCCACGCCGACGCCCGCACCGCCCATGCCGATGCACGCGATGCCCGCGCCGATAAGTTTAGCTGCTGCCGGTTCCATAGTTTGCTCCTTGGAGAGAAAGACAGATGTGGGTGGAAATTCCCCGGACCGCTCAGTGTCCCGGATGAATGGCGTCGTTGAGGTAGATGCAGGTCAGGATCGCAAACACATAGGCTTGCAGGAAAGCGACCAGCAATTCGAGGGCGGTCAATGCGACCGTGAGGGCGAGCGGCATCACGCCGCCGAGCCAACCGACGGCGCCGAGCGAGACGCCGAGCATCGCGACGAAACCCGCGAACACCTTCAGCGCGATATGGCCGGCCAGCATGTTGGCGAACAGACGCACGCTGTGCGAGACCGGCCGCAGGAAGAACGACAGGATCTCGATGAACATGACCAGCGGCAGGATGTAGATCGGCACGCCGGACGGCACGAAAATCTTGAAGAACTTCAGCCCGTTCTTGTAGACGCCGTAGATCAGGACGGTGAAGAACACCAGCAGCGCGAGCGCGGCGGTGACGATCAGGTGACTCGAAATCGTGAACGTGTAGGGGATGATGCCCACGAGGTTCGAGACGCAGATGAACATGAACAGCGAGAAGATCAGCGGGAAGAACTTCATGCCTTCCGCGCCGGCGGTGCTGCGGATGGTGCTGGCGACGAACTCGTAAGAGATTTCGGCGACCGACTGCAGGCGCCCCGGAACCAGTTGCCGGCCGCTCGCCAGCATCAGCACCGAGATCAACGCCACCGCCACGAACATGTAGAGCGTCGAATTGGTGAAGGCGATCGTGTGATTGCCGATATGGCCGATCGTGAAGAGGGGCTCGATATTGAACTGGTGGATCGGATCGATTTTCATCCGCGCGGCTCTTGGTCCTCCGGCTTATCCGCCGGCAATCGAATTACAGATGTCGAGACTTCCGCCAGAACTCAGCGCTTGCCTGAGGCCACGCCTGCAGACCTCACCACGTTGACCACGCCGGCCGTGAAGCCGAGCAGCAGGAACACAATGAGACCGAACGGCGATGTCGACAGTAGACGGTCGAATCCCCAGCCAATCGCCGCCCCGACGACAACGCCCGCGACCAATTCCGAGGAAAGGCGGAAGCCGAGCGCCATCGCCGAAGCTCTGGCCGCACCGTCTCCGCTTTCAGTTCCGGATTGATCAGTCCTGATTTTGCGGCTGTCGCGAATTTCGGACAACCGATGATCCAGACTTCCGAGCCTTGCGGAAAGCGCAGCTTCGTCGGACGACGACTGGTCGCGATTTCCACTTGCGTTGTCGTTTTTGTTTTCCGCCATGCGGCAGACACTAAACGATGCTGCGGTTGATGGAAATTGCGCCGCCACCCTCAAAAGCCGCGCGGACCATACTTACCGTGTCCGATCAAGTCAAGATTGCGTAACAACCAGTTAGCGCATTGATTCGATTGCACTTCTTTGGAGATATTCCAGATGTCTGCGACCTGTCATCGCAACGCAACAGCCGACATTCAGGCCGCGGCGGTCTTGCACCGGTCGGGGCGCTCTGTTGGGATGGGCGCATCGTCGCACCAATCCCGCTCGGAGCCGCCATGTCGCGCCAGGTCGACTACTACTTCTCGTTTCAATCTCCCTGGGCCTATATCGGCGACCGGCCGTTCCGCGATCTCGTCACTGGCTTTGATCTCAAGGTGAACTACAAGCCTGTGGTGCTGGTCGACCTGTTCTCGGAGACCGGAGGCTTGCCGCTGCTCAAGCGCCATCCGGTGCGGCAACGTTATCGGATAGTGGAATTGCAGCGCTGGCGGGACCGGCGCGGATTGCAGTTTCATCTGAGGCCCGCGCACTGGCCGTTCAATGCCCGCCTTGCCGACGGCGCGGTTATCGCTGCGATTGAGCTGGCGCTCGATCCCGATGCTTTCCTGAAGCGCGGTTTTGTCGCGGTCTGGGAGGATCAGCTCGATCTCGCCGATCCTGCGACGGTGGCGCGCCTCGCCGACGAAGCGGGCCTGCCCGGCAGCAAGCTGGTGGAACGTTCCGCCTCGGAGGCGATCAGCGCCACCTATGAGCAGAACCGTCAGGATGCGATAACGGCCGATGTATTCGGCTCGCCCGCCTATGTGCTCGACGGCGAGGTGTTTTGGGGGCAGGACCGGTTGGATTTGCTCGCCGATGCATTGAAGTCGGGCAGGCCGCCCTATACGTCGGATATATAGGGGCGCGGCATTCTTTTCTGAGTCGGGAGCACGCCGATGCGCCACGCGACGTCTTCATCAAAAGTCCCCGCCGTCCTCGCGGTCGTAGTGTTGAGCCTGAGCGGCACAGCCTTTGCTCAATCCCGGCCGGATACCGAGAACGGCCGCTACGCGTTGTCGACCACCACCGATGGCGTGCTGCGGCTCGACACGCGGACCGGCACGGTCTCAACCTGCAACAATAATTCGGGTACGGGCTGGGCCTGCTATGCCGTGCCCGACGAGCGCGCCGCGATGGACGCGGAAATCGGCCGGCTGCAGGCCGAGAACGAGACGCTCAAGGCCGAGCTCGCGCAGCGCGATCAGGCCGCCACCGGCAAGACCGACGAGGCGCTGCCGAAATCGGACTCGCTGAAGAAAAGCGAACCGAAGGTCGCCGAGGGCGGGCGCAGGATCGAAATCCCGTTGCCGAGCGATCAGGATATGGATCGCGTGATGTCCTTCCTCGAACGCGCCTGGCGCCGCCTGGTCGAGATGGCCAACCGCGTGCAGCGCGACACGTCAGGGAAGATTTAGTTTGTTTGCAAGGTAGGTCCTTCATGACCTCGACCCGATCACTCTCGCGCAGCGCTCCATCAACCGTCAGTGCCACCACCGTCGTGTCATCGCTACTGACCGTACACACGTCGGGCGTCGGCTTCACCAACCTCACCTCGGAAGTCGCAAAATTCCTGCGCGAGGCGCGCGGGGCGGAGGGGCAAGTGACGCTGTTCATCCGCCACACCTCGGCATCGCTCACCATCCAGGAGAATGCCGATCCGACCGTGCTCGAGGATCTCCTCACCGTGCTGCGCCGCCTGGCGCCGGAGAATGGCGGATGGCGCCATGACACCGAAGGTCCTGACGACATGCCGGCGCATATCAAGACCATGCTGACGTCGACCTCGCTCCAGGTTCCGGTGCTGGATGGCGAGCTCGCGCTCGGCACCTGGCAGGCGATCTACCTGATCGAGCATCGCACGAGGCCGCATCAGCGCGAGGTCGTGCTGCAGTTCGTCGGCGGCATCAAATAAAACAAATCGGCCGCGGATCGCTCCGCGGCCGATCGAGCAAGCGCTGAAAAGCGCGCTTCGTCTCAGGTCTTGCTGATATCGACGTCCTTGGTCTCCGGCAGGAACAGGAAGCCAACCACCGCGGTGATTGCCGCGAAGATGATCGGGTACCAGAGGCCGGCATAGATGTCGCCGGTCGAGGCCACGATCGCGAACGCGGTCGCCGGCAGCAAGCCGCCGAACCAGCCGTTGCCGATGTGGTAGGGCAGCGACATCGAGGTATAGCGGATGCGGGTCGGGAACAGTTCGACCAGCATGGCGGCGATCGGGCCGTAGACCATGGTGACGAAGATCACCAGGATGAACAACAACCCGATCACGGCCGCGACCTGCGGACGGAAGATGTCGAAGGGATTCGACATCTTCACGATGCCGGCGTCACCCGTCTTCGGATAGCCCGCCGCCTGGATCGCCGCCAGCACCGCCGGATTGGAAGTCTTGGCGTCGGCATAAGGCACTTCCTTGCCATTGACCACGACCTTGACGCCGGAGCCGGCCGGGCCTGGTGTCGTCGCGTACTTCACCGACGACTGCGCGAGGTAGGCACGGGCAGTGTCGCACGGCGCGGTGAAGACGCGGGTGCCGACTGGGTTGAACAGATCGCCGCAGCCTGCGGGATCGGCCACCACTTCGACCTTGGTGGATTCGATCGCCTTCTCCAGCGCCGGGTTGGCGTTGGTGGTGATCATCTTGAAGATCGGGATGAAGGTCAGCGCCGCGATCGCGCAGCCGGCGAGGATGATCGGCTTGCGGCCGATCCTGTCGGACAGCGCGCCGAACACGATGAAGAAACCGGTGCCGAGCAGCAGCGACCAGGCGATCAGGAGGTTGGCGGTATAGCCGTCGACCTTCAGGATCGATTGCAGGAAGAACAGCGCGTAGAACTGACCGGTGTACCAGACCACGCCCTGGCCCATGGTGCCGCCGATCAGAGCGAGCAGCACGATTTTGGCGTTGGCCCAGTTGGCGAAGGCTTCGGTCAGCGGCGCCTTGGAGCTCTTGCCCTCGTCCTTCATGCGCTGGAACACCGGCGATTCATTCAGTCGCAGCCGGATCCAAACAGAGATGCCGAGCAGCAGCACCGACACCAGGAACGGAATGCGCCAGCCCCATTCCGCAAAGGCCTGTTCGCCGGTTGCGGTGCGCGTGAACAGGATCACCAGCAGCGACAGGAACAGGCCGAGCGTGGCGGTGGTCTGGATGAAGGAGGTGTAGTAGCCGCGCTTGCCCTGCGGGGAATGCTCGGCGACATAGGTTGCTGCACCGCCATATTCGCCGCCAAGCGCAAGGCCCTGCAGCAGGCGCAACGCGATCAGGATGACCGGCGCGGCGATACCGATGGTGGCGGCGTTGGGCAACAGGCCGACGATGAAGGTCGACAGGCCCATGATCAGGATGGTCACAAGGAATGTGTATTTGCGGCCGACGATGTCGCCAACGCGGCCGAACACGATGGCGCCGAACGGACGCACCAGGAAGCCGGCGGCGAAGGCCAGCAGGGCGAAGATGTCGCGAGTCGCCGGCGGATAGGCCGAGAAGAACTGCGCGCCGATGATGCTGGCCAGCGATCCGTACAGGTAGAAATCGTACCACTCGAAGACGGTGCCGAGCGAGGAGGCAAGGATGACGAAGCGTTCATCCTTCGTCATCCCGGCGCGGCGCGCCGAACTTGCAGTCATTGTGGACATCTGGATCATTCCCCCCAAATTATTGCTGCTGAACTCGCCTGCCGAGTTCGGCCGGATGAGCTACGGGCTTCGAAAGAGGGTAACATCGCGGCAAAAGCCGCCCCAATACGACTTTCGGCCCTCTTCACGCCCTTCCACGCCGCGAGGAACTGTCGGTTGCGCGATCCCGATCTGGATTCGACGCGCGTGTTGCGATGCACAAGCGCGCGCATTAACTGCTTCGACAGACGGTAGAATTACGGCTTGCACGCAGCCTTCGCTCGGAGGACAAGGGAAAAAAAGGGGGCGACGACCCGCTCAAGAGATACCGATGACTGCTGCTGTCCAGACCCATCTTGTCATCGCCGATGACCATCCGCTGTTCCGCGATGCGCTGCGGCAGGCAGTTGCGAGCGTCGTCAGTTCGGCTGCCATTACCGAAGCAGGTTCGTTCGACGAGCTCACCGCCTTGCTCGAGAAGGACGCCGACGTTGACCTTATTCTGCTCGATCTGACCATGCCGGGGATCAGTGGCTTCTCCGGCCTGATCTATCTGCGCGCGCAATATCCGGCGATCCCGGTGGTGATCGTATCAGCCAGCGATGATGCCACCACGATCCGCCGCTCGCTCGACTTCGGCGCGTCGGGTTTTATCCCGAAGCGCTTCGGCGTCGACACGCTGCGCGATGCCATCATGAAGGTGATGGACGGCGACGTCTGGGTTCCCGCCGACACCGATCTGTCATCCGCGGGCGATCCCGAGATGGCGCGGCTGCGCGACCGGCTGGTGACGCTGACGCCGCAACAGGTGCGCGTCCTGATGATGCTGTCGGAGGGTTTGCTCAACAAGCAGATCGCCTACGAGCTCGGCGTTTCCGAGGCCACCATCAAGGCGCATGTATCAGCAATCCTGCAAAAGCTCGGCGTCGAAAGCCGCACCCAGGCCGTGATCGCCGCCGCCAAGATCGCCGGCGGCCAATGGCGCCAGGGCACGCCGCAGGTGTGATCAGCCACCGCTGAATTGTAGGGTGGTCAAAGCTTCGCTTTGACCACCCTACGCGTCTGCCCGGCGGCATCGATGGAGAGCCTGTTGGCCCAAAACATCTACGACGATCCTGTCTTTTTTGCCGGTTACACCACTTTGCCGCGGTCCGTCCGCGGGCTTGACGGCGCGCCAGAATGGCCGGCGGTCCGCGCGCAACTCCCCGACCTGACCGGCAAGCGCGTCCTCGATCTCGGCTGCGGCTTCGGCTGGTTTGCGAGATGGGCCCGCGCGCAGGGAGCTGCATATGTGCTTGGGCTCGATCTCTCCGAGAACATGATCGGTCGCGCGAGGCTGAATACCCACGATGCCGGCATTGAGTACAGGATCGCCGATCTCGAACGGGTCGAGTTTCCGCCGTCCTCGGTCGACCTCGCCTATAGCTCGCTGGCCCTACACTACATCGAGGATTTCGAGAGGCTCGTGCGCAGCGTCTATCACGCGCTGCGGCCGGGCGGGCGTTTCGTCTTCACCATAGAGCATCCAATCTATATGGCTTCGAGAAAGCCGGGCTGGCGCACTGATCAGGAGGGGCGCAAGACGTGGCCAGTCGATGCATACGCGCTTGAGGGGCCACGCAAGACGAACTGGTTTGCGGATGGCGTGATCAAGTATCATCGCAGGATCGGAACGACACTGAATATGCTGATCGGCGTCGGATTTGAGATCCGGCACGTCGAGGAATTTGCTCCGACACCCGATCAGATTGCCGCAATGCGCGATCTTGCCGAGGAGCTGGAGCGGCCGATGATGTTGATCGTCGCAGCCCAGCGGTAGGCCCGCTGAGATCTACTCCGCCGCCACCATCTGCTGCGTGCGCCATTGCCCCAGCAGCGCCCGCAATGACGCCGGCTTCACCGGCTTGTTGAGCACCGCGATGTTCTCCTCGCGTGCGGCGGCACGGACATTGGGGCTGCGGTCGGCGGTGATGAGGATCGCGGGCAGCCCCTCGCCGAAGCGGCGGCGGATGTCGCGGATCGCGGCGACGCCGTTGCCGCGGTCGAGATGATAGTCGACCAGGAGGCCGGTGACGCGCCCGCCCGCGGCCTCGATCGCGCCGATCGCGCTTTCGGGATCGGCGACCGCGATCACCTCGGCGCCCCAGGCCGTTAAGAGCGTCCTCATGCCATCGAGGATCGCCAGGTCGTTCTCGATGCAGACAATCAGTGCGCCTCTGATCGGGGTCTTGGCGAGCGGCGTTGCGCTGGTCACGGGCCCTGTATGATTGATCGCCTTCGCGACCGGCACGGTCACGGAGAACATCGAGCCGCCACCGGCATTGCCATCGAGCGCGATGCCGTGGTTGAGCACGCGCGCCAGCCGCTCGACGATCGACAGCCCTAGTCCCAGGCCGCGCGCGATCCGCGCGCCCTGTTCGAGACGATGGAACTCCTTGAATATCTCGCGGCGCTTGAGCACGGGAATGCCGACGCCGGTATCGTAGACGCAGATCTTGAGCGACTGTCCGCGACGGCGGCAACCCACCAGCACGCGGCCGCGCGGCGTATATTTGATCGCATTGGAGATGAAGTTCTGCAATAGCCGCCTGAGCAGCGAACGGTCGGACTCGACTGCCAGCGAAGACGGCACGAAGGCCAGCTCCAGCCCCTTGGCGCGCGCGATCGGCGCAAACTCGATTTCCAGCGAGCGCATGAGATCGCCGATCTTGAAGCGGCTGATCGATGGCGTCATGGCGCCGGCATCGAGCCGCGAAATGTCGAGCAGCGCGCCGAGAATCTCCTCGATCGCTTCCAGGGAGTCGTCGATGTTCTCGACCAGGCGGGAATCCTCGCCGCCCTGCTGGCGCTCCACCATGCTCGTGACGTACAGCCGCGCCGCGTTCAAGGGCTGCAGGATGTCGTGACTGGCGGCGGCGAGAAATCGCGTCTTGGAAATATTGGCATCTTCGGCGGCGCTCTTGGCCAGCGCCAGCTCGGAATTGAGGCGGGTGAGTTCCTCGGTGCGGTCGCGCACGCGCTTTTCCAGCGTCGCATTGGCGCGCTCCAGCGCCTCGGCCGCCTCGAAGCTCGGCGTCACGTCGGAGAAGGTGATGACGAAGCCGGCGCCGGGCATCCGGTTGGTGCGGACCTCGATCACCATGTGGCGGTCGGGCAGCCGCTCCAGGTAAGGCTCGCCCTCGGTGGTGTAGGCGGCGAGCCGCTTCTCCAGCATGATCTGGGCGTCGCCCGAGCCTGACGGATTGACCGCGCCCATGAACTCCAGGATTTCCGACAAGGGGATGCCGAGTTGAACCAGATGCGCCGGCAGTGCCAGGATCTCGGCGAATTGCCGGTTCGAGCAGATCAGTTGCAGATTGGCGTCGAACACCGCGATGCCCTGGCGCACATGGTTGAGCGCGGTTTGCAGGATCTCGCGGTTGAAATGCAGCGCCGCATGGGAATCGTCGAGCAGCTTGAGCGCGGCCTTCGCCGAAACTGTGCGCTTGCGGAGCAGCAGCGACATCACGAGCCGCGAGGACGCGGCGCCGATCGAGGATGCGATCAGGCGCTCGGCATGCTGCAGCAATTCGAGGCCGGCGGGCGCCGATGCGTTGAGCGCGCCGCCACGCTCGGCCGCAAACGCCTCGAACGCGTGGCCGGCGCGCTCGGGCCCGAGATATTGGGCCACCGTGCTCTGGATGTCCTGCACCGTCACCGTGCTGCGCCAGCGCCGGAAACTCGGTGCGATCGGCGTGAAGGTGTGGGGCACGAACAGGTCGGCCTGCAGCCGTTCGATCGAGGTCGGCTCGCGCGCCAGCGAGAACACGAGGTAGGTGAAGATGTTCAGCGACAGGCTCCACAGCACACCATGCAGCAGCGGCGGCAGGTCGGTGCCGAGCAGCGCCTGTGGCCGCAGCGCCTCGATGCCGAAGGGGCCATGCTGCAGCAGCATCAGTCCCGTGGTGCTGCTCTCCAGGAAGCTCGGCAGGAACAGCGTGTAGATCCACACGGCAAAGCCGACCACCATGCCGGCCATAGCACCGCGCGCGGTCGCCCGCCGCCACAACAGCCCACCGAAGAAGGCGGGCGCAAGCTGGGTGATCGCCGCGAACGACAACAGCCCGATCGCGGCAAGTTGAGTATTGCCGAGCGCGCGATAATAGAAATAGGCCATCACCATGATGCCGAAGATCGCAAAGCGGCGCACACTCAGCAGGAAGTCGCTGAAATCCTTCTGCCCGGCGAGCGCTTCGCGGCTTCGCTGCAGCACCATCGGCAGCACGATGTCGTTGGAGACCATGATCGACAGCGCCACGCATTCCACGATCACCATCGCGGTGCCCGCCGACAGCCCGCCGATGAAGACGGCGACGCTGAGGAGCGATGCGTTGGCCTCCATCGGCAGCGCCAGCACATACATGTCGCTGTCGACGGCGCCGAACGGGAAGGTCACGAGCCCCGCGATCGCGATCGGGATTACGAACAGGTTGATCGCGACGAGATAAAGCGGGAACAGCCAGCGCGCGCGCCCGACCTCCTCCTGGCCTGAATTCTCGACCACGCTGACATGGAACTGGCGCGGCAAAAGCATGATCGCGCAGAACGACAATAGCGTCATGGTCAGGAAATTGCCGACCGACGGCACATATTCGATCGCCCGCACCGCTTCCGGCGTCTTCATCGCGCGCTCGATCAGTTCGGTCGGTGAGAACATCCAGAAGGTGACGAAGATGCCCGCGGCGAGGAACGCCACCAGCTTGACGATGGATTCGGTCGCGACCGCCAGCATCAGGCCGTGCTGATGTTCGGTGGCATCAGCCTGCCGGGTGCCGAACAGCACCGCGAATACGGCCATCGCGAGCATCACCACCAGCGCGATGTCGCCGAGGATGGGGACCGAGGAAAACGCCCTGTCCTCGGCCAGGATCGTTTCCAGCGAGGAGGCGATCGCCTTGAGCTGGAGCGCGATATAGGGCACCGAGCCGATGATCGCGATCAGCGCCACGGTGGCGGCCACCGCCTGGCTCTTGCCGTAGCGCGCGGCGATGAAGTCGGCGATCGACGTGATGTTCTGCGACTTGGCAAGCCCGATCACGCGGCGGAGCAGCGGCGTACACAAGCCGATCATGAGGACCGGCCCGACATAGATCGCCAGGAAGTCGACGCTGGTGCGGGTCGCAAATCCGACCGAGCCGAAGAAGGTCCAGGAGGTGCAGTAGATCGCGAGCGACAGCGGGTAGATCACCATGCCCGCGCGACCGCGCTTCGTCGGCAGCGAACGATCGCCGCGGCTGGCGACAAAGAACAGGAACCCGATATAGCCGAACGCGGCGGCGATGACGCCCCAGTCGTGCAGCATCGCTGCTGATCTCCCTTCCCGGCCTCAGAGCGGGCCGTGACGGGGGAGTATAGCGGGATCAGGCGGATGGCGCACCGTGCGCCGCCGTTCCGATCCCGGATGTCGCGTCGTTAGGGTTATTCTGCCGCCATCGACCGCTTGCGGAGCGGCAGCCCAAGCCGCTCCCAGACCTGCAGCAGCGCCTCGGCGAGGCCGTCCATCAGGCCGTCGTCGTGGTAGGGCGACGGGGTGATCCGCAGCCGCTCGGTGCCCTTGGGGACCGTCGGGTAGTTGATCGGCTGGATATAGATGCCGTGCTCCTCGAGCAGGATGTCGGTCGCGCGCTTGCACTTTTCGGGGTCGCCGACGAAAAGCGGCACGATATGGGTGTCGCTCGACATCACGGGCAGGCCGGCCGCGTTCAGGATCGCCTTGAGGCGGGCGGCGCGTTCCTGGTGGCGTTCGCGCTCCCAATTCGAGGTCTTGAGGTGGCGGATCGCAGCGGTCGCGGCCGAGCAGATCGCCGGCGGCAGCGCGGTCGTGAAGATGAAACCGGGCGCATAGGAACGCACGGCATCGATGATCTCGGCTTTGGCGGCGATATAGCCGCCGAGGCAGCCGAACGCCTTCGCCAGCGTGCCTTCGAGCACGTCGATACGGTGCATGACGCCGTCGCGCTCGGCGATGCCGCCGCCACGCGGCCCGTACATGCCGACCGCATGGACCTCATCGACATAGGTCATGGCGCCATAGCGCTCGGCGAGGTCGCAGATCTGCTCGAGCGGCGCGACGTCGCCATCCATCGAGTAGAGGCTCTCGCAGGCGATCAGCTTCGGCCGGTCGGGACCGGCCTCGCGCAACAGCTCCTCCAGATGCGCGAGGTCGCTGTGGCGGAAAACTTTCCGCTCGCAGCCGCCCTGGCGGATGCCTTCGATCATCGAATTGTGATTCAGCGCGTCCGACAGGATCAGGCAATTCGGGATCAGCTTTGCGATCGTCGCGATGCCGGTCTGGTTCGAGACATAGCCGGAGGTGAAGAGGAGCGATGCTTCCTTGCCGTGGAGGTCGGCGAGTTCGGCTTCGAGCTGCACCAGAGGATGATGGGTGCCGGCGATATTGCGGGTGCCGCCGGCGCCGGTGCCGACGCGAGTCGCGGTCTCGACCATGGCGCCGACGACCTTGGGATGCTGGCCCATGCCGAGATAGTCGTTGGAGCACCAGATCACGACATTGCGCTGGCCCTTCGGCGAGTGCCAGATCGCGTGCGGGAAGCGGCCCGCGATCCGCTCGAGGTCGGCAAATACGCGGTAGCGCCGCTCGTCATGGAGGCGGTTGAGGGCGGCGCTGAAAAACTGGCTGTAATCCATCGGCAAACCTGGAGCAGGACCCGGCCGGGGCGGCCAACTCTTCTTAGAGCTTTTCAATCTCTAATGTCTATCCGCTATCCCACGTTCGGGCATGCGCCAGACATTGGACAGATTGTCCATGGAAGCGCGGCAAATATTGATGTGGATCAACGACCTAGACCTGTCGCCGGAATGCGGGCCGATAGCTCCTCGGGCCGCATCGTTACGCAATCGCACGATGCCCGTAATTGTCCGGATCAGCCGAACCGGAGTGTATAGCGTCAGGTGGTGCGGAAACGCAGCACGCCGTCGATCGCCTCGGCCGTCAGCCGGCCCTCGACCAGCATGTAGTTGACGTGGGCGATCAGTTCGCCGGCGGCGAATCCCATCTGGTGCGCGTCCAGCACGTGCTTGTGGAATACGACCGGCACCAGCTCCTTGGAGGTCTTGGCGGTCTCCCGGCAGGCCTCGGCGATCAGCCCGCAGCGCTCCTCGTGATGATCGGCGAGCTGCTTGATCCGTGTCTTCAGGCCGTAGAACGGCACGCCATGGCCGGGCAGCACCAGCGCGTCGTAGGGCAGCGTGGTGGTCAGGCTCGCCAGCGAGGCCAGATATTCGCCGAGCGAATTCTGTTCCGGCTCGACGGCCCAGACACTGACATTGGGCGAGATCTTGCTCAACACCTGGTCGGCGGAGAGGAACAGCTTGTCGGCGGCGCAATACAGCATCACCTGGTCGAGCGCATGTCCACCGCCGGTGATGACCTTGAAGCGCCGCGTGCCGATCACGACCTCGTCGCCATGGGTCAGCCGGCGATAGGACGCCGGCAGCACCGAGACCCGCTTCAGATAATCCTGGCCGCGGCCGAGCAGCTTGTCGGTCAGGTCCTCGTCCATGCCGTGACGGCGGAAGAACAGACGTTGCGCGGTCAATCGTTCGGCGGTGCCGCGGTTCTGATGATAGACCGACTGCAGGTATTCGACCTGTGACATGTATAGCGGGCAGCCGAACCGCTCGATGATCCATCCGGCGAGCCCGACATGATCGGGATGCGAATGGGTCACGATCAGGCGCGTGATGGTCATGCCCTTGAGCGGGCCTTCGAACAGCGTGGTCCAGGCTGCGATCGATTCCTCGTTGCCGAAGCCGGAATCGATCATGGTCCAGCCGTCGCCGTCGGCGAGCAGGTAGATGTTCACGTGGTTGAGGCGGAACGGCAGTTTCAGCCGCGCCCAGAGCACGCCCGGCATCACTTCCACGACCTGGTCCGGGCCGGGGTGATTTTCGAGGGGGTATCGCAGTGCCTCAGCCGAGGACTGCACGCTGTCTGTTTTCGAATGCATCGTCCATCGGCTTAGCGGTACCGGCCGCCCGGCGCTAGCTCAAAAAAGCAGATGCCGGTTCGGATAATGGGCATGAATTGCCGTGGGAACGTCATTCCGGGGCGATGCGCAAGCATCGAACCCGGAATCCATTTCTCCAGCAGGATTTGTCGCCCGATGGATTCCGGGTTCGCCTCTTCGAGGCGCCCCGGAATGACGGTGTTTCTACGCCGCGCGGATATTCGACAGGAACGCGTCGATTTCGGCGCGCAGCACCTCGGCCTCCCGGCGCAATTCGCTGGAGGCGTTCAGCACCTCGCCGGCGGCCGTTCCGGCTTCCGCCGAGGCGCTGCTGACGCCGACGATATTGCTCGAGACTTCGCTGGTGCCGCCGGCTGCGTGCTGGATGTTGCGGGCGATCTCGCGCGTCGCCGCGCCCTGTTCCTCGACCGCGGCGGCGATCGCGGTGGTGACGTCGTTGATCTCGCCGATCGTCGTGCTGATGTTGCGGATCGCGGAAACCGCCGTCGTCGTCACCTCCTGCATGCTGACGATCTGCTGGCGGATTTCGTCGGTCGCTTTCGCGGTCTGGTTGGCGAGGCTCTTCACCTCTGAGGCGACCACGGCAAAGCCGCGGCCGGCTTCGCCGGCGCGTGCCGCCTCGATGGTGGCGTTGAGCGCAAGCAGGTTGGTCTGCGAGGCGATGGTCTGGATCAGGTCGACCACCACGCTGATGCGGCCGGCGTTCTCGGCGAGACCCTGCATGGTGACGTCGGTCTGGCCGGCTTCGTCCACCGCTTTGCGCGCGATCTCGGCCGAGGTCACGACCTGCCGCCCGATCTCGGCGATCGAGGAAGAGAGCTCCTCGGTGCCCGCGGATACCGTCTGCACGTTGACTGAGGTTTCCTCCGCTGCGGAAGCGACCGTGTTTGCCAGCGCGCTGGACTGGTCGGCGGTCGCCGACATGCTCTGCGCCGTGGACTGCATCGAATTGGCCGCGTTCTGCAGGCTGTCGAGCGCGCTGCGGACGGTGGACTCGAATTCGACGATATGGGCTTCCATGCGCGAAGCACGCTCCGCCTTGGCGATGCGGTCCTCGTCCTGCTCGGCCGAGAGCGCGCGGCCTTCGATCATGCTTTCGCGGAACACCTTCAGCGCGTTGCCCATCGCGGCGATCTCGTCGTCCTGGCGGCTCTGAGGGATCTCGGTGTCGAGATCGCCGGCCGACAGCCGCTGCATCGAGTCCTGCAGGCCCTTGAGCCGCTTGAGAATGCTGCGGCCGACATAGAGCCAGACGAACAGGATCGAGCCGATCAGGGTGCCGATGCCGAGCGCGAGCATCACCATGGTCGCAAACGAAATCTCCCGTTGCGCCTGGCTGGTGGACGCATCGGTCGCCTTCCGCACGCCGTCGACGAGCTGCTGCACGCTGATGCCGAGGCCGATATTGAGCTTGCGGGTCTCCTCCAGGATGGTCTCGCCGAAATCGGTGGCGTCCAATTCCTTCTGGCGGACCTTGAACACGCCGGTCTTGCCCTGGCCGAGCGTCTGCAGCTTTGTGGCGGCGTCGGCCAGCGTCTTGGTGCCGGAATTCTTCGGCAGCATCTCCAGATTGGAAATCGTCTGCGAGAGCACCCGCTTGAAATCCTTCTCGATCGCTTCCAGCGTGTCGCTGTTGGTCGCCGACAGCGCTGCGGCCATGTTGGAGGCCAACAGGTTGCCGCTGGCGATCACATCGCCGAGCTGCTCTACGACGCGGGCGGCGCTGCTCGCGTCGTCGGACGACGGCTCGGCCGCGCCGAGGATCGCATGGAGCTGGCTCTGCGCGTCCATCATCGCCGGCGCCGAAGCCGCGACGAACTCGGCCTGCGCCTTGCGCAGCGTTTCATACAGCTTGTCGTGCAACGCCGCCGTCTCGAGCCGCTCGCGCGCGGCCGAGCCGAGGCTCTCGATCACGTCGTCGATGTTCTTGACCGTCTCGGTCAGCGCCTTCCCGATCGCCTTGTCGGCACCGAGCTTGATGATCTCGTCGAGCTTCTGCAGCGCCTGCGTCTGCGTTTCCTTCATCTTGGCAGAGCGCTCGTTCAGCGCCTCCTCGGTGCGCACGGCGAGCAGCGCCGGACCCTGGCTTGCGAGGCTCGCGCTTTGTGCCGACAATTGCAGGCTCGCAGCGAGCCGCGGGATGTCGCGGCCGGAAAGGTCGCCCATGGTCTCGCCGAGCTGTTCGAACACCATGGCGGCGCCCGCGCTGATCACGATCGCCATGGCGGCGATGCCGGCGAACGCCGCAAACAGGCTGCCCCTGACGCCCCATCGCGGGCGCCGGATGCCCTTAAGTTTCATTTTACCGAAGCGGAATCGTAACGCCATTTGCCTGCCCCGCAGTCACTGCCTTTGAGCTTGAATCCTCGCGCGGCAGTATCGCGATGGCGGGTTAACAAAATCGGGAACCAGAATGCGCGGCGGTGCAATTTTTGCGCGCATGGCGGCGTTGAAGTAGCTTTCTACCGCACGCCGGAATTGATCGCGCGGTGCTTGCCGGACGCCAGTACCTACAACCTCTCGAGAATCAAAAAAGGCCGGCGAGATGCCGGCCTTTTGTCTCTTGTTCAGATTCTTGGATCGCGGTCAGTAGCCGGTTGCCACCGGCCCGCCGAAATTGCCGAAATTGAAGCGGTAGTTGATGCCGGCCTTCACGGTGTGCTCGTCATTGTGGAAGCTGCCGAACGGCACCAGCGGGGGCGGCGCAACGAAGCGGCTGTCGCCGAAATCGTAGAATTGATACTCGGCCTTGGCCGACCAGTTTGGCGCGAACATGTATTCGATACCGCCGCCGACGGTAAAGCCGTTGCGGTGCCTGTCGCTCAGCGCGAATCCGACCGGGATGCCGCCGAACCTCAGCGTCTCGTTGTTGTCGGAATAGGCATAGCCGCCCTTCGCGTAGACTAGGCCCGGGCCCCAGGTCCAGCCGACGCGGCCGGTGATAGAGCCGATCCCGCGCTGGTCGTTGTTGTAGACGAAGCCGCCGGGGAACGCCGCGCTGACCTGATCGCCTCCGAGCCAGGAATACTGACCTTCGACGCCGACCAGGAAGTTCGGATGGAATTGCCAGTCGCCGCCCACCTGGACGCCGCCGAGGAAGCGGGTTTTGTGGTCGCTGAGCCCGAAGCCGTTAAAGGTGTCGCTGCTGGTGAAGGCGCCGCCGATATGGCCGCCGACATAAAAGCCGGTCCAGTTGTAAATCGGCGCGGCGTAAACCGGCGCCGGGGCTTTGCTGTAATAGGGGCGGGCGCCGAGATCGGCGCCGAATGCCGGCGCGGCTGCGGCGAACGCCGTGAGGGCAACGGTTGCGAGCAGGATCTTCTTCATTTCTAGTCCTCGGAGATTCAAAATGAGACGCTGCGCGCAGCGCCCCTGGCGCGAATAAAGACCGCTTTTGAATAAAATGATGTCAGCGGGGGGCGATCGCGATCGATAATCCAACCTATTGGCCGGTAATTGTTTTTTGTGCTTAACGGCAGCTTAAGGAAGGGTGAAGGAAGGCTTAATCTGCACCTCGCGCGCAGCCTTTGCGGAAATCTTTCCTAACGAGGCAAGACTTGCTTAACCAAGCCTGCGCCTGATGTCCTCGCGCATCTGTTCGCGGAACTGAGCTTTGCGCGCCGGCCGTTCCTTCTCGGGGACGTCATGGCGGTCGAACACGTTGAACTTCTCTAGGATCGGATAGTGCTCGCTGGCCATCGCCAGCACGCGCAGGAGATCGGCGACTTGCGCGTTCGGTCCCGTCACCTCCCAGCGGCGGACGGTGTTGGCGCCCTCGGGCTCTTTCAGTCCGCACAGCTTCGCCATGTCGGCCACCGTGAGTGGCCGGCCAATGGCATCGCCGAGATGCTCGCGAAGCTTTTTCAGTTCTGGGCCGGTCATCGATACCTCATTTTCGGACCGAAGCATGATCCGGAAAAGTGGGCGCCAGCTTTCGAAGCGTCTGCGGGAATATCATGCTCACATAAAAGATAGAGCGTAATGACGATTCATCACGCTCTCTTGGTGCTCCATTCGGATGGTTTGTGAACCAGATCACATAGCCCATCGCGGAAGCAAGCTATACCGCTCGCCGATTCCCGATGAGGAGGAGATCATGCGCAGCCTGATTGAAAGCCTCACACCCGACGCTTGCCGAATCGACTGGAAATGGATCGGCGCCATGTTCGCGTTTTATATGGCAGTGGTGGTGATTGCGGCCGGTCTGCTGATGACCCATCGATCCACGAAAGGCTCGGCTTACGAGCTGTCGCTGGCTGCGGTCGCTTGCGTGTCTTGCGCGCTTGCCGCCGATTGATCGGCTGGATCATGGTCCGGCCATACGGATATCGGTTCGTGACCTCGTTTTCTATTTGAACGTGATATTTTTCGAAAAACTACTTTTCCGGATCACGGCTAAGCTTCCGAATGATGCTCGATCACATCGGGCGGCGTGGCCACCATCAATAATCGCGCCGGTCCAAGCCCGGCATTGCGGCCCATATGCGGTCGGTCGCCGAACAGATGGACGCAATCGCCCTGGTCGAGCACGAAGCGTTCCTCGCCGATCTGAAATTCGATCCTGCCCTCGAGCACGTAGAGGATTTCCTCGCCCTCGTGGGACAGCAGCTTGATGTCGAGGTCCGAGGTGACCGGAAAATCAAGCACGAAGGCGCTGAGCTTGGGGTCTGCGAGGTCGCCCGAGAGCCAGTGATAGTCATAGCCGTTGGCGGAGTGCGGCGGAGAGGTCTCGCGCTGGCGCCGGCGCGAGATCGTATAGTATTTGGGCGCCTGGACGTCGCCGGAATCCTCGAACAGGTCACGGAGTGGCATGTTCAGCCGGGTCGCGATCAGGATCACATTGGCGATCGACATCGCCGCCTCGCCGCGCTCCACCCGGGAGAGATAGGCCGCCGAGAGGCCGGTATCGTTGCCGAGCGCCTGCAGCGTGAGCTTCCGATCCGTGCGCGCTTTGCGAATTCGCGCTCCAAGTTGCCGGGCGATCAGCCGCGCCTGATCCATGGCCCCTCCCGAAAGCTATCGTGATGGCTTACCGGGACCTGCTCTAGAGGTGATTTGCATCGGGCGCAAGATCAGCGGCAAAAATGGCGCAAGCTCCGGCTTGCGCCATATCATAATGTGCAAGTCACTTCTTGATCAGCGGGCACGCGCTCGCTTCCAAGGGCGGAAACACCTTGTCAGCGGGCAAGGTAGTTAGGATCTTGTAATAGTCCCACGGCTCCTTGGATTCCTGGGGCTGCTTCACCTGCATCAGGTACATGTCGTGCATTAGCAGCCCGTCCTCGCGGACCCTGCCATTGTGGGTGAAGATGTCATTCACCGGCAGCTCCTTCATCTTCGCCATCACCGCGGTTGCTTCATCGGTACCGGTCGCTTCGATTGCGCGAAGATAATGGCGCACCGCCGAATAGACGCCGGCCTGCGTCATCGTCGGCATGGCTTTGTGCAGCTTGAAGAACTTTTCGGACCAGGCGCGGGTTTCCGGATTGCGGTCCCAGTAGAAGGCCGAGACGAAGCGCAGGCCTTGGGTGCTGGCGAGGCCCATTGCGTGGATGTCGGTGATGAAGACAATCGGCGCCACGAAGGTCTTGCTCTTGTTGATGCCGAATTCCGCCGCCTGCTTGATTGCGTTGGCCATGTCGGCGCCGGCGCTTGCCAGCGCCACCACCTTGGCCTTCGAGGATTGCGCTTGCAGCAGATAAGAGCTGAGGTCGGCGGTGTTGAGCGGGTGGCGCACTTCGCCTTCGACGGTGCCGCCGCCTTCGGTCACCGCCTTGCGGATATCGTTGGCGAACGCATGGCCGAATGCGTAGTCGACCGTCAGCAGAAACCAGCTCTTGTCGCCGGCGTCGGTCATCGTCCTGGCGAGGCTGTAGCCGTTGGAATAGCTGGTGTAGACCCATTGCGCCGAGGTGGCGGTGCAGGCCTTGCCGGTGAAGTCGGAAGAGGCCGCCATGATGATGGCGATCTTGTCCTTGTCCTTCGCCAGGGCCTGCACGGCAAAGCCCACCGACGAGTTCGAGAAATCGGCGACCATGTCGACACCATCCCGGTCGAACCATTCGCGCGCCTTTGCCGCGCCGATGTCGGCCTTGTTCTGATGATCGGCGGAGACGAGCTCGATCTTCTTGCCGAGGACCGTACCGCCGAATTCCTCGATCGCCATTTTCGCCGCAACCACCGAGCCCGGACCGGCCAGATCCGCATAGAGCCCGGACTGGTCGTTCATGATGCCGATCTTGACGAAGCCGTCCGAGATCACCGGTTCGGCGGCCCGGCCCTGCTGCATGGCCAGCACCAAGCCGATCGGCACGGCTGCAAGGCTGAGGAATTTCATCAGTGACGGCATCTTGCTTCTCCTTTGGTTTCGCTCAGGGACGGCGCGCGCTGAAATCTTGCAGTCAGTTTTGCATATCATGCACTTTTGTGCAGGGTTAAATTATCGTGCTGATCACGAAATAGCCTGACAAAATTTGCATAACATGCAAAGTTCATTTCTCTAAGCGAGTCGGCCGCCCGCGCCGGGAAAGCTAAGAGAAAATAGGAGGTAGAGGATGTCGGACGCCATCCGGATGTGGCTGGCTGACGTGCACAGGTCGGCCAAGGCCGCGCTGCTCGCGCAAGGATTTAGTGCATCGCATGCAAATGCGATTGCGAACACCATGACTATGGCCGAGCGGGACGAGTGCCGCCATCACGGCCTGTTCCGGCTGCCTTTCTACATGAACGGGCTGCACGCGGGTCAGGCTTCGCCCGACGCCGAGCCCGAACTGTCCATGCTTGCGCCTGCCGTCATCAAGGTCGATGCGAAATACGGTTTCTCGCCGCTGGCACTGGAGCGCGGAGCCGAGCCGCTCGCCGCGCTTGCCAAGAAGATGGGGATCGCGGCGATGGCGGTGAACAACGCGCTCAACGTCGCCGCGCTTTGGCCGGAGGTCGAGCGGCTGGCGGAGCACGGCCTGGTCGGCTTCGCCTTTGTCGCTGCCAGTCCCTATGTCGCGCCGGCTGGCGGCACAAGGCCGCTGTTCGGCACCAACCCCATGGCATTCGCCTGGCCGCGAAACGGCAAGCCTCCGGTCGTGTTTGATCAGGCATCGAGCGCCAGCGCCCGCGGCGAGATCCAGCTCCGGCTTCGCGATGGCAAGACATTGCCCGACGGCTGGGCTATCGGACCGGACGGCACGCCGACCCGCGATCCGGCCCAGGCGCTGGCCGGCGCGCAGCTTCCATTCGGCGGCTTCAAGGGCTCCAACATCGCCATGATGGTGGAATTGCTGGCAGGGCCGCTGCTCGGAGATGTCCTCAGCTTCGAAGCCGGCGAGCGCGACAAGGCGAATACGGGCGCCCCGTGCGGCGGAGAACTCGTGATCGCGATCGATCCGGTCCGTTGCATGGCGAACGGGGATCGCGCCAAACAGCTCGAACATGCCGAATTGCTGTTCGGCAAGATGCTGGCACAGGACGGCGTCCGGTTGCCCTCGGATCGCCGCTACGAGGCCCGCAAGCGCACCGAAGTCGAAGGCGTGTTGGTGCCGAAATCGCTCCACGACTCGATCGAGCTTTACATCGCAGGCAAGCAAGCAGCCGAGCGGAATGCCTATGAGGGCGATCACCTGACGCATCGCAAGGATGCCGGTCAGGCCGTCGCGATGTGAGGGCAGCCATGACAGGCTCGACATTATCGCCGACCGAACGCACCCGCGTCCGGCTTCATCCGGAACGTGCCGTCTATGATCGCGAGGTGATGTATCGCATCCTCGACGAGGCGCTGGTTTGTCACGTCGGTGTCGTGGTTGATGGCGCGCCGCGCGTGCTTCCGACCGCAATCGTCAGGATCGGCGATTTCGCCTACATCCATGGCAGCCCCGCCAATCAGTCGCTCGCGGCGCTGGCCGCCGGCGCTCCCGCCTGCATCACGGTCACCCTGATCGATTCGATCGTTGCGGGACGATCGGGGTTTGGCATGAGCATGGACTACCGCTCCGTCATGATTTTCGCGGCGGCCGAGAAGATCGTCGATCCCGGCGAGAAGGAGCGCCTCGTCGCGGCGTTCATCGAGGACATCTGCCCGGGCCACCAGGTGCGTGCGCCGAAACCGAAGGAAATTGCCGCCACGCTCTTCATGCGGTTTCCGCTGACCGAAGCCTCGGTCAAGATCAGGAATCAGGGCGTCGTGGATCCCGAAGAGGATTATCGGCTCGACACCTGGTCGGGCGTGATTCCGCTTCAGCTTACCGCCGGCGAGCCGCGCAATTGTTCGGCCTTGAAGCCCGGTATCGCCGTACCCGACTACGCGAAGAACTATCGCCGCGGCCGGTGAAGCTGTGATTGAGCTCCATGTCGTTTCGTGCGCCGATGACGGTCGGCGCACTGATGTTGGGCAGGTCGCTGCGAGTGAAGGTCGCGCCTGACCACGTGCGGTCTTATGTCCGCTGATCGACTCTCGTAGTTGCTACGGCAACAGACGCACGACAGCCGAACTTGTCGTCATGCTCGCCGAACTCTTCTCGCCATCGCCGGCGCTGGCTGTCTCTCTGCCCGCTATCGTGCAGTTCGCATCCCTCACTGATGAATTGGTGAGCACAGTTGACTGCAATCGTCGCAAGATGTTTCTGCGCCATCCTGTTGCGCAACCCCGCCATGCATCATTCGCTTTGACAGCGATGTGATTTGCGCCGAAAGAAAGGCGCATTCTCCATGGGGCAGAGTTGGGGAAGAACAGCGCGCGCGAAGTTTTTCGTGATGCGCTTATTGGACTGTCGAAGTTGGCTGAGGCCTTTTTGGGGGACGCGCTAATTGCTGTTGCCGGTTGTCGATTGCAGAGATCGCAGTCCTCGCGATCATCTCCCCCGGGTCAAGGCGCTTCCGGCCATGGAGTCTGATCTGAGCCCGCAAGGGTGGATCTGGTGGCCTGAACGTGAGGATCTCTCGCTCGAGTTCATGCGCTTGCTGGCTTCCGTCCAGGAAGGCGGCGCGACTTTTTCGGAATGCTGGCTCACCGCCAGCCGCATCGATTTCGCTGGCGACGATGGCGACGATTCTTGGCACCGGGAATGGATTGGCGCCGCGGAAGTAAATCGCGAGCGGGCTTCATCCGCGGCCGCACAGGGCCATCTGGCGACGGCGAGGAGCAATTGGCTGCGCGCCATCAACTATTATCTTACCGCCGCATATCCGCTTGATCTTTCGCCGGACAAGCGGCGGTTAGCGATCGCATCGATGCGCGAATGCGCCGCGAAATATCTCAACTGCCGCGAGCCGGTCGGCGAGGTCGTCTCGATACCCTGGCTGAACGAGTTCACCTTGCAGGGATATTATTTGCCGGCGCGCCGCGGCGGCGATCGTGCGCCGGTGGTCATCTGTATCGGAGAGCCCGGACACCACAAGGAAGAATTCCTGTTCAAGCTTGCGCACCATGCCTCCGAGCGCGGGATGGCGCTGCTTGCGGTGGACGTCCTAGGCGACGGCAGCGGCCAGTCATTCGAGGAGGTGTCGCTGCGCCGCAAGCCGCAGCGGGCCATTGCACCGATCATGGATTACCTTGTCGGCCGCGACGATGTCGACGAGCGGCGGATCGCGATCCTCGCCGATGGCTGGAGTTCGTCCTTTGTCGCGCGCGGGATCGCCTTCGACCATCGCTTTGCTGCGGCCGTTTGCGACGGCGGCATCTGGGATCTGCATATACGGTCATTCCTGAATCCGCAGGACAGATCGTTCGGCATCGAATCGTGTCCTGAATTGGAAGCCGACCGCATCCTGAGGAGCATCAGGTGTCCGTTGCTGATTGCCGCGAGCGGGCGCGGCGGACTCAGGGCGGACAGGGTTGCAGAACTGACGGATCAGTTGCGGGCGGGGCGGCGCGACCGGGACATCACGCTCGAGATTTTTGAGAGCGCGGAGACTGCCGCAGGCCAGGGGCTCCTGGACAATCCAACTCTCGCCAACGAGTTCATTTTCGATTGGATAGCATCCCGCATCGCGGCGCAGCCTTTGAGATAACAGGATCTAGTCGCAGGCGCGTCGCCCTTCGCGTCTTCGGAGATGATGAACGGAGGCCGGTGACGTCGCGTCTCTAAAAATCCGCCGCCACTTTCAGGCGGGCTTTCTCCAGCCGCCTCTTGAGGGCGGCGAGCTTGTTGGTCAGATCATCCAGCTCGCGCGGGCTGAATTCCGCGAAAATGAACTCATTCAGGCTTTCCTGCTGCGAGGTCAGGCCCGCGAGCTGCTTGTAGGTCTTGTCGGTCAGCGACATCTTCACGATGCGGGCGTCTTCCTTCGCCGGCTTGCGACGGACAAAGCCTTTCTTCTCCAGAAGCTTCGATTGGGTCGTGACGAACGACGGATCGACATGCAGCATTTTTGACACAGCGTTGACCGGCACGCCGTCGCCCTGATCGAGATCGGCAAGCGCCACGATCATCATCCATTGCGGTCCGCTGATTCCGAGCTGCTTGGCCCAGAAGTAGCGAATCTCCTCGAGATGAACGCTGATCGCCGCGATCTCCCAGGCGAATCGCCGAATGACATTCTCGCTCTTGGTGGCGGACTCATCCATGGGCACTGTACTCACCCCCTTCAGACTCCATAGCGGATGTGCGGCGGAAACGACACCGGTAATCAGTTATATATGTGTCAATTCGCACGGGAAATTTGGCAACAGGTGGTCCTTCGGTAGCGGCGCGCTCAGTTGCCGAAAAGACACATCGCGTTGGCAATCAATATATGAGTGAGTAAACTAATTTGATTATCTAAATAGCACATGCATAACTTTCATTCCGACGGAGGGGGGCACCCGACCGTCTCGTCTCAGGTGGTTCTCATCAGGCCACCGGCTTGAGAGATGCGTTGATCCTCAACGTTTTTTTCGAGGGCAGTCTAATCCGCTTTGCACGGGGGTTCGTGCACAGCACTTACTTGGAGGTTAACAATGAAGGTGGCTAAGAGCCTTATTCTTGGCTCAGCGGCGGTTCTGCTCGCGATGGGCGGGGCTCAGGCGGCCGATCTTCCCGTCAAGGCCAAAGCGGTCGAGTACGTGAAGGTCTGTTCGCTCTATGGTGCCGGTTTCTGGTACATCCCGGGCACCGATACCTGCATGAAGATCGGTGGTTATCTGCGTGTCGACACCACGTTCAACGGCGGCATCTACGGTTCGCAGGCTTGGAGCGGTGATGCGGGTCAGCACAACCGTTATCAAGACTACTTCTCCGCCCGCTCCCGTATGGCGCTGACGATCGATACCCGCACCGCGACGGAATATGGCGTCGTCCGCACCTTCGCTCAGGGCGACTTCCAGTTCGATACGCTCGGCAACAACACCTACAGCCCGAACTCGATCAATGGTTCGCTTCCGGTCGCAGGTGCCAACCTGCTGCACACGCCGGGCGGCGGCTACGTCGCGGTCGAGTACGTGTTCATCCAGTTCGCGGGCTTTACCTTCGGTAAGTCATCGTCCGCGTTTGCGACGCCTTGGAATGGTTATCCGGGCAACAACTCGTCCAACCTGCTCGGCGGTCATGACACCGTCACGGGTGTGAACAACATCCAGTACACCGCGCAGTTCGGCAACGGCATCTCGGGCACCATCGGCCTCGATGATCCGACCGTGTTCAACCGCACGACGGTTGCCAACCTGTCGCTGCCTCTCACCGCGACCGGTGGCGTCGCCAACGCCTATGCCGGCGTCCATGCTCCGGACATCGTCGGTAACATCCGCATCGATCAGGCTTGGGGTCTGTTCCAGATTTCGGCTGCGGCACATGAAGTCAGCGGCTCCTATAACGTGTTGAACGCCGCTGCGGCTCCCGCAGGTGGCGTCGGTCTGCCGGGTGCGGCTCCGACCGCTGCTTCGGAACTGTCCGGTCACCCCGACACCAAGTGGGGTGGTGCAGTGATGGCTGCGTTGCAGATCAAGAACATCCCGACCGGTCCCGGCGACGACATCAAGTTGGATGCGACCTATGCCGTCGGTGACACCAAGCAGGTGATCTCGACGTCGGCGGCCTCGCCGAGCTTTGCGATATTCGGCAGCACGAGCAGGCTCGGCGCCTATCAGAGCGTCGGCTTCGGTGCGACCACCGATGGCGTGTACCTTCCGGTTGCGGCCGGTGGCGACGGTTCGATCCACCTGACCAAGGCCTGGGGTATCCGTGGTGCGTTCAACCACAACTGGGATCCCTACTGGTCGACCAGCTTGTTCGGCAGCTACTCCAGCGTGAGCTACGACAACACGGCGAAGGCGTTCATCTGCGCCAACTACACCGGTACCAAGGCTGTCACTGCGGATTACAGCTGCAACCCGAACTTCAACGTGTCTCAGCTCGGCGTGGTCACCCGTTGGACCCCGGTCAAGAACCTGACGTTCTCGGCCGAAGTCATCTGGCTCCACCTCGACCAGAAGTTCACCGGCGGTGCCGTTCTCGCTGTGCCGGCCCCGAAGCCGGCCACGCTTTACGAGTACAAGGACCAGGATACGGTCAGCTTGCAGGTCCGCGCTCAGCGCAACTTCTGATCCGCTCGATCTGATGCATCTCTAGAGAATCCCCGGCAGGCAACTGCCGGGGATTTTTCGTTGGGCGAATGGTGAGTGGCGAATAGCGAAGCGAGCGGGCGTCGCGCACTCCATCGCAACTCGCTATTCGCCATTCATCCTGACCTCCGCAGCTTCGGCATAGCGCATTGCCAGAAAAATATGATTTACTCAGGTAATTTTCTAAGGTACTAAGGACTCAAGTCGGCGCAGCATGGTCGGCCCGTTAGGTCTCGCTGAGACACAACCTCTTAATGCTAAACCTCCGAAACCTCCGGCAATGCCCTGCCGGAGGTTTTTCATTTCGGCGACTGGGGCAGGGCTCCGCGGTCCGCGCTCCACGTGATTCGGGTATCCGATGGTCGATGGATGCGCCGGGCGATCGTGGCGAGGTCGCCCAATCAATCCTGTCATCGCATCATCGCGACGCCAGCCTCGCTGCCGCAGCCCTCGGGCGGCTTTTCGCCTTTGGCGGCGCAGAAGCGGGAAAAGGAGCGGCCGCCCAGATACAGCGAGCCCGCATAGCTATTTCCGAGCACCACTCCGTCGAACACAAACGGGTAGCCCTCCTGCCGTAGAACCATGCGCGCCCCGTCGCGCCTCCAATGTCCGGAAAGCGTGGCCTGGATCGGCCTGCCGCTTGCGGCATCGCGCCCGTCCTCGCGGTAGCTGCCGTCCGGACTCATGCGCCACGTGTAGAGGTAGTGCGGGAAAGCGTCGGGAATGATCGCCGTCCAGACGCTGTCATCCGCGTCCACCGCGGCATCGCGCGAAAGCCCAGGGTTGACCTGCAGGCACCAGAGCAGCGCGCACCAGGCCGCGAATAGGAAAAACCGGCCGACCATCATTTGCCCTGTGTTGATCCCCGCGTTGGCTGGAGCGCGACGCTCTCTTCGTCGGCGTTGTTTTGTCGCTGGCGCGCCTGCACCGGCGTCGTCCCGTCGAATGACCGGGAACGCTTCTGACTCAAATGTCAAACAGCTTGCCGCTGTCATCGTCCGTGACCGGGCGATCCAGCATCCAAGAGGCGTCGACGCGCAAGCCGAGAATCCCATCGCGCCCCGCGCCGCAAGCTGAATTCTCCTGTTGGAGCCCTGTGTAGGCATTAAAATCAATAGCTTATCAGATGATTGTCCAAATAGTGGACGGATGCTAGGTAAAGCCGGTAATATATGGACAAAAATTCTGATCTGGTCTAGCAGAGCCACATGGCCCTTTCCGCGACCCGCGAACCGACCTTCATTCCGTCTCCCTCCGCGGAGGCGGTGCTGGCTGAAAGCGCGGGCGACGCCGCTTTCGCCACGACGCTGGCAAAGGGGCTGGTGGTGCTCGAAGCCTTCGATGCGCAGGCGAGCTTGCTTGGCAACATGGAGCTTTCGGCCCGCACGGGGATTCCGCGGCCGACGGTTGCGAGACTGACGCATACGCTCGCCGAGCTCGGCTATCTCCGTTACGACCAGGATCTCGCGAAATACTGTCTCGGCGCGCGGGCGCTGCGCATGGCTCATCCGCTGCTCGCGGGCATGCAATTTCGCCAGGTGGCGCGGCCGTTGATGCAGGAATTGGCGGAAAGCGTACGCGGCACCGTCTCGATCGGACTGCTCGACGGAACGGCGATGGTCTATGTCGAAACCGCAAGATCAGGCGATGTCGGGCCGCACGTTCCAGACATCGGCATGCCCATTCCGGTCGTCAGCACAGCGATGGGACGCGCTGCGGCCGCGACACTGCCTGCAGCCGACTCCGCGCTGCTGGAGCGGCATATCAAAACCGATAACGCGGACGCATGGTCCACGCATCGCGACAAGTATCGCGCCGGAATTCAGCAGTGCGCGGATCACGGCTTCTGCACCTGCTACGGCGAATACATGCCGTCGATTCATGCGGTCGCCGCGCCGCTGTTTCATGCGCGGCGATTGAAGCAGTCGTTTGCCATCAATTGTGGAATCCCTGCGTTCCGGCTGCAGCCCGGACAGCTCGAATCCGAGATCGGCCCGCGCATCAGTGCTCTTGCCGTCAGCATCCGCTCGCTCGTCAACGAGGCCGAGCCGACCATCGAGCAGCCCAAGAAGAAGGTCACGAAATGATCCGCAAAATGGCCGTTGTAGCCGAAGCGAGCGGCGGATCATGAGATGGCCGGACCGCTCGAGGGATTGAAGGTTCTCGACATCGCCACCATCATCGCCGCGCCGCTGGCCGCTACCCTGCTGGCCGACTATGGCGCCGAGGTCCTCAAGATCGAAATGCCGGGGCAGGGCGATGGGCTCAGGTCGTTCCCGCCGCTGAAGGACGGCAAGCCCTTGTGGTGGAAGGCGGCGAACCGCAACAAGAAATTCGCGACGCTGGATCTTCGCACCCTCGAAGGGCTTGCGCTGTTCAAGCAGATGCTGCCGCGCTTCGACGTGCTGATCGAGAATTTTCGTCCGGGCACGCTCGATCGCTGGGGCCTCTCGAAGGAGATGCTGTGGTCGATCCAGCCTCGCCTGGTCATTCTGCGCGCGACGGCTTTCGGACAGGACGGGCCCCATAGCGATAGACCCGGCTTCGCCCGGATCTTCGAGGCAATCGGCGGGCTGACCTACATCACGGGCGAGGCCGATGGCGAGCCCACGCATCCCGGCTACCCGATCGGGGACTCCGTCGGCGGCCTGTTCGGCGCGGTCGGCGTGCTCGCGGCGTTGTGGAAGCGGGCGCGGGACCCGAATGCTCCCGGCGAAGAGATCGATCTCGCATTGACCGAAGCGGTGTTCCGGTTGCTCGATGTCCTTCCCATCGAGTTCGACCAGCTTGGTTTCGTGCGCAGCCGGATCGGCAATGCCAACGGCTATTCCGCGCCGGCGGCGGTGTTTCGTACCAAGGACGTTCGCTGGGTTACGCTCGCAGGTTCGACCAATGCGCTCTACGCGGCGAACTGCCGCGCGATCGGACGGCCCGACCTGATCGAGGATCCGCGCTTTTCCGGCAATGAGCGGCGCGTAAAGCATGCGGGCGAGCTCAACGAGATCTTCGCGGCGTGGTGCGCCGAACACACGCTCGATGAGGTGCTCGCAAAATTCACGGCCGCGCAGGGCACCATCGCGCCGATCTATTCGATCGATCAGATCGCGGCGGACCCGCAAGCCAAGGCGCGCGAGATGATTGCCCGCGTTCCCGATCGCGACTTCGGCTCGGTAGCGATGGCGAACGTCGTTCCGCGCTTTGCCGCCGATCCCGCGCAATTGCGTCATTCCGCCGGCGACGTCGGGCAGGACAATCGCGAGGTCTATCGGGACTGGCTCGGCCTTTCGGAGCAGCAGATCGAACGGCTCACTCAGAAGAAGGTGATCTGACGGCCGGCCATGCACCGGCGCGGTTCCGCGGAGACAACAAGAAAAGCGATGCGGACGTGCAACAACGAAAGGGAGGCATCATGAACGTCACACGCCGAACTCTGCTGAGCAGCGTCGCGGCCAGCTTCGCTGCAGGCTGCGGTTCCCGGGCGTTCGCACAGGGCGCCTGGCCTTCGCGTCTTGTGCGGTTTGTATCGCCGTACGGGGCAGGCGGCGCCAACGACATCTCGCTGCGCATCCTGACGGAGCAGCTCGAGCGTCAGCTCGGACAGCAATGCATCGTCGAGAACAGGCCGGGCGCCGGCACGCGCCTTGCCAACGAAGCGGTCGCGCGCGCCACGCCTGATGGCTACACCTTTCTTTACGCCGCGGCGCCCTATGCGACGGCCGAGGCGCTGTTCGGAAAACTGGGCTATGACCGCAAGGACCTGCAGCCGGTGGCGATGGCGGTCATCGCGCCGCTGTTCCTGATCATCGGTGCGGAGGCGCCGTTCAACAACCTGCAGGAGCTGATCGCCTACGGCAAGCAGCAGCCCAACGGGCTTACCTTCCCTTCTCCGGGCGCCGGCTCCCAACCTCATCTGGCGGCCGAGTTGTTGTTCAGGGATGCAGGCGTCAAGGGCCTCAACGTTCCCTTCCGCGGCGATGCGATGTCTTACACGGAATTGCTGGCCGGCCGCGTCGATGCCACGTTGACCGCGATCAGCACGGCCTTGCCCTATATCCAGAGCGGCAAGTTCCGCGTGCTGGGTGTGGCGTCAGTCGATCGCAGCCCGATCTATCCGGACGCTCCCACCTTGCGTGAGCAAGGTCTGCCCAACGTGATCGCGGCCGGCTGGTACGGCTTCATGGCGCCGGCGGCCACGCCGCGCTCCATCGTCGATCGTCTGCAGGATAAGATCGTCCGCATCCTTGCCGATCCCGACGTGAAGCAAAAGCTGTTCGCCCAGGGGCTGGAAGTCCGCGGCAGCACGGCCGCGGAGTTCGGCGCGTTCATCGACGCGGAAACGAGCAAATGGGGCCAGTTGATCCGCGACGCCGGCCTCAAAGGAGAATGAGGATCACAACGCTTTTGCCGGCCACGGCTGTTGCGGTGCAATGAAGTCTTCGAGTGATTTGAGCAAAGCTTAACCGACACGTACTGGGTCGCTTCAGGGCCATCATGGCCCACTTGGAATCCAATGTACCAGCGCGCTTGCACCGCGCTGGTTGAGCACTCACGAACACCTGGCTCGCGCGCGGGCGCGACCATGCCTTGTCTCTGTGCGCATCATTGGAATGAAAAGCATGAAGCGCATCATTCATTGGAATCCTTTTCCAGACGTCGGTCCTCTCATCGCCATATTTTGGGATGATTTGTGTTTGCAACGAGCGTAACGTCGCTCGCTAAGAAAAAAGAATGATCTTGGGAGGAATGCGCCGATGAGTCGGACGAAGCATTTCGTTTGGGCGTCCATCACCTGTCGCTCGCTGCCGACAGGGCATGCGCAGGATCACGCTTCCGCCAGGACCTAGCCGATGATCGCCATAGCGACATCGCTGTCCCGTAGATCGGGAATTATTGCGATTGGGCTGGTTGCCGTGGGAACTTGGCTGACACCCGGGGCCGCCGCGGCGGATATTGCGCTGCAGGTGACCAACGCCCGCGTGCCCGTATCCGAAGAGATCGGCATCAATCTCCCGCTACTGATGACGATCAGGAACGATGCGGCCGAGCCCGACGCGATATTGCGGGTCCGCTGTCCGTTCGCGAACTTCTCCGAAAAGCACACCGTTGATCGTGGCGAGGGCGCGCCGGCCATGCGCGAGATCAAGTCGATTCCGATTCCGGAAAACAACACCACCGAGCTCAAGCGCGACGGATATCACGTGATGCTGCTGCAGACGCGGCAGAAGCTTGTCGACGGCGAGAAGTTCACATGCGCCGTCGTCTTCCAAAAAGCCGGAACCAAGGAAACGGAGGTGGAGGTTTCACGAACGCCGTGATCGCGACAACGGGCAAGGTGAGCCCGGTGAATGAGGCTTCTCGACTGAGCGGTTCGGATGTGCCGGACGCTCGATCCAACATGAACTTGCCAAAGGAGGGCATTTGCTCATGGAGCGATTTTCAGGTCACGCAAGAAGAATCACCAGGCGAGCGGGTCTGCTCGCTGCAGCAGTCGCGGCCGGAGGCATGATGGCGGCATTGCCAGCTTTCGCCGCTGACGAGGTCAACCAGGAACGGCTGCTCAACGTCGACAAGGAACCGGGCAACTGGCTTCATCATCACCAGAACTACTCCGCGCACCGGTTCTCCTCCCTCAAGGAGATCAACCGCGATACCGTCAAGAACCTGAAGGTCGCCTGGACCATGCATCTCGGCGGCATCGAGCCCGGCGGCATCTGGAGCCATGGCGGCCTCGAAGGCACGCCGATCGCCGAAAACGGCTTCCTCTACGTCACCGATGGATGGGGCTCGGTCTACAAGATCGACGCGCATGGCGGCCGCGGCCAGTTGGTCTGGAAGATGGATCCCAAGACCGACCGCGACTGGGCCGGTGCCGTCGCCTGCTGCGGCGTCGACAACCGCGGCGTCGCTTTGTGGGGCAATCTCGTCATTTCCCACACGCTGGACGGCCGGCTGATCGCGACCAACAAGGAGACCGGTCAGGTCGCCTGGCAACGCACCGTCGCCGATCCTGATAAGGGCGAGGTCATCACCGGCGCGCCCCTGATCGTCAAGAACATGGCGATAACAGGTGTGGCCGGCGCGGAATACGGCATCCGCGGCTGGATCGCCGCGACCGATCTCAACACCCAAAAGGAACTCTGGCGCACGCACACGATTCCGGGCAAAGGCGAGCCGGGCAGCGATACCTGGAAGGACAGCAACAACGCGGCCGCCGCCGGCGGCGGTTCGACCTGGGTGACCGGCAGCTACGATCCGTCGACCGACACCATCATCTGGGGCGTCGGCAATCCGGGACCGGACTGGGACAACGAGTATCGGCCGGGCGACAATCTCTACACCGACAGCTCGCTGGCCCTCGATGCCAACACCGGCAAAATCAAGTGGCACTATCAGCACACGCCGAACGACCCTTACGACTATGACAGCGTGGCGGAGAATGTGCTGGTCGATATCCCCGGACCCAGCGGACCGCGTAAGCTCGCGCTCGAGGCCGACCGCAACGGCTTCGCCTATGCGATCGATCGCACCACCGGCAAGTTCATTTGGGGCCTTCCGTTCGTCAAGAAGGTCACATGGACCAAGGGGCTCGATGCCGAGACCGGCAAGCCGATCGAGTACGATCCGAACAAGCCGGTGCAGACTTACATTGCCTCGGTGACGCCGAGCCGCACCAACATGGAAACCGACATCTGCCCCGGCAACATGGGCGGCAAGAACTGGCCGCCGACCGCCTACAATCCGGACCTGAAGCTCTGGTACATCCCTGTCATCGAGAGCTGCAACCGGATCAAGGTCGAGGTCGCTACGCCCGACAAGCTGAAGCCGCGTGAGTTCTGGACCGGCGGTGGTCCGAGCCAGCCGTTCAAGATCACGGGCAGCGTCACCGCGATCGACGTCACCACCGGCAAGATCGCCGGCAAGATGGAAACGCCGTTCCCCAATCTGGGCGGCATTCTTGCAACCCCTGATCTCGTCTTCAGCGGCCAGCCGTCCGGCGAAGTGATGGCGCTTGATGCCAAGTCGCTGCAGAAGCTCTGGGAGTTCAACACCGGAGGCGGCGTCAACGCACCGCCGATGACCTTCACGGTCGATGGCAAGCAGTATCTCGCCATCCTCGTCGGTCTCGGCGGCGCCTGGGACAAGTGGTTCATCGATTCGACGCCCGAGCTGAAGAAGATCCAGCCGGGATCGATGCTCTACGTGTTCGCGCTCTGACTTTCCAACCATGGAGGGCCCGCAATGTCGGGCCCTCCCGTTTCGTCAACAAGAGACGTCATGATGATCTTCAACGCATCCCCGGCGGCGGCACGCGTGCTGCTTATGAGTGTCGTCGCCCTGACTCTTTCGATGCCAGCCGCAGCTTTCGGTCAGTCGGCGCAGGCGACGGCTTCGGATCCGACCAATGCCGGCAAGGCGGTGTTCAGCAAGGCCAATTGCATGGGTTGCCACAAATGGCACGGCAATGGCGGCGGCGGTTACGGTGGCGATGCGCTGTCGCTGCGCAAGACCGTGCTGACGCGTGAGCAAATCATTGAAACCGTCAGTTGCGGGCGGCCCTCTACAGGCATGCCGTTCTTCGTGCGCGGCGCCTATGATGAGGTGAAGTGTTACGGCATGAACCGCGAGGAGGCAGGCAGCAACATGCCGCCTGAGGCCGGAACCTTCCTGCGGCAGAAGGATATCGAGGCGGTCGCCGACTATGTGCTTGCGCATATCAAAGGCGCCGGCGAGCCGACTTATGCGGAATGCGTCACCTTCTTCTCGAGCACGTCGCGGGTCTGCGACATCTACAAGAAGCAGGATGATGCGACGGCCAGCACGGGGAAGAGCCAGTGACGATCAGGTTGAAACTTTGTGCAATCCTCAGCGTCCTGCTCGCCTGGCAGGCGGTCGCGTTCGCCAATTCTTCGGCCCGGACGGAAGAATTCGGCGGCAATGACCTGCGCGACATCCGCCTCGGCATGGCCGTGAACGAACTCGCGGAATCAGGCTATGTAGACCTCTACTGTGCGACGGATCCAAGACATGCGCTGACCGGCTGGAAAGACTGGCGCGACTGTCCTGCCGGCGCCAGCGGGGCGCGGGCAGTCCGGTTTGGATATGATCCCACGACCAGCCGGGACGGCACGATGGTGGCGGGCCATCCGGCGCTTCTCACCCTGTTGATCGACGATAGCGGGCATGTTTCCGGATTGCTGATCGTCACCGACCCGAAGGCGCGTCTCTATATCCGGAAGAAGGCATTCCTGCTCGGGCTGCAGGCCAAGTCGCGCTATGGCGCCGAGGGCTGGGCCTGCACCGAAGGCCAGCCGGATTCCGGAGACCAGCCGGTGGGCGGCGTCTATCTCAAGGAGCGCTGCACCAAGACCATCAGTGGCCGCTCGCTCGTCGTCGAACGCAACCTGTTCCGCCGGCCCGATCAGGACACCAAGAGCTTCGTCGACGAAACACGGATCAGCATCCTGCGCGCGAAGGATTAGCGCCTACGAGGCAAGGTCGGGTTGCAGGCCCGAGCCCCGAAGTTGACCAAGACCGGTCTCGCCGATATCCAGATATCGTGCGCTGGATTCGATTCCTGGCGGCTGGTGGATGACGGATCAGACCGTTCTCGTCAACGGCGGTCTCATCACGAAGTGGGGCGTCGTGCAATTCCGATGGATGGCTACAATGACCTGCATCAGAGCCATGAGATCTTCGTCCACATCCGTATCATCGTCGGAATGATCCTGGGCATCAGCCTTGCCCGGCTCGTCAGCGGTGTAACGCGGTTCATTCAGCACCCCGGCAAGGAGAGGATCAACCTCCTCCATATTGGATGGGCTATCTTCCTGTTCCTCGCCATCATCCACTTCTGGTGGTTCGAATTCGCGCTGTCCAGGATCGAGCGGTGGACGTTCGAGAGCTATTTTCTCATCATCTGCTACGCGGTGGTGTTCGTGATGCTGTCCGCGATGATCTTTCCGGATAACATCGGTGAACATGAGGGGCTGAAGGAGTATTTCTGGGATCGCAGGAGGGTATTCTACGTTCTCGTTTTGATTCTATTTTCGATCGATGTTTTCGACACGCTCCTGAAAGGCGCGAACTACTACAAGCAATTCTACGGCTGGTATTATCCGGTGAGGCAGAGCCTGCTGATCGGCGGGACAATAGGGGCGCTGCTTTCGGCTTCCGAACGGTACCACGTCTCGTTCGTCGCCTCTGCGCTGGCAATCCAGATTATCTGGGTCGTGAGTTTGTTCGACGTGATGGGTCCGAACTGAGCCGGTCGACGCGGCGGCATGGCGCACCGCGGCTGTTCGGATCGCTCTACGTCGCACGCAATAGGTATCAACTCCTCTGTGAGTCAGGATCATCTTCGGCGAGAAGGGATCAGCCTCCAGTTCGCGTCGCAAGCGCTTCACCTGAACATCAATGCGTCGATCAAAGACGTCATCGCTTGCGTGCGCTGGTGCGGAGATCTACATCCGCGTAGCGGGGCCGCGCATGACGATCTTCAGAATGTCATCCGGCAGCGGCCGCTTCAGCGCTTGGCTTCGTCCTATCGTGTGCACGGCCCGATATCGCGCTTCGCGTTTATACCCGAAAAGGTAGGTTAAAAAGGCACATCCCTGGAACTACCATTCGGCGCCGAACCCTAGCGCATTTTTCCGGAGCCCCCTGAAGGTCCCGTCGCCCCGGCCAGGGCCGTTCTGTGAACCTCGCACGAAAAGGTAGGGCAATCGTGCTGTCCAACAAGGTGCTGACACATATCTATCGCGGCCGCGATCAAGCGCGGAAGGGCCAAGGTTGCCGCGTGCTGGTCCGCGGCAACAAGAACCGGTGCCTCGTTGAGTTCATCGACGGATTCCGGTTGATGACGAACCGCAACACGCTTCGAACGATCAAGCCGGCGAAGTCAGGGCGGCTCCGCTGAGCGCAAGGGCGCAGCACCGCCGAAGCGGCCACCCCTGCCGAACTGCTTCACCTTTGCGCACGCGAATGCCGTAGTTTTCCGGGGAAGAACGGGAGCCGCCGCGGTGTTAGCACTGTCAAAGAAACCGGCGCCCGGTACATTTTCAGCGTCTCAAGCATTTCCCGATCCGGTCCGCGAAGCTCATCCAATCAATTGCTCGTTTCGATCCGTATTCAAGAGATTATCTCGAGGGATCATGGGACGCCGTTGGTCTGACCTGGACGTCGACGATCTCAAGCGAATGGCGCGTCGCGATTACCCCGCACAGAGCATCGCGCGGATGCTGCATCGATCTCCGAGTGGCGTCATCGCAAAGGCGCACGAGCTGAAGATCTCCCTTCAGTCGCATCACCGGCTGCTTCCTCGCGGATTCAAGCGCCCCCGGCCACGCGGGTTTCCGCTCACCTGAGCCGCAGCGCCATCCCTGACGTTGCGAAGGAACTCGGTTCCGTGGCGAAGCGCGGTCGCGAAGACGAGGGGGAACCGCTCCAGTCTGACGACTCCGGATATATTGTCGCACCACACGGCGCGAATTAAATGTGATTAGGTGTCGCGCAACTTCTGATTTAATATTTTGTTGTTGGTTGGATTAAATAGGTTCGTTCCTTTCATGGCTGTGAAAAGAGATGCGGATGCTCGACTCAGCAGAGCCGGACCCCAATCCGCTTCGGATCGGCGCAATTTCCTGGCTGCCTGCGGAAAATTGGAAGTGATTATGTTGCCGGCGACTGCGGAAGCCGCAACGGCAAGAGCGACGTAGGAGGAGAATCGAGAGGTCGCCCGTGGCCGCCGAATGCGCGGCCTGAATTTGCGGGCGGGCGCAGCGCATAATCCCGTCATTTAATTGTCATTTATTCCGCATTTTGCGGAATGCGATTTCGTTGCTCGAATTTGGTCGACATCATTATCCAGGTGCCAAGGAGGAAAATATGGCGAATTCCATCAAAAGCCAGGCCGCCCAGCAATTGTTGGGAGCTGAAGGGTTTTTTCAAGATTCCCGGGCCTTCGATTGGCTTTCCCTCATCGATCCCGTCAACAATTTGATCATCGGCACCCGCCACGACGATGTCCTTGCCGCACAGGCTGACGGTGACATTGTGTTTGGCCTTGCCGGCGATGATCATTTGAGCAGCGCATTCAACCGGACCGCGTTGATCGGCGGTCGCGGCGATGACACTTTGACAACCAATGTTGTCGTGCCGCAGGGCGATTTGCACGGACTTGCCATTCAGTTCGGCGGAACGGGCAACGACCACCTCGATGGGACCGTCACTCTTCAGGGTGAGAGCACGCCTCAGAGCACCGAGAAGACCGCAGATGTGCTCCTCGATGGTGGCAGCGGAAACGACGTTATCAACGCCACGGCAAATGTGGCGCCTCGGGTCTTCGAAACTGTAACCGTCAGCACCCACGTGTTCGGCGGAAGCGGCGATGATACCATTCATGCCCTTGCGGATGGCCGCAATGCCTTCGGAGATAGTATCGTCACGAACACCGTCGACGGTGGCTCCGGCGATGACCACATCACGGCTCGTGCCGAAACAGAATTCTCTGGGCTCAACAGCAGCGCCAGCAACGTGCTCTTCGGTGGTGACGGCAACGACGTGCTGGACGCCTCCGCTATCGGACAATCCAATTCCACCGACCTGGTGACAAATGAGCTCCACGGCGGTCGGGGCGACGACATATTGCGCGCTTTCAATCTGACGGACTCAAATAGCAGCACGCCGGTCGGCATCAACCAGCTTTGGGGCGATGACGGCAACGACACCCTAGAGGCGACTCATTCTACCGATGGGGAGAACGCCGTTACGGATCTCACGAATTATCTGGACGGCGGGAGAGGCAATGACACCTTGATTGCGAACTCCACCGCGCTTGGTGAAGCCGTTCGCGCACTCAATCAACTCGAGGGCGGTAGCGGAAACGACAGCCTCACGGCACATCTCGACGCGGTAGCCGGCGGTAGGCTTGGTTCTCCCGGGGGGGAGCTCTACAATGTCGCGAATGTCCTGAATGGCGGGGCCGGAGATGACCAACTCACCGCGTTTCTTTCGGCAACTCCCATTCCCGGGGTTATGGACAACTCTGTTGCCGAGAACCGCCTGGATGGCGGCGCTGGAAATGATGTCCTGACGGCAACTGTTGCGCCAGGTTCGCTCGGATCGAGCTTCCTCAACGGTGGTGCAGGCAACGATCAGCTTACGGTCATTGGCGGGTCAGGAAACGTCCTTGATGGCGGCGATGGCAACGACAGGCTCACGAGCGGCATCGGAAACGACAATATGCTTGGTGAGCGCGGCGCGGATACGTTCGTCTTTGCCGCCCAGAACGGGCATGACACAGCCGATTTCCAAACCGGGCGGGACAAGATCGATCTCACGGCCTTGGCGGCGAACAACATCCACGATTTTGGCGACTTGAATATCCAGGTGACCGGTGGAAACACCGTCATTCACTTTGATGCCAATAATGACGTCACCATCGCGGGCGTTCAGAACCTCAGCGCAAGTGATTTTTGGTTCGCCTAGCTGGTTGGCGCGGTCCATTTTCGGAAAAACGGCCTGCGGGCCATCGCGATGTCTGCTCGTACCTTGATGAGCAGGCATCGCCGGCTCAATCGCAGCCGTGCGCTCGAGCAGGGCGGGAGAATTGCTGGGCGTCCTCATTACCGATGACTGCCAAGGGCGCCGACGGCCAACGATTGCGGAGGCCGGATGCCCGTCCACGTCGAAGAAGCGGCGTGATCGTTGCAAACGCGACCTTGGAAACGCGACCCTTGCAAATTTGTAATCGCGTGAACACCAAGGCGCCATCGGGACGACCAAAAGCCGCCGACGTTTGAGGACTATATGAGGTCCTCCGCCCCACCGGAATTCGCACCGATGTTGTTTCAAGCTGTAATTGTTTGCCTGACGGTCCTCAGCGTTGGCCTTCTCATCGCCCACATGGTCGACGCCCTCAGGACATGAGGTAGCGTCGCTTCGTGCGGCTCAGCCCGCAACCGATATCACGATCGCGCTCCCCAGGGCGCAAAATACGATCAGTCGCAAAAATACGATCAGTCTTGGGCTGGACCGTTTTCGAGCGAAGCATGCCCTCGGGCTTGATCCGAGGGGACACCGGTTTGCATAGCAACCGGCGCTCTAGGGACTTTTTCCGTCGAGAAGGGCGGGTTTCTTCTACTTGAAGACCCGCGGCGAGCGCCGTTACACCAGCTTGCGCTGCTTCTGGCGTGCCCCAAGCCGCTCAAAGCGGTGTCGTTGGTCCGGAGCGGCGCCGCCGCTGCTCCGGACCAACGTGCTGTGATGACGCGTGTGCTTGCCGCGTGGGCAAGACCTCATAGGGAGGCTTGATATGTCGCGTTCAACGCTAGCACTTATTGCTATGATGACGCTTCTCTCGATGGGCTTCGTTCTTTGTCCTCAAGACCCTGCCAATGCTGCCACGTTCTGTGCGCAGTTAAGGGGAGCGAAAGCGGCAGGACAGCCTGACTGCTCATTTTCGACGCTGGATAAGTGTCGCGCGCGCGTCAGGCACAGGGGCGGCGGACACTGCTACAAACTGACCCACTGACCAGACAGCACAAATGCACCACGTATTTGCGAGGACCGCGGCTGGTGCGAGCGGAGCGCCTTCGATAGGGATGCGGTCGGCTTCAACCGACGGCGGGTTTATCCCGTGCGCCCCGATCCGATAGCGCGGATCAAGACGCGCCGACCTTAGGGAAAATGTTCGACGAGCAAGGGAGCCCCCAAATGTACGCCAATATTCTCTTGAGCACGGATGGATCGGATGTCGCGAGAAAAGGCGTTGAGCACGGGATTGCTTTAGCAAAGGCCTTGAATGCCAAAGTGACAGTCATCGCGGTGACGGAGCCTCTGCCGATCGGGAGCGGGCACGGGGGATGGATTCCCGCGCAGGAAATGTTCGATAGCTTTGACGCAGCCTGCAAGGAACGCGCGGGCAAAGCGCTCGATGAAGCGCGAGCCGTGGCGGAGCAGGTCGGGATATCTGCAGAACTCTTGCATGTTCCGAATGCGCACCCAGCCACTGCGATTATCGACACAGCAAAGTCCAGAGGCTGCGACTTGATCGTCATGGCCTCTCATGGGCGTCGCGGCCTCAGGAAGCTATGGTTGGGGAGTCAAACATCGGAGGTCCTGGCGGACGGAAGCGTGCCGGTGTTGGTTGTGCGGTAATAGACATAAATGATGGTGCAGGATGTGGTGAAGCCGGCTCCTTGGCTGGGCTTCGCCGGCAAACCCGATGTCCGCCATGCGGTAACACCGGCAATGCTCTGATCGAGCGGAAGATTTCTGCTATCTTCCGGGCCAAATAATCGCGGAGATGATTCGCTAAGTCATTGATTTGGTCGATTTATCTGGTGCTGCCGGACAGGATTGAACTGTCGACCTCTCCCTTACCAAGGGAGTGCTCTACCACTGAGCTACGGCAGCATGCCCGGGAATAAAGAATCGGCCTGGTTGGCGCCTCCGGGCGCGGCGGTTCTTGCCACAAGCCCCCCTCCGGCGCAAGCGCGGGGACGGGAGGCGGCTCGCAAAAACGCTTCGTCGGTCGAAATTCGGCCAATCCGGCGCGCTTCGGTTCCCCTGGGACGCTCGGGAGTGCGGCTTTGGCCGGTTCATCCTGCCACCGCACGGAAGACCGGGGAGCCCACCTCCCCGATCGACCGGTGCATCTCCCTCGGCGCCTGGTCTATTGTCATGCAAGTTTGAAAGACGGATGCAACATGCAGGACGAGAAGGACAGGCAGGAGCGGCAGAGCGCGATCGCATCGAGCGAATCAAGACAGCATCGCCTCAAGCTCGCGCTGCGCGAAAACCTCAAACGGCGGAAATCGCAGGCGCGCGGGCGTAGCGGTCCTGCATCTTCCGAACCGGCCGAGGGCCGACTAGATGACGCGGGCGGCGGCGAGCCGGATCGCTAGCCGGTCCCAACTGCTGGGCAGGTGGTGCGCCCGTGTTTTGGTAAGAGGAGTGAGTTGCTGAGATGGCTGCAGAAGCGATGGCGAATCCGATCAGCGCGAGGTCCCTCGCGTTTCCGCGGCACGAACAGACTTTTCCGACCCTGACCGAGCATGAGATCGAGCGCATGCGCCGGTTCGGCGAGGTCAGGCACTATAGGGACGGCGAAGCGCTGTTCGAGACCGGCAAGGCGGGACCGGGGATGTTCGTGGTGCTTTCGGGCACGGTCGCGATCACGCAGCGCGATGGCCTCGGCCATGTCACGCCGGTGATTGATCAGGGGCCGGGACAATTCCTGGCCGAGATTGCCCAGCTCTCCGGCCGGCCCGCGCTGGTCGACGGCCATGCCGAAGGCGACGTCGAGACGCTCTTGATTCCGCAGGAAAGATTGCGGGCGCTGTTGGTGGCCGAAGCCGATCTCGGCGAGCGCATCATGCGCGCGCTGATCCTGCGTCGCGTCAACCTGATCCAGGGCGGCGTCGGCGGCCCCGTGCTGATCGGCCCGCCGTCGCTCGGAAAGATCGCGCAGTTGCAGAATTTCCTGGCGCGCAACGGCCAGCCCTATCACGTGGTCGATCCCGCCACCGACAAGGATGCGGCCGACCTGATCGCGCGTTATTCGGCCACGCGCGCCGAACTGCCGCTGGTGGTCTGCCCCAACGGCAACGTGTTGCGTAACCCATCCGAGACTGCGCTTGCGATGGCGATGGGCATGATCGGCGACCACGCCCATGACAAGCTCTATGACGTTGCCGTCGTCGGCAGCGGGCCGGCCGGGCTCGCCACCGCCGTCTACGCAGCGTCCGAAGGCCTGTCGGTCGCGGTGCTCGATTCCCGCGCCTTTGGCGGTCAGGCCGGCGCCAGCGCCCGTATCGAGAATTATCTGGGCTTTCCGACCGGCATTTCCGGCCAGGCGCTTGCCGGCCGCGCCTTCAACCAGGCGCAGAAATTCGGCGCCGATATCCTGATCCCGGTTTCCGTCAGATCGCTCGACTGCTCCAAGCGGGACGGCCTGTTCTCGATCGCGACCGAATGCGGGCACACCTTGCGCGCAAGATCGATCGTGGTGGCGAGCGGGGCCCGCTATCGCCGGCCGAGCATCGAGAACCTCGAGGCCTTCGAGGGCCGCGGCGTCTGGTACTGGGCCTCGCCGATCGAGGCCAAGCTGTGTGCGGGGCAGGACGTGGTGCTGGTCGGCGGCGGCAATTCGGCTGGCCAGGCCGCAGTGTTCCTGTCGGGCCATGTGCGCAAGGTCTACATGATGATCCGCGGCGGCGGCCTCGGGGCCAGCATGTCACGCTATCTGATCGAACGCATCGAGGCGACGCCGAACATCGAACTGATGTTCAACACCGAGATCACAGCGCTGGAAGGCGGCGAGGACGCTACGCTCCAACGCGCGCGCTGGAAGAGCCGCCTGGCACCGGAGCAGCACACGCTCGACGTCAACAACGTGTTCCTGTTCGTCGGCGCCGATCCCGCGACCGGGTGGCTCGAGGGCTGCGGCGTCAAGGTTGACCGCGGAGGCTTTGTGCTCACCGGCCAGAACGGGCCGGGACAAGTGCTGGAAACCACGGTGCCCGGCGTGTTCGCCGTTGGCGATGTCCGCTCCGGATCGGTCAAGCGCGTCGGCGGCGCGATCGGCGAGGGCGCGCAGGTCGTCGCGGCGCTGCACGGCTTCCTCGCCGACAACGCCAATTCCACGGCTTAGGAAAGAGCAGATGTCGATAGGCTGCACCCATATCGCCGGCATCCAGACCGTCACGCCGAGTGCGCTCGGCTGCGAGGAGTGCTTAAAGAGCGGCAGCCAATGGCTGCATTTGCGGATCTGCCGTACCTGCGGCCATGTCGGCTGCTGTGACGATTCCCCCAACAAGCATGCGACCGCGCATTTCCACGCGACCGGCCATCCAATCATCGAAGGCTATGATCCGCCGGAAGGCTGGGGCTGGTGCTATGTCGATCGCGTGCTGTTCGATCTCTCGCAGCGCAAGACGCCGCATAACGGCCCGATCCCGCGCTACTACTGATTCATAGCGCCGTGGGAAACGCGTAACCCGGGACGACTGCATCCGCGTTTACGAGCGGCCCCCGGGGTTACGCTTCGCTTCACTCGGGCTACGGCACTAATACAAATAGTTGGTGATTGCTGTCGGTGTGCTGTCATTTATGACAGGCATGCAAACAGTTTCGGCAAATCCCATACTTTAGTTTATTCGCATCATAATCATCTTATCTTCATCATATAAGTCGGCTTCCGATCCGCGAAGCATGTAGCAATCTCATTTGTTGCATCGTAGTGTTCAGCGCGGTTCTCAATGGGGAGTGCTTCACATGGTCCTGGGTATGAGCTTGGCCACGTTTACGCTTGTTCACGTGGTGATCAGCCTGGTTGCAATCGTCGCTGGTCTTGTCGTGATGTTCGCCCTGCTTGGCTCGAGACAGACGCCGGGGCTCACCGCGGTGTTCCTGCTGTTCACGATCCTCACCAGCGTCACCGGCTTTCTGTTTCCGTTCAAGGAGCTGCTGCCCTCGCATATCTTCGGGATCATTTCGCTGGTCCTGCTCGCGATCGCCTGCATCGCGCTCTATGTCATGAAGCTTTCGGGCGCCTGGCGTCCGATCTACATCGTGACGGCGATGATATCGCTCTATCTCAACGTCTTCGTGCTGGTGGTTCAGTCCTTCCTCAAGATACCCCCGCTGCACGCGTTGGCGCCGAGCGTGCCGCCGGCGCCCCCGTCCGGCCCGGTCTTCGCCGTCGTGCAGGGCATCGTGCTGGTGCTGTTCGTGGTGGCGATCATCGGCATCTGGCGGCGCTTCAGGCCGATGACCTCGTTCGCGTGACTGACATCGCGGTTTGATAATCGCAGGGCGATTTTGAAATCCGGAGCATGCCTCGACCGGTATGTTCCATCGGCTTCACTCGTACGAAAGGCTGCGCGATGCCCACGATCACCACCAAAGACGGCGTCATGATTTTCTACAAGGACTGGGGCAGTGGTCAGCCCATCGTGTTCAGTCACGGTTGGCCGTTGTCATCTGATGACTGGGACACCCAGATGCTGTTCTTCCTCAATCATGGCTTTCGCGTGATCGCGCATGACCGCCGCGGCCACGGCCGGTCGAGCCAGGTGAGCGATGGCCACGACATGGATCACTATGCCGACGACCTCGCGGCGGTGACCGCGCATCTCGATTTGAAGAACGCCGTTCACGTCGGTCATTCCACCGGCGGCGGCGAGGTGGTCCACTATATCGCGCGGCACGGTGAGAGCCGGGTGGCGAAGGCGGCGATCATCAGCGCGGTGCCGCCGTTGATGCTGCAGACCCCGGCCAATCCGGGCGGCCTGCCCAAGGATGTCTTTGACGGGCTGCAGGCGCAACTCGCCGCCAATCGCTCGCAATTCTATCGCGAGCTCGCTGCGGGCCCGTTCTACGGCTACAACCGGCCAGGCGCCAAACCTTCGGAAGCCATCATCCAGAACTGGTGGCGCCAGGGTATGATGGGCGGCGCCAAGGCGCATTACGATGGGATCGTCGCCTTCTCGCAAACCGACTTCACCGAAGACCTGAAGAAGATCAACGTGCCCGTTCTCGTCATGCATGGCGACGACGACCAGATCGTGCCCTATGCCGACGCCGGGCCGCTGTCCGCCAAGCTGTTGAAGAACGGCACGCTGAAGACCTACAAAGGCTTCCCGCACGGCATGCCCACCACGGAAGCTGCCACCATCAACGCCGACCTGCTCGCGTTCATCAAGGGCTGAGCGTCGCTTGTTTCACCTCTCCCCGCTCTTCGCGGGGAGAGGTCGAAATTCAAGCGCAGCTTGAATTTCGGGTGAGGGGCTCTCTCCAAGAACTCATCTCGCTCTGAATTCGCGGAGAGAGCCCCTCATCCCGACCGTCTCCCCGCAAGGGCGGGGAGAAGGAGAGAAGATTCATTCGAACATCGCGCGGATTGCCGCGAACATCCGCCTGGCGAGAAGCTCGGGCGTCTCGCGGGCGCCCTCGGCGGCCCAGAGCTCGCCGCCGACGCGCATCGCGCCGGTAGCGATCATCGCGACCAGCCGCGACTGCATCTTGTCTGTCTTGTTGCCTGTGCGCCTCAGAAGCGCATCGGCCAGCGTTCGCTCGAGCTTTTCATACTTGAGCTGATCGCGCGCCTGCAGCGCCGGGTTGTCCTGCTTCAACCGGGCCAACGCCACCACTTCGGCGGGATCGAGCTGGCCGGCCATTGCGATGATGGCGTTCTCCGCCGCCGCGAGCATGGATTCGCCGGCAGGCCGCGCCGCGACCGCCGCGATCAGGGCCGCGCCGGCTTCCTCCTGCCAGGCGAACACGACGTCTTCCTTGGAGGCGAAATAGTGGAAGAAAGTGCGGCGGGAGATATCAGCGGCGGCGACGATGTCGTCGAGTGTGGTCGCCTCGAAGCCGCGCTCCAGGAACAGCGCCATCGCCGCCCGCGTCAGCTTCTCGCGCGTCTCCTGCCGCTTGCGCGCGCGCAGGCCCGGCGCCGCGCCAGGCGCGGTTTTCTCCTTTGATGACCTGCCCTTAGCCGGTCCGCGCAGGTTCGCCGCTCGCTTCAAAACCTTCACCACTTGCAAATTTGCACCTAGTGCACATTTAGGGGGCGCAGCTGGGAACCACACCCCGATTCGACCAGGAGATATAAGCATGAGCGGCTGGAGCACTGCAGACATTCCACCCCAGACCGGCAAAACCGCCGTGATCACCGGCGCCACCGGCGGGCTCGGCTATGAGACCGCGCTGGCGCTGGCGGGCGCCGGCGCGACCGTGGTGCTGACCGGCCGCAACGACATCAAGGGCAGGCACGCGCTCGAGCGCATCCGCGCCCAATATCCCAATGCCGACGTCAGCTACGAGACGCTCGATCTGGCGAGCCTCGCCTCGGTCGCCGACTTTGCCGGGCGCTTTGCCATCAGCCGTCCTTCGGTCGATCTCCTCATCAACAATGCCGGCGTGATGGCGCTGCCGAAGCGGCGGACGACGCAGGACGGTTTCGAGATGCAGCTCGGCATCAATTATCTCGGCCATTACGCGCTCACCGCGCGCCTGCTGCCGCAGCTTCGCCGCGGCCTTAAGCCCCGGGTCGTCAATCTCTCGAGTCTGGCGCACCGCTCCGGCGCGATCGATTTCGCTGACCTCCAGTCGGAGCGGTCCTACCGCCCGTGGCGCGCCTACTGCCAGTCGAAGCTGGCGATGCTGATATTTGCGCTCGAATTGCAGCGCCGCAGCGACGCTGCCGGCTGGGGCCTGATGAGCAATGCCGCCCATCCCGGCTATGCGCGCACCGACCTCATCCCGAATGGCCCGGGCACGAGGAGCCTATCCTCGTATTTCAGCCGCTTGCTGCAACCCTATGCCAGCCAGTCCGCCGCGGCCGGTGCGTTGCCGACATTATTTGCCGCGACCTCGCCGGCCGCCGAGCCCGGCGGCTATTATGGGCCGAACTGGTTCTACGAGTTGAAGGGCCCGCCGGTCGAGGCGAAGATCATGCCGCAGGCGAAGGATGCCGCGGTCGCGGCGATGCTGTGGGAGGCCTCGGCGACGCTAACCGGGGTCTCCTTCGACCAGTTCGCGGCGGCCGCCTGAAAAGCCCACGGAATTGCCCTAAATTTCAACACTTTTGCGGTAGCCCCTTGCTTCGATAGGTTTTTCGCGGATCAGAGCAAGAGGCAGCATGGATCGCATCCGAATCGTCGGCGGCAACGAGCTCAACGGCACCATCTCGATATCCGGCGCGAAGAATGCCGCGCTGCCTCTGATGATCGCGGCGCTCCTCACAAAGGAGACGCTGATCCTCGACAACGTGCCGCGGCTTGCCGACGTCGCGCAGCTCCAGCGCATCCTCGGCAATCACGGCGTCGACATCATGTCCGCGGGCAAGCGGCCCGGCGACCGCGAGTACCAGGGCCAGACCCTGCACATCTCGGCCGCCGACATCATCGACACCACCGCGCCGTATGACTTGGTGTCGCGGATGCGCGCCAGCTTCTGGGTGATCGCGCCGCTGATTGCGCGCATGCATGAGGCGAGGGTGTCGCTGCCGGGCGGCTGCGCCATCGGCACCCGGCCGGTCGACCTCCTGATCATGGCGCTGGAGAAGCTCGGAGCGGAGATCTCGATCGACGGCGGCTATGTGGTCGCGAAAGCGCCCGGTGGCCTGCGCGGCGCCGACATCGCTTTCCCCAAGGTCACGGTGAGCGGCACCCATGTCGCGCTGATGGCGGCGACGCTTGCCAGGGGGACCAGCGTCATCACCAACGCCGCCTGCGAGCCTGAAATCGCCGATGTCGCCGCCTGCCTGAACAAGATGGGCGGGCGCATCACCGGCGCCGGCACGCCCTGCATCATCGTCGAGGGGGTCGACAGGCTTCATGGCGCGCGCCACACCGTGCTGCCGGATCGCATCGAGGCCGGCACCTATGCGATGGCGGTCGCGATGACCGGCGGCGAGGTGCAGTTGTCCGGCGCACGGCCGGAATTGCTGCAATCGGCGCTCGATGTACTCTGCGAAGCCGGCGCCACCGTCAGCGTCAACAATGACGGTATCCGCATCGGCCGCAACGGCGCCGGCCTTCGCCCGGTCAAGGTCACGACCGCCCCGTTCCCCGGCTTCCCGACCGATCTGCAGGCGCAACTAATGGCGCTGATGACCTGCGCCGACGGCGCGTCCGTCATCACTGAGACGATCTTCGAGAACCGTTTTATGCATGTGCAGGAACTGGCGCGGTTCGGCGCCAGGATCTCGCTCGACGGCGAGACCGCCACGATAAGCGGCACCGACAGATTGCGCGGCGCGCCGGTCATGGCGACGGACCTGCGCGCGTCCGTCTCGCTGGTCATCGCCGGCCTTGCCGCCGAGGGCGAGACCATGGTCAACCGCGTCTACCATCTCGATCGCGGCTTCGAGCGGCTGGAGGAGAAATTGTCGGCCTGCGGCGCGTCGATCGAGCGCATCAGGGACTGATATCGGGGGGAACCGGTTCTGGTCCAGGAGATTGCTTTCGGCATGATACCGCCCGCGCCGCTCAAACTGATCGCACTTGATGCCGACGATCTCGCCGTGATCTCGGCGCATGTGCAGGATGCCCACGTGCAGGCCTCCGACATCGTCTGGCGTCAGGGCGAGAAGCGGCTCGTGGTCGGCATGTCCAGGCTCGACTGGGAGCAGACGCTGTCGGGCGAAACCGCCTCGCGCCGGCTGATCGCGGCGCTGCGCTTCGACCGCGTGCTTGCCTGCAAGTCGCGCAAGATCAACTTGGAGGCGCCGGACGCCACCCTGGAACTGCTCGGCATCGAGTTTCACCAGGGCGCCGCCCCCGGCGGCAGCGCTCTGCTCCTGTTCAGCCAGGGCGCCACGCTCCGGCTCGACGTCGAATGCCTGGAATGCGAATTGACCGACCTCGGCCCCGACGACCTCGGCACCGCGCCGGCAGTCCCGGAGCTGCCGTAGGGTGGGCAAAGCGAAGCGTGCCCACCACCACGAGCGGAATGCTTAATGGTGGGCATGCTTCGCTTTGCCCACCCTTCTGTAACGGGCCTTGCTCAGTCAATCCCTTTTGCGTCATCCACTCGCCGGGGTCTCGCTT